>JANWLR010000012.1 GCA_025450755.1 Sphingomicrobium sp. | reverse complement strand
GCCGGGCTGCTGTGGCTTCTGGACCGCTGGCAAGCGAGGCGAGGCGCCGACTTCAAGAGCGGGCTGCCGATGCGCTTGGGCTGGCTCCTCGCTTTGTCGTACCTTGGAACGCTGACCCATCCGTTCCTCGACCTCTTGACGACCTATTCGATCCAGCTGTTCTCGCCGCTCTCCAGCGCCTGGTATCACGCTGACGCGCTGTTCATCATCGACGTCTGGGTCTGGCTCCTGCTGGCGCTCGCCATCGGCATCTCCAAGCGGCGCGAGCAGCAGGGCAAGGATTGGAGGCAGATTCCGCGGGCGGCGATCGCGATCCTTCTCGTCTACATCGGCGTAAACCTGCTTATCAGCCAGTCGGCGTTGGCCGACGTTCGCCGAACATCTGCAAATGCGCAGCGCATCTTCGCATCGCCGCCGCCGGTGCTGTTCTGGAAACGCGACATGGTCTGGCAGGAGGGCGCCAGTTACTGCCGCGCAACCTATGATCCGCTGGGGAGCGGTTTTCAGCCCCTCGGCTCATGCACTCCATCGAACATGGGTGACCCGGCCGTGCAGGATGCCATCCGACGCGATCCGCGCCTCCAGAAGTTCCTGAAGTGGTCGATCCTGCCACAGGCCGACATCAGGCGCGATCGCTGCTCGATCCGTGTGTCGATCGGCGATGCCCGCTACGGTGAGGGGCGGCGATCGCGTCTCGCCCGTGAAAGCATCATTCCGACTGGCGAAGGCAGTTGTTAATCTTCCGAATGCTCGACAACGGCCTCACGAATTCATAACTGCGGCGATATGAGCACGCGCGGCGAACATCTCCTGCGCGCCGACCGCGGTTTCGCAACCGGCGGTGGATTTGTCGCACGGCTTGCGGCTCCGGCGTTCGAAAAGCTGCTCGACGAGATCGACCGCCGGCTTGCGTGCGGCGGGATCGAAACCACGCTGCCGGATGGCTTGAGGCGTCGCCTTGGGTTTCAATTCAAGGGCCCGACGGCTGTCGTCCGTTTGGCAAGCTGGCGCGCGCTCGTCAGGCTTGCGACATCGGGATCGGTCGGCTGGTACAAGGCGTGGACGTTGGGCGAATGGTCGAGCCCCGACCCGGTGGCCGTCTTCGAGCTTTTCTCGGCAAACGCCGTCCAGCTCGACAATGTCGGCCGCGCCAAGGGACCGTTCCGCTGGATCAATTCGCTCGCCCATCGCTTGCGCGACAACCGCCCAGCCAAGGCAAAGGCGAATATCGCCGCCCATTATGACCTGGGCAACGACTTCTATTCCGCCTGGCTCGACGAGACCATGACCTATAGTTCGGCCCGCTTTGTCTCCGCGAACGACAGCCTGGAACAGGCACAATTGCGCAAGGTGCATGGGCTTCTCGATCGACTGCATCTCAGTCCCGGCCAGAGCCTGCTGGAAATCGGCTGCGGCTGGGGCACGCTCGCCATCGAGGCCGCAAAGCGGGGCGTTTCCGTTGTCGGGCTCACTCTGTCGAGCGAGCAAAAGGCGTGGATCGAACGGAAGATCGCTGACTCCGAGCTCGGCGATCGGATCGAAATCAGGCTTCAGGACTATCGCAACACCGTCGAGCAGTTCGATGCAGTTGCATCTGTCGAAATGGTCGAGGCGGTCGGCCGGCGATGGTGGGGCGCGTACCTCGACAGCATCGCGCGCAACCTCAAGATGGGCGGCCGAGCAGCGCTTCAGTACATCTCGATCGACCACAGGATCTTCGAGCGATATGCGCACAATGCCGACTTCATCCAGACGTACATCTTTCCGGGAGGCCTGCTGCTCGATGAGCCGCAGTTCGAAGCGCTCGCGCACGAGCGCGGTCTGAGCTGGCAGGATCGCCAGGGTTTCGGAGGAGACTATGCTGAAACCTTGAAGCGCTGGCGGCAGCGTTACGACCAGGCGGTTGCGGGCGGCGCGCTTTCCGGCTTCGGCGAGGCCTTCCACAGCCTCTGGCGCTATTACCTCATGTACTGCGAAGGCGGCTTTCGCGGCGGTGCGATCGACGTCGCGCAAGTATCGATGGTGAAGACCACAGGCTAAGCAAGAGCAGCAGCGCGAGAAAGCTGATCAAAGCGCCAATCTTCTCCGCCCCGGTCCGGACCAGGCTCCGGCTGCATCCCCGTCCCTCATGGGACAGCAGCTGCGTTTGTGAATCGGGAAAAGTCGGAACTTGGCGGCCGGCGCAACGCACCTCCCAGGCCGGGAAATAGAACACCGGCTCGATCGTGACGCCTCCGTGGAACTGGGGCTGGCGGTGCGCGAGGGCTACCTTGAGCGCCCACCTGGAAGGCCAGCTGTATGGGCGCTTCCCCGGCGGAAGATTTTCCGGAACATCCGGATGATATTGACGCATGACGCTGTCGCCGAAGGTTGCGCTCTCCGGCTTTGCCGCGACGATGAAGGCAGCCATGAGCAGGAACGACGTCCAGAGGATCAGCCACGGCACGCGCTGTTTCGGAGCAAGCATCAGCGCCGTCACCAGCGTCAACTCGGCGACGGGCAGCAGGCGGAACGGGAATTGCACCCAGCGGAGGACAGGAAGCGACCACAGCAACGGTATCGCGCCCACCGAAACGGCAAGGCAAACCACCGTCCACACGGCCCATGGCGACCGCGCTCGCGCCACAAGTCCGACTGCGGGGATCGCAAGGGCAGCGCCGACCAGAAACACCGCGCGGAAGGTCTGGTCGGACCAAGCGCTGGCGCGCCACAGGCTCCAGCTCGCCGGCTGAAGGTAAGGCAAGGTCCAGAGGTCGGCCGCGCTTCGATATGGTTCGAGAGCGATCGCTGGAACGAGATAGACCGCCGAAAGCGCGACGCCGAGCGCCAATGCTCCGGCGATCCTCAGCAAGAGCGGCCGCGATGCCCGCGCGCTGACCAGCGCATAGGGCCAGAACAGGAAGAGTGATCCGAGAAATGCCAGCGGCAGGTGGCTCATCACCAGTGTGCCATAGGCAAGCGCGGTGAGCGCGAAGGATCGGGGTTTCCCGTCAATCATCCGCTTCATTCCCCAGAGGACGAACGGTAGGACTGCTGTCGCAAAGAACTCGGCTATCGCGCCGCGCTGATAGAAATTGAACAGCTGATAAGGCGCAAGCATGAAGAGGAGGGCACCGACGAGCGGCGCGCGCGACTGATCCTTCAGCCATAGATAGACTCCGGCCCCGGAAAGCAGGGTTGCGCTGACGAATGCGGCGACGAGTGCGGAGTAAGTGCCCAGGCCCATCAAGGCGAACGGCGCAGCCGCATAGAAGGCGACCGGTGGGTAATAATAGAAGACCGGCGAACCCAGCCCGTCGTGCGAAAGAGGCAGCCAGCGCGGGTAAATCATTCCGCTTCCGAGCTCGTGCGCGAACTGATCGAGCCAGACCAGGTCGATCCAGAAGCTGTCGTTGAGCCGCACTGGACCCAGCGCTGCGGGAAGCGCGATCACCGCTGCAGTCAGAACCAGCGCAGCAATCACCAGGATTGCGCGTTGTTCCCCCGCCTTTGCGCTGAAGCCGCTCTCAATGCGGTTCGTTCCGGTCCACTCGAACGACACAAGCTTTCCCATTGCCACAAGAAGTGACGCGGCAATCGCACCTTTTGCTTGAGATTGTGTTTACCAAGAAGGCGGGCCCGCCGGACGAACGAGTCGTTTGGTCAGGAAAGGGTCGGGTGAGCTCTGCCGGCCTACAAGCTTAGCAGGGCTCACCCGTGCTCGGCACAGGGGCAACTTTGCACCGAGCAATACGCAAGTCACGAATTACTCAGAAAAAACCCCTGGCCGCATTACCCAAACCTGCTGGAAAGCATGGCAAGGCTCCCGCCGCATCCCGGCCTTGTCAAAAGCCGTCCGCATTCAATAATCATTAACCTTACTTTCGGCAACGGCTAGTTGACAGAAAAATTACAGTGCGATCCGGCCCACTGATGCTGCCGATTTGCCGGGTCCAGTCCAATTTGGAGCCTCTGAATCGAGAAGGCCCGCCCCGTTGCTAGAGCGAGCCTTCCATTAAGGGAGCTTGCCCCGGCTCCCGTAGATAATCGTACGCCCCTATCGAGGGCCATGCAAATTCAGGCTTCGACGCGGATTTTCTCACCGGTGGGCGCGTTCGCAGCGAGCCGCTCCGCGATCGCCTTTGCAACAACCTCAGGCGCCTTGACGCTCTCCGGCTCTTCGCCGGGGAAAGCGAGCGCGCGCATTCGCGTACGGGTTGCACCTGGGTCGATAATGTGGACGCGTATGCGGCCGGTGTAAGCAGTCTCGTCAGCATAGGCGCCGAGCAGCGTCTCGAGCGCCGCCTTGGACGAGCCATAAGCACCCCAGAAAGCACGCGGCTCGCTTCCGACCGAGGAGGTCAGCGCAACGATATCGGCGCTCTCGGCGCGTTTGAGCAGCGGGTCGAACGCCGCGATCAACGCCTGATTGGCGAGGAGATTGAGGCTCAAGAGCCGCGAATATTCCTTGGGATCGATGTCCTGCACGGGAGTCAGAGAGCCGAGCATTGCCGCATTGAGAACGAGGAGGTCGAGCTTCTGCCACCGCTCGGCTACCGCCGCTGCGAGCTTTCCGATATTCTCTCCGTCGGTGAGATCCAGCGGCGCGATGGTTGCCGAGCCGCCCGCCTGGTGAATGCGCTCTTCGATTTCTTCGAGCGCGGGAGCCGTGCGCGCGACAAGGATCACATGCGTGCCAGCTGCCGCGAGCGCTTCGGCCGTTGCCGCGCCGATCCCGCGCGACGCTCCGGTCACGAGCGCCAGCTTGCCGGTGAGAGATTTGTCCTTCATCATCCGCGGCGCCCTATCATTCCATTCCCGCGAAGGGGAGAGTGGGAGCGGCGATGCAATTAAGGTCGGCGAGTCGCATTGTCTTTGCACTGACGATGATTTCGATCGGAATCATTGGATTGGTGAGTGGCGGCTTCGCGCCGATTTGGGCAGGTGTCCCAAAGACGCTGCCTGACCGGCAATCGCTCGCCTATCTTTGCACGACTGTTTCCCTGGCCTGCGGACTTGGTTTGCTGGCGAGACGAACTGCGACCTGGGTTGCACTTGCTTTGCTTCTTTATCTCGTCGTCTGGACGGTCCTGTTCAAAGTTCCGTTCATCATTCGCGCACCGCTGGTCGAGGTTTCCTATCAAACAACTGGCGAAAACCTGGTGCTCATCAGTGCAGCCTTGGTCCTTTGGTGCGAGGGCGCAAAAGTTCAGAGGGTCCTTTCAGGAGCAGCGGGGCTCCGGATCGCATATTTGCTTTATGGCCTGGCGCTAATCGCCTTTGGCTTCTCCCACTTCGCCTACCTAAACCTTACCGCTCCGCTCGTACCTGCCTGGCTGCAGGTACCGGTGTTCTGGGCCTATTTAACGGGCTGCGTCTATCTCGCGACCGGTCTCATGCTCGTCAGTGGATTTGCAGCGCGTCTCGGAACCGCGCTCGCAGGATTGCAGATCTTGCTGATCACGATTCTTGTCTGGGGCCCGATGCTTGCAACCCGCGACATGACCGCGATGCACTGGCAGGAAACCGTGGTTTCATGGGCACTGACTGCAGCGGCTTTCGTGCTGGCGACATCGTTCGATGATCGCCGCTGGTTCGAGCCATTGGAAAACGCGACATTGCCGCGCCGCAACGCCGCGGCGGCGCGATAACTTATCGGCTCGCAACAAGCGACAGCGCTGCGCCGCCATCATTTTCAGCCACATCCGTCAGAGTCGTGGGATAAACGCCGGTAAAACAGGCGTCGCAGCGCTGAGGCCAAGCGGCATCGCGCTCCTGCCCAAGCGCCCGGTACAGACCCTCGATCGAAATGAACGCGAGGCTGTCCGCGTTGATGTAATCGCGCATTTGATCGACGTTCATCTGCGCCGCGAGCAGCTTGGCGCGCTCGGGCGTGTCGACTCCATAGAAGCAACTGTGCCGCGTCGGCGGTGAGGCAATGCGCATGTGGACCTCGCGTGCACCGGCATCGCGCATCATCTGCACGAGCTTCACGCTGGTCGTTCCGCGCACGATGGAATCGTCGATCAGCACGATGCTCTTGCCATCGATCAGTGCGGAGTTTGCGTTGTGCTTGAGCTTGACGCCCTGCAGCCGGCCGTCCTGGCTCGGCTGGATGAAGGTGCGGCCGACGTAATGCGAACGGATAATGCCGAGCTCGAACGGGATTTGGCTCGCCTGGGCGTAGCCAATCGCTGCTGGAACGCCGCTGTCGGGTACGGGCACGACATAATCCGCCTCGACCGGCGCCTCTCGCGCGAGCTCGGCGCCAATGTTCTTCCTTACCTCATAGACCGACATCCCCTCCGCGATGGAGTCGGGACGGGAAAAATAGACATGCTCGAAGATGCAGGGCCGCGGCGCGACTTTCTCGAACGGGCTGAACGAGCGGATGCCGCTATCGTTGACGATAATCAGCTCGCCTGGCTCAACATCGCGCAGGAAACTTGCTCCGATCACGTCGAGCGCGACAGTCTCTGATGCGAAAATCGTCGCTTCGCCGAGCTTTCCCATGACGAGGGGACGGATGCCGAGGGGATCGCGGCAGGCGATCAATCCTTCCTCGGTCAGGACGATGAGCGAATAGGCGCCCTCGACCTGCTTCAGCGCGTCGGTCAGCCGGTCCAGCATGTTGCTGCGGTCGGAAGTCGCGACGAGATGGATGATCACCTCTGTGTCGCTGGTCGACTGGAAGATCGAGCCCCTGCGATTCAGCGTCCGCCTGAGCTTCATGGCGTTCGACAGATTGCCATTATGCGCCACCGCGAACCCGCCCTCTGCGAGCTCGGCGAACAAAGGCTGGACGTTGCGCAGCGCGGTCTCGCCAGTTGTAGAATAGCGGACATGTCCGATTCCGGAGCGGCCCGCGAGCTTCCGGATGATGTCGTCACGGTCGAAATTGCCGGCGACATGCCCCATCGCCCGATGGGAATGGAAATGCTTACCATCGAACGTGGTGATGCCCGCGGCTTCCTGACCGCGGTGCTGCAGCGCATGCAGCCCGAGCGCGACGAAGCTCGCTGCATTGTCGGCACCCCAAATGCCGAAAATGCCGCATTCCTCGCGCAGCTTGTCGTCGTCGAACGGATTGGTCGTCAACATGCCGGTCTCGAGCCCCATACCCCCTGTCACGCGCCCGTCATATAGGGCGAGGGTGGCGCCTTGTCGCCCCTGGCATGAATAAAGCGTGAAATTTTAACCGCTTAGCAGCTCGGCTTGCCGATTAACCTTTGTAAAGCGTGGGGAATTTCTCGTGCAGCGCGGCGACTTTCGGGCGGTCGTTGATGAGGATGTAGGGGAAATAAGGGTGCTTTTGTGCGAACCCCTGGTGATAGGCTTCCGCTGGGTAGAAGCCTCCGCTCTCGATCCTTGTCGCAATCGGCGCCTTGAAGACATGGGCCGCGTTGAGGCGCGCGATGAATGCCTTGGCGAACCTCGACTGCTCCTGATTCTGCGGGAAGATCGCCGAGCGATAGCTATGCCCGACGTCCGGCCCCTGGCGATCGATCTCAGTTGGATCGTGCGCGACGGTGAAATAGATCTGCAGCAGCTGGGCGTAGCTCAGCTGCGAAGGATCGTAGGTGATCTTCACTGCCTCGGCATGGTCGGTACCTTCCGAGCTGACTTTCTCGTAATTGGCGTCTTTCGGATCGCCGCCGGCATAGCCTGAAACGACGCTCGATATTCCCCGCACGTGCTCGAAAACCCACTCCATTCCCCAAAAACAGCCGCCGGCGAGGACAGCGGTTTCGGTCTTTGGAGCCGCGGCTGCGGGGCTTGCCGAGACCAAGGCAAGGATCAGAGCCAGTTTCTTCATGTCAGCCAATGTTGCGGAGCCGACATTAACTGCTGCTGGACGATTGGCGAGCGGCGCAATAGGACTCTTACTGACAAAGGAGTAAGTTCGAATGCCCACTTACACCGCGCCGGTACGGGATACTCGGTTCATTCTCGAAAGCGTTCTCGACATCGGCCGCTATTCGAATCTGCCGGGTTTTTCCAACGCAACTCCGGACTTGGTTGAGGCGATCCTCGAGGAAGCCGGCCGCTTTGCTGCCGAAGTCCTTCAGCCGCTGAACCGCGTCGGCGATGAAGTCGGTTGCAAGCGCAATGACGATGGCTCGGTCATCACGCCTCCTGGCTTCAAGGAGGCTTATCAGCAGTTCGTCGAGGCAGGATGGCCGACGCTGACAGGCCCCGAGGAATATGGCGGCCAGGGATTACCGCAGGTCGTCGGCACCGCGGTCACCGAGTACATCCTTTCGGCCAATCACAGTTTTGAGATGTACCAGGGCCTCACTGCGGGTGCGATTGCCTCGCTGCTGGTGAAGGGCAGTGACGAGCTCAAGCAGAAGTACGTGCCGACCATGATCACCGGCCGATGGACGGGCACGATGAACCTCACCGAGCCGCATTGCGGAACCGATCTTGGTCTTTTGAAGACTCGCGCCGAGCCCAATGACGACGGCAGCTATTCGATCACTGGAACCAAGATATTCATTTCATCTGGCGAGCATGACCTGTCGGACAACATCATCCACCTGGTCCTCGCCAAGCGCGCGGGCGCTCCCGACAATGTGAAGGGCATTTCCCTGTTCGTCGTCCCCAAGTTCCTGGTCAACGACGATGGCTCGCTTGGCGAGCGCAATCCCGTCTCCTGCGGCGCGCTCGAAAAGAAGATGGGCATCCACGGCAATGCGACCTGCGTCATGAACTATGATGGCGCGAAGGGCTGGCTTGTGGGCGAGCCGGAGAAGGGCTTGCAAGCGATGTTCATCATGATGAACGCGGCGCGGCTCGGAGTCGGCCTGCAAGGTATCGCGCAGGGGGAGGTCGCCTACCAGAACGCCGCGAATTACGCTCGGGAACGGAGTCAGGGTCGAGCGCTCAGGCCCGACGAACGCGAGGAAGGCGCCAAGGCCGACTCGATTATCGTCCACCCCGATGTGCGCCGAATGTTGATGGAGGCGCGCGCGTGGAATGAGGCGGGGCGGGCGCTGGTATTGTGGGGCGCACTCCAGGTCGACCTGATGCGCCGCTCTCCGGACGAGCAAGAGCGTATCCTGGCCGACGACCTGCTTGGCCTCATCACCCCGGTCATCAAGGGATATCTGACCGACAAGGGCTTCCAGGCGGCAGTCTATGCGCAGCAGGTTCTCGGCGGCCACGGCTACATCCGCGAGCACGGCATGGAGCAGTTCGTCCGCGACGCGCGCATTACCCAGATCTACGAGGGCACCAACGGCATCCAGGCGATGGACCTCGTCGGGCGGAAGCTGCCGAAGGACGGGGGGCGTGCGGTCCGCACCTTTATCGAGCGCGTCGGCCACGAGATCGCCGACTCCAAATCAAACGGCGATCCAGCGGGTGTCGCCGCGGCGCTCGAGCCTGCCCTCCAGGACCTTCAGGCGGCGACCATGTGGCTTGCGCAAAACGGCATGGCGGATCCCAACAATGCGGGGGCCGGCGCTTATCCGTACATGGAGCTGATGGGTGTCGTCGCGCTCGGCTGGATGTGGCTCAAGATGGCGCTCGCCTCAGCGAAGGCGATTGCGGATGGCGCCGAGGACCGGCAGTTCCACGAGGCCAAGCTTGCAACTGCGCGCTTCTATGCCGCACGCGAACTGCCGCTTTCGATCGCGCTTCGCCGAAGGGTCGAAGCAGGCGCTGACACTGTGATGAAGATTCCGGCGGAGGCGTTCTAAGCCGCCGGTCTCTGCGGCGGCGCCGTCTCGCTTGCCTTGAATGAAAATGCGGGCGCGGGCGCGTTCGGACGCGGGGGTGGAAGCTTCACCGTTAGCGAAGAGTGACCATCATCTGATCGCGCCGGGCCACATGCCGACAGATCGGCTGCCGCGATCATCAACAGTCCTAGCCGACTCAAGGCCCTTCCCACAGCCGACTCGGTAGCGGCCAGGAAGCTAAAAATGTCTTATTGCGGGAGTGCGTGGGCCGCCCCTGGGTGCGCCGGGATGGGCGTGACCTTGCCCAAACCCATCAAATTGTGATTAAAACAAAGCCAAGTCAGCCGCCTGTTGCGGGCGGTGCAGCAAGAAACGGGCGTTACAATGGCGCAAGGTGTCGCCAGTGCGCCGGTCCCGCGGCAAGCCTTTCGGCCGCAGGACGGGCCGTCGGATCAGGGCTCGCCAGAAAGGCGCGGTCCGCATCGCCGAACCTATGGCGCGATCGATCTTGGAACAAACAATTGCCGGCTGCTCATCGCGCGTCCGAACGAAGGCGGTTTTACCGTCATCGATGCATTCTCGCGCATCGTTCGTCTCGGCGAAGGCGTGTCTCGCACCGGGGAACTATCGGACAAAGCAATGGACCGCGCGGTGGGCGCCCTTTCGGTCTGCGCGGACAAGCTAAGACGCCGCAACGTCTCTCTTGCGCGTTCAGTGGCGACGGAGGCATGCCGGAGGGCGAAGAATGGACTCAAGTTCGTAGACCGCGTCCGTGACGAGACCGGGATCGTCCTCGACATCATCGAACCTGCAGAGGAAGCACGGCTCGCGGTCCTCGGCTGCCACAAGCTGCTCGAGCCCGGGGACGGCCCTGCGCTGATCTTCGACATCGGCGGCGGCTCGACCGAGCTGGTGCTGATCGATCAGGAAGAAGGCACGACGAAAATCCGCGCCTGGTGGAGCGCACCCTGGGGCGTCGTTTCGTTGACCGAGAGCGAGGGCAGGGAGGCGCTAGAGGGCCCCGACCGCCTCAAAGCCTATGGGCGAATGCGTGAGCGCGCGCGCCGTGCGTTTGCCAATTTCGCGACGATGTTGCCCGACAAGCGCGATGGTATCCGACTGCTTGGCACGAGCGGAACGGTAACGACTCTTGCCAGCGTCCATCTCGCGCTGCCCTCCTACGACCGCCGCGCGGTGGACGGGCTGCACGTACCGATCGAAGCGATGCAGAAGATCAGCGGCATGATCGCCGGCATGGATTACGAGGAGCGCTCGGCTTTGCCATGCATCGGCAACGAGCGGGCCGACCTGGTCGTCGCCGGATGCGCGATCCTCGAGGCGATCATGGAGATCTGGCCGGCGCAGAATCTCGGCGTCGCCGACCGCGGTATCCGCGAGGGAATCCTGCGTTCGTTGATGGCGCGCGATGGCTGGCAATTGTGAAGCGCATCAGGACCGCCAAAGGTCGCAAAATTTCCTCGACACGCTGGCTCGAACGGCAATTGAACGATCCCTATGTGAAGCGCGCAAAAGCGGAGAATTACCGGAGCCGCGCCGCGTACAAGTTGCTGGAGCTGGACGAGCGTTTCGGGTTCCTGACCGGCGTCAAAACGGTCGTCGATCTGGGAATCGCTCCGGGGGGATGGAGCCAGGTCGTAAATCGAAAGGTCCCGAACGCAAAGATCGTCGGTATCGACCTTCTCCCGACCGACCCGATTGAGGGCGTCACGATCCTGCAGATGGATTTCATGGACGAAGAGGCGACCAAGTGTCTCTATGAATCGCTTGGCGGCCCGGCCGACATTGTCCTGTCCGATATGGCTGCGAACACCGTCGGCCATCAACAAACGGACCATTTGCGAACCATGGCGCTCGTAGAGGCCGGCCTCGAATTTGCACGCGAGGTGCTAAGGCCGGGTGGAACCTATGTCGCCAAGGTCCTCGCCGGCGGCGCCGACAACCAGCTCGTCGCCGAACTGAAGCGCAGCTTCTCCAGCGTGAAGCACGCCAAGCCGCCTGCCAGCCGCAAGGATTCGAGCGAATGGTACGTGGTTGCTCAGGGGTTCAAGGGCGCGCCGGAAAAGGCTAGCTAAACAGCAATTGTTCGCGAGGAGGGGCGTCTTGACGAAGAAGCGTCACAAGTCGTTCCTTGCAGGCCTCGGCCCGGGGCTGATCACCGGCGCCGCGGACGACGATCCAAGCGGCATCGGCACCTACAGCCAGGTCGGAGCGGAGTTCGGCTACGGGCTTTGCTGGACCCTTCTATTCAGCCTTCCTTTCATGACCGTCATCCAGGATGTGTCGGCGCAAATCGGTTCGGTTACGGGACGCGGGATCGCAGCGAACCTTCGGCGCCATTACCCTCGGCCGCTGCTGTGGGGCGCGGTCGTGCTGCTGCTCCTCGCGAATATTATCAACCTTGGCGCCGATCTCAGCGCGATGGGCGCGGTTATGCAGATGCTGCTCGGCGGCGACCTCGTCGCCTACACGCTCGGCTTCGGCCTCTTTTGCGTCGTCCTCGAGATATTCCTGCACTACCGGCAATATGCCGCGGTGCTGAAGTTCACGACGCTCAGCCTGTTCGCCTATGTCGCGGTCGTATTCACGGTGCACGTTCCGTGGGGTGAAGCGCTGAAGGGTGTCCTCATCCCCCACGTCGAGTGGACGACTGCGTTCGCGACCGGCTTCGTCGCGATCCTCGGCACGACGATCAGCCCGTACCTGTTCTTCTGGCAGGCCGCGCAGGAGATCGAGGAAGAAAAACGGACCCATTCGAAGCCGCTCTATGTAACGCCGAGGCGTGCGGGGCCAGAACTGGCGCGCATCCGGCAGGACACGCTCATTGGCATGTGCTTCAGCAATGTCGTCGCGATCTTCATCGTCTTCGCGGCAGCGGCAACGCTGAACGTCCACGGCATCACAACCATTGAGACCGCGAACGAGGCGGCCCAGGCACTCGAGCCTGTTGCCGGCCGCTTCGCCTTCCTACTGTTTGCGCTTGGAATCATTGGCACCGGCTTGCTCGCTGTCCCGGTGCTCGCCGGATCGGCCGCCTACGCCGTCTCGGAGATGCTGGGGCGGCCTGCGAGCCTCGATTCAAAGCCGCTCAAGGCGCGTCTGTTTTACGGCACGATTGCCGCGACGACGCTCGCAGGCGCCTTGCTTGAATCTGTCGGCATGAATCCGGTCCGGGCGCTCTACTGGAGCGCGGTGATCAACGGTGTCCTGGCAGCTCCGTTGATGGCGCTGATGATGCTGATTGTGCGAAATCCCAGGGCCATGGGGCACCTCACCCTCGGACGCCGCGGCGCGTTTCTCGGCTGGGGCGCGGTCGCAGTGATGGCGGTTGCGACGATCTTATTCTTCGTGTCGCTGTTCTGAAGGATCAGCCCTTTGCGCGCGCCTTGTCGATCGCATCCTTCAGCATGTCATAGCCGACCGCGCCATTCATCACCCGGTCGCCAATGACGAACAGGGGCGTGCCGGTTGCGCCAAGCTCGCCGGCGAGCTTCATGTTACGGCTGAGCTCGGCCTCGATCTGAGGGTCCTGCTTCGGCGAAGGATCGATTCCCGCGGCTGCTGCCGCCTTCGCGTTGGTGTCGGCCGCGGGCCTGCCTGCCGCCCAAAGCGTGTCGTGGAACTGCGCAAAGCGGCCAAGCTTCGACGCTTCAAGCGAGAGCCGCGCGGAGGTCAGGCTGTCGGGCCCGAGGATCGGAAGCTCCCGGTAGACTACGCGCAGGCCCTTTTCGTCTTGCAGGAGCTTGTCGACGGCAGGGTTGCTCGCCTTGCAGTAGGGGCAGGCGTAATCGAAGAATTCGACAAGCGTCACTTCCGGCTTGGCTGCACCCTTCCATGAGCTTGAAAACGGCGTTTCAATCGCGGCGCGATTGGCATCGAGGACCGGCGCATATTGTGCGTCGCGCAGTGCATCCACCGTGTCGGACAGGATTTTGGGGTCGGCGAGCAGTCCGTTGCGGACGATCCTGCTGCTGAGCACGCCGGGCGCTGCGAAGAACAGCAGTGCCGCGGTCAGGAGCGAACCGATCACTCCCCCGACGACAGCCGCGCCGAGGACATTCTGGCGCGCTGGCGCCGCATGTTGTTGATTCACCGGATCTGGTCTTTCGGATCTTTGTATTTCTTGTCTTTCTTGGCGAGCTCCGCCTTCGACACCATGGCAATGTCCTGAGCGCGAAGATAGTCGGGCGTTCCGGGCGGAATGCCTTTCATCGCCATCGTGGCGCTCGCAAGCGCCATCTTCGGATTATTCTCGAGGTTGCTGCGCTCGGCTGTCGCAAGCGCTGCGCGCGCGTCGTCGCCTTCATGGTCATAGATGATGCCGAGCTGATACCAGGCGAATGGGTCCTCGTTGTCGCGGCTTACGGCGACTTTCAGGATCTGCTTTGCTTCCGTGAAATTCTTCGGGTCTTCCGTCGCAACCAGCGCGTGACCGAGCATTGCGGCGATCATCGGGGCTTCGTTCGAGCGCTGGACCGCCTCGCGCAAGGGCGCGATCGCTTCTTTCGGCTTGCCGCCCTCGAGGAGGATCTGGCCTTTCAGCTCGAGGAAAAAGGGATCGTGCGGATCCCTTGCGAGCAGCGCATCGGCCTCGGACTCCGCTTTTTCCGGATAGCCGCCGAGATGATAGGCATAGGCCCGGGCATAATGGCCAGGGATGCTCTGGTTGCTTTCAGGATATTTGATCACGGCCTGCTTCGGGTCGATATAACCGAGCAGCTTTGCTTTCACGCGTTCGAAGCGCGCCTCCAGCGCCGGGTCTATCGGCTTGTCATATGCGGGATCTGACTTGAGCTTCTGCTCAAGCGCCTCGATTCGTTCGGACGACAGCGGGTGGTCCCGGTCGAAGCTGTCCTTCGAATAGATGGCGTAGCGATATTCCTCGTTCTGCAGCTTGTTGAAGAATTGCAACATACCCTTGCCGCTGATTCCCGCCTTGGACAGAAACCGGGCGCCCGATGCGTCGGCAGTCGCCTCCTGGGCGCGCGTGAACGCCAGAAATTCGCCCAGCGCTGCTCGCTGGCCTGCCTGCATGATTCCCATTCCCGCATCGGCACCGGCGCCCGCTGCGATCGCGACTGCTCCCAACAGCAGCGACAGGATCTCGATCCCCGTCGCCTGCTTCACCCCCTGGCCGCTGCGGATCGCATCGCCGGCGACAACGTGCCCAAGCTCGTGGGCCACGACGCCCTGGAGCTGATTCACATTATCGCAGGCCTCGAGCAGCCCCGACTGGACATAGACCGTCTGGCCGGTGGCGACGAAGGCGTTGATTTCGGGATCGTTGAGCAGCGCCACCTTGGCGCTGTTCGGATCGAGGCCGGCAGCGACCATCAGCGGCGTTGCCATCTGCTTGAACATCAGTTCCGTCTCGGTGTCGCGAAGCTCCGAAGGTCCGGAATCGTCCCCCTGCGCCAAAGCCGGGCGGACTGCAGCCATGCTGAGCATGAGCGCCAGCATGAACAGGCGCGCGAAGCGGGCGAGCGGCGAGTTCATTTCCCGCCCTCTAGCATTTTTGCCGGTGAACCAACGATTAAATCCCGTCGGCTGGAGTCTGCCTATCCGAAGGTGCGCTGCCACCAGCCGCTTCGACGCGGCTCACTGGACTCATCTGCGGTGTCATTGTTGGCAGCAAGTTCGGGAACCGCACCGGCTGCCGGTACCGCTTTCGCCTCCGTGGATTCAGCCTTCTTCGAACGGCCTTTGCGCGCCGGCTTCGCGGCTGGAGCGGCCTCTTCCGCCGCTTCGGCGGGAAGCATATCGGACGACTCGGGCTCGGAAACCGTTGGTTCGGCCTCTGCCGCAGATTTCTTGCGCCTGGACCGCTTCGCTCTTGCAGGCTGCGGTTCCTCGGCTGGCGCGGTGTCCGTTATCGGCGGCTCCTCGTCGGCCGGCCGCTCGACCATCGGCGAACTGTCCGGTTCAATGGGTTCCGAAGCTTCTGCCGGCGCGCCAGCGCGCCCGCGTCTGCGGCGCCTGCGTCGGCCATGGCGAGGTTCCTCGGCGGCAGCTTCTCCCGAAGACTCCTCAGCGACTTCTTCTGTCGCCTCCTCGGCAGCTTCGGTTGCGACAGGCTCGCCGGAATCCGCGATCTCGCCGCCTTCGCGCCGTCCGCGGCCACGTCCGCCGCGGCGCCGACGCCGCCGGCGCCGGCCGGATCGTTCGCCTTCCGATTGCGCCCCGCGAGGACCCGCTTCTTCCTCCTCCTCCTCGTCCTCTTCCTCGTCGTCGATTGCTTCCGCTTCGAACTCTTCTTCCTCTTCCTGAGAGACGGGCGCCGGGCGGGGCTGGGCGACAGGTCGCGGCCCAGAACTGTCGACAGTCATCCTTGCCCCCTCGAAGCCCTCGTCGATGATGACCTCGATCGAAACGCCGTAGCGCTGCTCGATATCGGCAAGCTCGCTCCGCTTCTTGTTGAGCAGGTAAACGGCAGCCTCCCTCCCGGCGCGCAGGCAAATCCGCTCGCCGCGGCCGCGCGCGGCCTCATCTTCGAGGATGCGCAGCGCAGAAAGCCCGGCCGAAGCCGCTGTCCGCATCAGACCAGTGCCCTCGCAATGGGGGCAGGGCTTGGTCGACGCTTCAAGCACGCCGGTCCGCAGACGCTGCCGGCTCATTTCCATCAGGCCGAAGCTGGAAATCCGACCAACCTGGATTCGGGCGCGGTCGTTCTTCAGCGCTTCCTTCATCGCTTTCTCGACCTTCCTGACATGGCTCGACTGCTCCATGTCGATGAAGTCGATGACGATTAGCCCGGCCATATCCCGCAGCCGCAGTTGGCGCGCGATCTCCTGGGCGGCTTCGAGATTGGTGTTGTAGGCCGTCTGCTCGATATTATGCTCGCGGGTCGAGCGGCCCGAATTGATGTCGATTGAAACCAGCGCCTCGGTCGGGTTGATTACCAGGTACCCGCCAGACTTCAGCTGGACGATCGGCTGGTACATTGCCGAAAGCTGGTCCTCGACCCCGTAACGCTGGAACAGCGGCGTCGTCTCGCTATGCTGCTTCACGCGCCGGACATGGCTCGGCATCAGCAGCTTCATGAAGCCCTTGGCCGCCTTGTAGCCTTCCTCGCCCTCGACGATCACTTCCTCGATTTCACGGTGATAAAGGTCGCGGATGGCACGCTTGATGAGATCGCTGTCACGATAAATCAGCGCCGGCGCAGTGCTCGACAGCGTCCGCTCGCGGATCTCGTCCCACAGGCGAGCGAGATAGTCGAAGTCGCGCTTGATCTCGGTCTTGGTGCGCGAAAGCCCGGCGGTACGGACAATCAGCCCCATCGTCGATGGGAGTTTCAGGTCCGTCATGATCGACTTCAGGCGCTTGCGGTCAGCGCCATTTGAAATCTTGCGCGAGATTCCGCCGCCATGACTCGTGTTCGGCATCAAAACGCAATAGCGACCGGCAAGCGACAGATAGGTGGTCAGCGCCGCGCCCTTGTTGCCGCGCTCTTCCTTGACGACCTGGACGAGCAGTACCTGCCGACGCTGAACGACGTCCTGGATCTTATAGCGGCGGCGGAGTGCCTGACGCTTCTTGCGAAGCTCGTCGGCAGCGGCTTCGTCGACTGAAGACTTGCGTCCGCCGCCGCCCGTCTCCTCAGCGACGGGCGCGTCGTGCGGGTCTATGTCGGACAGTTCTTCGGGGCGGTCATCGGTCCCGTCGTCCTCGTGATGGCCGTCGATTGGCTCCAGATCGTCTGCAGCGGCGCGCAGACGCTCTTCCTCGGCGGCGTGCTCGGCCTCCTCGCGGAGGAGGGCGTCCCGGTCAGCCTTGGGGATCTGGTAATAGTCGGGATGGATCTCGCTGAAGGCCAGGAAGCCGTGGCGGTTTCCGCCGTAGTCGACGAACGCCGCCTGGAGCGACGGTTCTACCCGGGTAACCTTGGCGAGATAAATATTACCTTTGAGCTGCTTGTGCTCTACGGATTCGAAGTCAAACTCCTCGATCCGATTTCCTTTGACGACCGCGACCCGGGTCTCCTCCGGGTGGCGCGCATCGATCAGCATGCGCATGGACATTGAAAATTCTCCGGGCGCGCGTGGGCAGTAAAACAGCGCTGCCGCGCGCAATCTTGATGACTTTCGGCGATCCGAAAGCGTGATGAATGGAAAGCGCCTCTGCTCGATTGGCCATCCCGCAAGCTCCTGCGAGGAACGCGCCGGACGCACCTTTCGGGAGCGGACGATGGGCGTTCTGTGGCATCATTCGAGCGTCAACCTCGTGAAGCCGCAGTCCATCGCACTGGCTGCGGCTAGGATTTCTCCGGCGGCTGCCGAAGATCGAAATTGCGGTTAGCATCACCGGTTTAACGCCGCAACCGCCACGGCGGAGAAGTCGGTTGATTGTCCGCAACATGGCTATGGCGCTGTGAGCCTCAATTTCGCGTTAACCATCGACGCGTGATACATAGCGTTTGATGTTCAATGACTTGGCTGCAGATGCGTAGCGACTTGGGGAAACGGGGAGCCATGGCTGGCGCTGCAGTGACGGCGGTTGCTGCGGCGGCAATCATCTTTGCTCTTGTGGGCCGCGGCAGCGATGCCGCAGCCCAGTCGAGCCTGACCGTCAACCTCCCGCCGCCGGCGAATGATCGGATCTATGCTTCGCCGATTGCGCGAGGCCGGCCGATCGTGGTGATCGACGCTGGACACGGCGGTCGCGACCCGGGCGCAACCAGCGTTTCAGGGCAGGTGCACGAGAAGGATCTGACGTTGACCCTTGCACGGGCGCTTCGTGACGAATTGGTCAAACGCGGCAGGGTGCGCGTCGCAATGACTCGGGACGATGATCGCTATCTCACTCTTGACGATCGCGCCGCAGTCGCTCGGCGTCTCAATGCCGCGATGTTCGTTTCCATTCATATCGACAGCGCGGCGAATCCGCTCGCCCGCGGCGCGAGCGTTGATTCGCTTTCGGATGTCGCCTCGGATGCCGAGGCCGCAAGCCTTGCCGCCCGCGAAAATGAGGGCGCTGACAATGATCGTGCCGGCGGCTCGGTCGATGCGGTGCTCGCGGACCTTTCGATGCGCGACCAGATGAGCGCCTCGGCGGATCTTGCCGCACGACTCGTCGGCAAGGCCGCGGGCCGCGTCGAGCTAAGGCCGAACCCGCACCGGTTCGCCGCCTTTCATGTGCTGCGCCGCGCCGATGCGCCGGCAGTGCTGTTCGAAGCGGGCTATCTCAGCAATGCCGATGATGAGCTTCTCCTCAGCAACCCTGAGCAGCGGGCGAAGATGGTGCTGGCCATCGCGCAGGCGATCGAGGCTGAAGTTGCCGCCCATGCGCGGCATTAACTGGCTTTTCGCGCTCGGCCCGAAAGGCTAGACGCACCGATCACATGAAGTTCGAGCGCTTGAAGGTTCCCCAGTGGCCGCTGCCGGATCTCGTCGCCTTCAACGAGAGGGTGCACGGCGTTGTCGATCCGTGGTGGGCGCGAAGGTGGGTCCGGTGGATCACATGGGCTGCGGCCGCCCTGTTCACGCTCGTTGCCGCGGCTTGGATTTATTTCGCTGCGGGTCTGCCCTCGGCGCAGACATTGCTCGCCTACCAACCGCCGCTCCCGACTAACATCCGCGGCTATGACGGCGAGCCGGTCCAAACCTTCGCTCGCGAACGGCGCGTCGATCTCTCCTATGACGAGATTCCGCCGCTGGTCGTTCACGCGTTCATCTCCGCCGAGGACAAGGATTTCTTCCACCATCACGGGATTGACTACTCGGGCTTCGTCAAGGCCGTCTTCAACTACACGACCCACATCGGCCGTGGTGGCCGGGTCCCGGGCGGTTCAACCATCACCCAGCAGGTGGCGAAATATCTGCTCCGGGACACAAGCTACAACGTCGGACGCAAGGCGCGTGAGGCGATCCTCGCTTTCCGGCTCGAGGACACGCTTAACAAGCAGCAGATCCTGGAGCTGTACCTCAATTCGATCTTCCTCGGCCGAAACGCTTATGGCGTGCAGGCCGCGTCACGGGCCTATTTCGACAAGGACGTTGATGAGCTGACGCTTCCCGAAGCGGCTTATCTCGCGATCCTGCCCAAGGCGCCATCCAATTATGACCCTGTCCGAGCAACCCAGAAAGCGCTGGACCGACGCAATTACGTCCTGCGCGAGATGTACCGGAATGGCTACATAACCGAGGATCAGTGGAATGCCGCTGCGGCTACGCCGTTGGGCACGATCCGATACGGCAGCAACGAGAAGTTCCAGCAGCGCGGCGGCTATTTCATGGAGGAGGTCCGCCGCGAGCTGATCAAACGCTTCGGCGAGGACGCAAAGGACGGTGCGAACAGCCTTTATGCCGGCGGCCTTTGGGTGCGCAGCTCGATGAACCCAATGGTGCAGGAGGCCTCAGCCCAGGCGCTGCGCGACGGTCTGGTCAAGTTCGGCGGCAATCGCGGCTGGATCGAGACCGGCTTCAAGGTTGATCTCAGCAAGGACTGGGCCGGCCAGCTCGACCGCGCGCCGGTCGGCACCGGTTATCCCGACTGGCTCAAGGCAGTCGTTCTCCAGAAGGGCGCCGCCGAGGCGACGCTCGGGTTTACCAATGGTTCGAGCGGGACATTGTCCGCGGCCGATGCGGCAATGCCCAAGCGAGGCGTCGGCGGAAATGCGTTTGATTTCCTCGAGCCTGGCATGGTCATTCTCGTGAAACGGACGAGCGGCAACAATTATGCGCTGCGCACGGTGCCGGAGATTTCTGGCGGAATGCTGGTTGAGGAGGTCCACACCGGTCGCGTGCTGGCGATGCAGGGCGGCTTCGACGTGGTCGGATCGCCTTACAATCGCGCCATCCAGGCGCTCCGGCAGCCTGGCTCGGCATTCAAGCCAATCGTTTATGTGACCGCGCTCCAGAACGGCTTTACCCCGGCGACGATCGAGCTCGATGCGCCTTACTGCATCTGGCAGGGCGCCGGCCTTGGGCAGAAATGTTTCGTCAATTTCGATCATCGCTCGGCCGGGCCACACACGCTCCGCTGGGGTCTCGAGCAGTCGCGCAATCTCATGACAGTCCGTGCGGCAGCGACGATTGGCATGCCCAAGATCACGGACACCGCGCGGAAGCTCGGCGTCGGCGATTACCAGAACTATCTCTCTGTCGCCCTCGGCGCCGGCGATACCACCGTGCTTCGGCTCACCAATGCATATGCGATCCTCGCGAACGGCGGCCGCTCGGTAACGCCGACGACGATCGATTATGTCGAGGACCGCGACGGGAAGGTGATCTACCGGACCGACAAGCGCTGCGCGGTGATGGGCAATTGCAACGCGCCCGATTGGGACGGCGGACCCATGCCGCGTCCGCCGACCCGAACCCACCAGCTCGTCGATGCGATGGCTGCCTTCCAGATGGTCCATGTCATGGAAGGCGTGATCATCCGCGGCACGGCGACGGTGCTTCGTGATTTGAACCGGCCGCTGTTCGGCAAAACCGGCACGACCAACGGTCCGACCAATGTGTGGTTTGTCGGCGGAACCCCCGACATCGTCGCGGGCGTTTATCTCGGCTACGATAATCCGCGACCGCTCGGTGGCTGGGCGCAGGGCGGACGGATTTCGGCCCCGATCTGGAAACAGTGGGCACTCACCGCGCTCAAGGATCAGCCGAAAGTGCCTTTCGTCGCGCCACCTGGAATTCGCTGGGTCCGGATCGATCGCGCCAGCGGAAAGCCGGTCTTCGGGCAGTTCCCGACCAAGGAGGACCCGCAGTCTCCGGTCATCTGGGAGGCATTCCAGCCGCAGACCGAGCAGCAGCGGAGCGATCACCCGACCATGGGTGACCCTTATAATGAACAGCGGCAGCAGCAGGCGCTGATCGCGGCCCAGCAAGCCATTCAGCAACAACAGGAAGAACAGCGGAAGCAGTCAGGGGGCAGTCAGGCTCCCGCATCGGCTGCGCCACCGCAGCAGGGAGCTCAACCTGCCGCTGGGTTGCAAACGGTCAACACGTTCTAATAGGGCCGCACAACGACGTTTGAAGAAGGTTAGACGATGCGCGCCGAGGCGCAGGCCCATATCGACCAGATCAATGCCGCGACCGCGCTGTTGCGCCGGTTCCTCGACTGGGACCGCGCGCTGCGGCGGCTCGACGAATTGAACGCCAAGGTCGAGGATCCCGCCCTTTGGAACGACCCCAAAGCGGCACAGGAAGTGATGCGCGAACGACGCAGGCTCGAGGAAGCGATCGGCGCGACGCGCTCGCTCGAACGCGAACTTGAGGACACAGCCGAGCTGATCGAACTCGCCGAGAACGAAGGGGACACCGAGTTGGTCGAAGATGGCATCCGCAGCCTTGCGGAGCTCGCCGAGCGCGCTGATCGCGATAAGGTCGCCGCGCTTCTCGCCGGCGAGGCCGACGCCAATAGCGCTTATGTCGAGATCAACGCGGGCGCCGGCGGCACCGAGAGCCAGGATTGGGCAGAAATGCTGCAACGCATGTATACGCGCTGGGCCGAGCGCCACGGCATGCGCGTCGAGTTGGTCGACCATCATTCAGGTGAACAGGCGGGAATCAAGTCCGCGACGCTGCTGGTGAAGGGCGAAAACGCCTACGGCAACCTCAAGACCGAGAGCGGGGTCCACCGGTTGGTCCGAATCAGTCCCTATGACGCGAACGCCCGGCGGCACACGAGCTTCTCGAGCATCTGGGTCTATCCCGAGGTCGACGAGGACATTGACATCCAGGTCGAGGACAAGGACCTGCGCATCGATACCTATCGTTCGTCAGGCGCCGGCGGACAGCACGTGAACACGACCGACAGCGCGGTTCGGATCACCCACATTCCTACGGGCATCGTTGTTGCCTGCCAGAACGAGCGTTCGCAGCACAAGAACCGCGCATCGGCGATGAAACAGCTAAAAGCGCGTCTTTACGAAGCGGAGCTTCAAAAGCGGGAAGCGGAAGCCAGCGCCGCCAACGCCGCGAAGACCGACATCGGCTGGGGGCATCAGATCCGCTCCTATGTGCTGCAGCCCTATCAGTTGGTGAAGGACCTGCGCACGGGCGTCACTTCGACCGCGCCAGGGGACGTGCTCGATGGCGATCTCGACCGGTTCATGGCGGCGGCGCTGTCCCAACGGGTGACGGGCGAGACGATCGAGGTCGAGGATGTCGAGTAGGCTCGCGGCCGTTGCCGCTGCTGCGGTTCTCGCGCTGACCGCCTGTAGGGCGCACCCCACTGAACCGCGATTCCCGAGCGCGCATCGGGATGTCGCGCCGACCGTCAGTGGCGCATTCTCGACTGAAGATGCCCGCGACCGGCTCGGAGAAGCCGAGGAAGTCATGAAGCTAGCAGGCGTCAAGCAGGGCATGTGGGTTGCCGACGTCGGTGCCGGGCAAGGCTATTATACGGTGAGGCTGGCGCGCGTCGTCGGCGCCAAGGGCCGCGTGCTTGCGGAGGACATCCTTCCCGAAATTCGCGATGCGCTCACCGACCGAGTCGAGCGCGATCGGTTGGACAATGTCGCGGTCAAGCTCGGCACGCCGGACAATCCGATGCTTCCGGCCGGATCGTTCGACCGCGTCTTCCTCGTCCACATGTATCACGAGGTCGAAAGCCCATACGCTTTCCTGTGGCACATGCGGGAAGGCGTGAAGCCGGGTGGCCTCGTCATTGTCGTGGACTCCAATCGCCCCGTTAAGCAGCACGGCATGCCGCCGGTTCAGCTGAGGTGCGAATTTGCGGCAGTTGGAATGACGCCCGTCCAATTCAGCATGCTGACCGGAGGAGAGGTCTATTTCATGGCATTCCGGCTCTCGGGCCCACAGCCATTGCCGGAGAAGATCAAGCCGTGTCGTTCGGGCGGCGAATAAGCCTCAGGCAGAGACCTTATAGGTAGCCCAGTCGCCGGAGGCTCGTACACTCGGCGCCCGCGAACACCAGGTGATCGAGGAGGGTGCAATCGAGCGCCTCGGCGACGGCTGCCAAACGGCGTGTTGCTCGGAAGTCGCTCTCACTTGGCCTTGCATCGCCGCTCGGGTGGTTATGGGCGAGCACGATGCCTGCGCTTCCATGAGCGGCGGCGTCGGCGATGATCTGTTTCAAGGGAAATGCCGCTCCGTCTTCGTTGCCGGCGTGGCGCGAAACATGAAGGCAGCGAGCCTCGTCGTCGACATGGGCGACCCACAAATTTTCGCGTGTCGGATCCACGTCGCTCATGCATCCGGCGAAGAAGTCTCGTGCCGCTGCATAGCCGTCAATCTTCAGCGGAGGTTCGGCACGCTCGTACCGCATGCTAAGCCAGGTACGATGTGCGACGGTTCGTTGCCACGGGAACTGGCTCGGAGACGCACTAACTCTTATCCACAATGGAGATGATGGGCCGTCTTGGACGGTTCGCGAACAGCAGATAGATTGGCTCGCAAATGCGCCAGTACCTCGACGTGATGCAGTTGATCCTCGACAAGGGAGTCGAGCAGCAGGACCGTACCGGAACCGGAACCTTGTCGTGGTTCGGCGCACAGATGCGCTTCGATCTCGCCGAAGGTTTTCCGCTGCTGACGACCAAGAAGCTGCATCTGAGGTCGATCATCACCGAATTGCTGTGGTTCCTTCGCGGTGACACCAACATCCATTGGCTGAACGAGCGGAAGGTCAGCATCTGGAACGAGTGGGCGGACGAAAATGGCGACCTTGGTCCCGTCTACGGAAAGCAATGGCGCGACTGGGAGACTGCCGATGGCCGCGACATCGACCAGATCACGGATCTCATCGAGCTTATCCGCAGCGACCCTAGCTCACGCCGGCAGATTGTGACCGCATGGAACCCGGGCGAGATTAAGCGCATGGCCCTCGCGCCGTGCCATTGCCTTTTCCAGACACAGGTTGCTGCCGGCCGCCTCAACCTCCAGCTCTATCAGCGAAGCGCCGACATCTTTCTGGGCGTTCCCTTCAACATCGCCTCTTATGCGCTCCTGACGCACATGTTGGCGCGCGAGTGCGGGCTCGAGCCGGGGACGTTTGTGTGGACTGGCGGCGATTGCCATCTTTACTCCAACCATCTCGAGCAGGCGAGGCTCCAGCTCACGCGCGAGCCGCGAACCTTGCCGCGACTCGTCATCAAGGACCGCGGGCAGGACCTCTTCGGATATGAGGCCGAGGATTTCCTGTTCGAGAATTACGAGCCGCATCCGCATATTGCCGCTCCGGTAGCCGTCTGATAGGCGGCCCGGCCGTTCATGGAGCCGTTACTACAACACGGCGTTTGTCCATCAAATAGATGAGGAGAGAACGCATGTTCCAGAAGGCGACGACTGTGGTGCTGATTGGCACCGCGCTTGTGCTTGCCGGGTGCAATACGGTTCGCGGCGCTGCCAAAGACGTGAACTCAGTTGCAAATTGCACCGAGAATACGATGAACGGGCAGCAGTGCCACTAAAGGTTCAGTAGACAGACAGCTGTTTCAGTGATTCATTGTCGTTCCAGGTATCAAGCGGAGGAGCGACAATGGTCCAGAAGATGGTTGCGGTGGTGTTGGTTGTGGCGTCGCTGACGATCGCCGGATGCAACACCGTCCGCGGCGCTGCGGCGGACGTGAACTCGGCGGCTAACTGCACCGAGACCGCGATGCACGGCGGCAAGTGCTGACAAGCACCGAACGCTAAAAAAAAGAACCCCGCCGGAGCGGTCCGGCGGGGTTTATCGTCAAAACCTAAGTCGACGAATCAGTCCTTCAGATAATCGCCGGCGTCGGCATCGAGCCCATGGCCGCTCGGCACAACTTCAGCCAACGGATCATCGCCGGTGCCGGTATCATCACGCGGAGTCCGAGCAAGCTCGGCGGCGCGAAGCTCCTCGGCCGAGTCCGGAGCGATGAGTGCCTCCTGCATCCGGCGCTGGGCCGCGCGGAGGGCAGTATCGCGCGACGAGGCCGCGACGCGCAGGCGGTTCATGCCTGCGCCCGTGCCCGCCGGGATCAAACGGCCGACGATGACGTTCTCCTTGAGGCCTTCGAGCGTATCGACCTTGCCCTGAACCGCAGCCTCGGTCAGCACGCGCGTCGTCTCCTGGAAGGATGCCGCGGAGATGAAGCTTCGGGTCTGCAGGCTCGCCTTGGTGATGCCGAGCAGCACCGGCTTGCCTTCGGCAGGCTTCTGCTTCTTCTCGAGCCTGGAGTTGGTCTCGTCCATCTCCTGGCGATCGACCTGCTCGCCGGCGAGCAGCGTGGTATCGCCGCCATCGGTGATCTCGACCTTCTGCAGCATCTGGCGAACGATCACCTCAATGTGCTTGTCGTTGATCTTCACGCCCTGGAGTCGGTAGACCTCTTGGATCTCGCTCACGAGATATTCCGCGAGCGCTTCCACGCCGAGCACTTCCAGGATGTCGTGCGGATCGGGCGAACCGCCGACAAGATTGTCGCCGCGCTTCACATAATCACCTTCCTGGACCTCGATGACCTTCGACTTCGGCACGAGATACTCGACCGGCTCCGACCCATCGTCGGGGACGATCGCGATCTTACGCTTGGCCTTGTAGTCGCGCATGAAGGTGACCTTGCCCGACACCTTCGCGATGATCGCATTCTCCTTTGGCTTGCGGGCCTCGAAGAGTTCGGCGACGCGCGGAAGACCGCCGGTGATGTCGCGCGTCCGCGCGGCTTCCCGCGGCATGCGCGCAAGCACTTCGCCGGCTTCGACCTGCTGCCCGTCTTCGACCGCCACGATGGCTCCGGCCGCGAGGCGATAGACGCCCGCTTCCTTCGCGTTCTTGCCCATCAATGTCAGCCGCGGGTGGAGCGTGTCCTTCTTCGACTTGGCATTGTCGTCGGTGACCACGCGCTGCGTGATGCCGGTCGACTCGTCGACCTGCTCGGTCATTGTCCGGTTTTCGATCAGGTCCTGGAATTTCACCGCTCCGCCCTTCTCGGTAATGACCGGGCTGAATGAGGGGTCCCATTCGGCGACGCGGTCACCGCGGCTGACGATATGGCCGGTCTCGCACAGCAAGTGCGCGCCGTACGGCACGCGATGCGTAGAGAGCTCGCGTCCATCCATGTCGACGATCGCAATCTCGCCCGAGCGGGACAGCGACAGGTGCCGCCCGCGGGGGTCGACGATTGTCGGCATGTCGCGAAGCTCGATCGTTCCGTCGACCGGAGATTCCAGGTTCGACTGCTCATTGAGCTGCGCCGCGCCGCCGATGTGGAAAGTCCGCATCGTCAGCTGCGTGCCCGGCTCACCGATCGACTGGGCCGCAATGACGCCGACCGCCTCGCCGATGTTGACCGGCGTACCGCGCGCGAGATCGCGGCCGTAGCATTTGGCGCAGACGCCTTGCTTCGACGCGCAGATCAGCGGTGAGCGGATCTTCACGCCCTGCAGGCCGATCTCCTCGATCCGGGCGACCATCGCCTCGTCGAGCAGCTCACCCTCGGCAATGATGGTCTCGCCCGACTTGGGATCGACGATGTCCTCCGCCGTCGTCCGGCCAAGCACCCGATCCGCAAGAGACGCAATGACCGCGCCACCCTGGACGATCGCGCGCATCTCCAGCGCACGGTCGGTGCCGCAATCCTCCTCGATGATCACGGCGTCCTGCGAAACGTCGACGAGCCTGCGGGTCAGGTAGCCCGAGTTCGCCGTCTTGAGCGCCGTGTCCGCGAGGCCCTTTCGGGCGCCGTGGGTCGAGTTGAAATATTCAAGGACGGTCAGGCCTTCCTTGAAGTTCGAGATGATCGGAGTCTCGATGATCTCGCCCGACGGCTTGGCCATCAGGCCGCGCATGCCGGCAAGCTGCTTGATCTGGGCCTGCGAACCGCGGGCGCCCGAGTGGGCCATCATGTAGATCGAATTCAGGTCCGCCTGGCGTCCGTCCGGACGCTTCGGAGTTGCCGAAATCTCCTTCATCATGGCGCTTGCGACCTGGTCACCGCAGCGCGACCAAGCGTCGATCACCTTGTTGTACTTTTCCTGCTGGGTGATCAGGCCGTCCTGATATTGCTGTTCGTAATCCTTCACGAGGGCGCGGGTCTCCTCGACGAGATTCTCCTTCGCCTTCGGGATAACCATGTCGTCCTTGCCGAAGGAAATGCCGGCCGCGAAGGCGTGGCGGAAGCCGAGCTGCATGATCGCATCGGCGAACAGCACCGTCTCCTTCTGCCCGGTATGGCGATAGACGATGTCGATGACGTCGCCGATCTCCTTCTTGGTCAGCACCTTGTTGACCGTCTCGAACGGCACCTTGTGGCTCTTCGGAAGAGTCTCACCAAGCAGCATGCGTCCCGCGGTCGTCTCGAACCGCTTCATGTAGCTATTGCCCTCTTCGTCCGTCTGCGGGACTCGGCTGACGATCTTCGAGTGAAGCGTGACCGCGCCGGCGGCGAGCGCCTGGTGGACCTCGGCCATGTCGCTCAGCATCATGCCCTGGCCCGGCTCATCCTCCTTCTCCAGACTGAGGTAATAGAGGCCAAGCACCATGTCCTGCGACGGCACGATAATTGGCTTGCCATTGGCGGGCGACAGGATGTTGTTCGTGCTCATCATCAGGACGCGCGCTTCCAGCTGGGCTTCGAGGCTCAGCGGGACGTGCACGGCCATCTGGTCGCCATCGAAATCGGCGTTGAACGCGGCGCAGACCAGCGGGTGAAGCTGGATCGCCTTGCCCTCGATCAGCACCGGCTCGAAGGCCTGGATGCCGAGACGGTGGAGCGTCGGCGCGCGATTCAGGAGCACCGGATGCTCGCGGATAACCTCGTCGAGGATGTCCCAAACTTCTTTGCGCTCCTTCTCGACCCACTTCTTCGCCTGCTTCAGCGTCATGCTGAGGCCCTTGGCGTCGAGACGCGAGTAGATGAACGGCTTGAACAGTTCCAAAGCCATCTTCTTGGGAAGGCCGCACTGGTGGAGCTTCAGCTCCGGACCCGTCACGATAACTGAGCGGCCCGAATAGTCGACACGCTTGCCGAGCAGGTTTTGGCGGAACCGGCCCTGCTTGCCCTTGAGCATGTCGGCAAGCGACTTCAGCGGACGCTTGTTGGCACCCGTGATGACGCGACCGCGGCGGCCGTTGTCGAACAGTGCGTCGACGGCCTCCTGCAGCATCCGCTTCTCGTTGCGGATGATGATG
>JANWLR010000011.1 GCA_025450755.1 Sphingomicrobium sp. | reverse complement strand
GCGCCGAAGATCGGCCTCGAGCCCTCCGTGAAGCTGATCGCGGCGCTGATACCGCCGATTACCGCCGGCGGTTTCTTGTGGACCAGCAAGGAAGCTCATGGGGGCGTTCCACCGACCACTTATTTCGCACTGCCGCTTGCCTATAATTATGCATTTCAATTCGGCTTCCTGAATTTCTGCCTCGCGATGGGGCTCGCGTTTGTGGCCTTCGCCTTCTGGCTGCGCTTGACGCGACAGGATCGCACGCTGCTCAGATCGACACTATTCCTGCCGGTCGGCTTGGTGCTGTGGCTGGTTCACATCTACGGCTGGGCAACTCTATTGCTGCTGTGTTTCGCCGCAGAGCTATCGCGCGCAAGGAACAATCCTGGGTTACGGCTGCCCTGGCGCGCGTCCCTCATACGCGCCGCCATGTCCGTCATTCCGATTTGCGCACCGGCGCTCCTGAGCATCGCGTGGCAGGTTCAGGGCGGCAGCCCGACGAGCCGGTGGTTTGCTCTGGACGTCACTGCGGGATGGCTGATCGGGATATTGCGCGATCGCTGGATCGTCTGGGATATTGCATCGGCAGCATTGCTTTTCGCATTGATCGCCGCCGCCGTCGTGATGAGGCGTAGGTTCCGATGGGAGCCACTCCTTGCTTACGGTGCCGCAGGCCTGTGGCTCACCGGCCTGGTCCTTCCGCAGAAATTGTTCGGGTCCGGTTATGCGGCGGCCCGTCTAGTTCCTTACGCCGTTGCGTTGGCACTGCTGGCGATGAGACCAAGAGCATCACTGCCGGCAGCCGCTCGGCGCGGACTCGTCTATGCTGGTCTTGGGTTCTGCGCCGCTCGTCTCGTCGCCGGTTTAATTAGCTACGCTTTGTATAGCCGCACGTTGGAGGGCGAGCTAGCGGCTCTCACTGCCCTGCCGCAAGGCAGCACCGTCGTAGCCTTTGTCGAGTCAGGCTGCGACGCATGGGCTAACCCGCGCACGGCTCATTTGCCGAGTTACGCAATCGCACGACGATCGAGCTTTTCCAACGACCAATGGCAAACCAACGGGGGGCAGCTTCTTACAGTCACGTACGACAGAGCGGGCGCGTTTAAGAGCGATCCATCGAGCGCCGTCGAGGACAATGTGGCCTGCGCCCCGCACCCTCCGCGTTTTAGGAGCGTGCTCCCACACGTACCATGGCTCGCGTTCGATTACCTTTGGCTAATCGACGTGCCGAAGCAACTCTGGCCGCGAGCTGCTACGTTGCGACCGGTCTGGCAAAGCAGGAACTCTGTCCTGTATCGAATCAGCCACTCCAAAGTTCCGGAAAGTTCTTCGGGCGGTGCTCAACGCGTGCTGCAGTTCTGGTGAACGGCGTATACGCGTGAGTTTTATCGCTCGGACTACGCCAAGCTTTCCTGGAACCGCACGACCAAGTTTCTTTCGAACTACCCCAAGGCGCAATGAAAGCCATCCGTTGACGCGGCAAATCTAACTCTTTTGCGGGAAACGCCGATCGGCGCGTTGATACGGTAACGCCTTCCAGAGCGGACACCGAAGTCCGGTGGCGACCAACACAGCTCGGTAACGTCCGATTATCCTTTACCAGCTATCTTGAAGGAGCGCCGGGGCAACATGTAACCGGTGCAAGGCGTGGAACGGCCCGGCACGCAATCCGCGCGTCGGGTCGTTTCCGAAACATCGCTTCCGCTAACGCTCGGCCACCGCTCGGAGTGGCCGCCATTTGCTCGTCACACAACATGTTCGCTGTGCCCGTAGACGAGTACCGACATATAGCCGGCGTGCGCGCCGCTGCTGGGACCGGCGGCGCTTGCGCTGAATTTCTCACTTGACGCATCGGAGCAGCCATATTGCGGCGCGACCGCGCCCGAGATCTCGACGACCTTGCAATCCTTGACCTGGCCGCGCGCGTCGATCGCCAGCGCCATCGTCTGCGCGCTAAGCAACGTGTCACCGGTTTGCAGCGCCGAAAGGTCCGGTTTCGAGTCAGGGCTGAACCGCCGTTCGAAGGTGATCCGGGTGACTTCGTCCTTCGAGCCGGATGAGCTGTGACTGCTCATCGAAGCTTGCTGGGCGCCGGCAGCGCCGACCACCGAGCAATCCTTGTCGGCATTGGGCTTGAGGCTCGATTCATAACGGCACGACTGGGTCTGGCCGTCATCGTTGACGGTCACCGTCACGCGCTCCCACCAGGAAGCGTTCGACGTCAGCGTGTCACCAGATTGAGCGGTGCTGGGTGGGGTTGTGGCAGGCTTAATGGTGGTCGGTTGGGCGGAGGCGGATGCCAGGGCCAATGCAGCAATAGCGCGAAACACTGTTCACTCCATTCGCATCCCGCTCCGGCAGCACCATTGCTGCGCGCCCATCAACGACAGAAAAAACTATCGTCACCTGTCGCGCCTAACGCGCAACTTTGGTTTGGTGTCCGCGACCGCGCGCGAAGGGTCGAACGACGTCCCGCGGTAACGGCGGCCTGCTATGCGAGCGCGCTGAGCGGAGTTTCGAGCACTCCGTCGAGGCGCTCGAGCAACGGCAGGAGCTCGCGATTTTCGCGGTTGAGGCGGTCGCTAAGTGCATCGAGGAGCGAGCGCGTGTCGGCGCAATAGGCGGGCCAGTCGGCGGCGATTGTGTTCGCCGTCCATTTCTCGCAATGGCCGAGAAAGACGGGGGCAAGCCCGCCCATCTCTTCCTTGAAATGACGGCCTGTTGCGGAAATCTGCTCGTCGCTGCTGTCGATGAGCCGGGGATAGAGCGCCCAGTCCTCGAGCTTCAAATGGCCGATCAGGGCCTGCATCAGGGAACGCCTGAGCTCGAACAGCTCCAGTTGGGAAGGCGCCCCGGACAACGCGATGATCCGCTCGAGCTGGCGGAACATTCTGGCAAGCTCCGCATGATCCTGACGCAACTTCATAAGCTCGGACATAACGCAACACTCCAACTGGGAGTGTTTCTGTTAACTTTCGTGCACTAACGATAAGTTAAAACCGATCCGTTTCGGCTCGGAATTGCCGGCCCGGGGCGCGAGCTGATTTCGCTATCGGAAGGCGGCTCGCGAACCTGATCCCAATAGAAATGGGGGCCGGCATTGCTGCCAGCCCCCACTGCGCCGAGCGAAGGATCTGCCGGTATTCGTAACCTGGTTGATAGGAGCTTTCGCCCTACCGACCCGCTCTCGATCCTGGCTCACCAGCTCAGGCGTCGCTTCCCATCCAACAATTCCCTCTTGCGAGGAGCCGTGCTGACCTACTTGACTGCGCTTCCCGAAGGTTCGCTTGTCTTTCGACCTGCTCGGCCTGGCACTCCTGAAACATTCGATCCGAAGACCGAACATCTCTCGGGGCCAAAACCGCCCGATGTTCTGCGGCCCTTCTTGGGTCAATCACTCTTGCGTCCCGCTTCGCTCACCGAAGTCCCGAAGAACCCCAGGAACCGCGTCGCGCTAGAGAAGAATGACTCTTCCGGCGCCTCTTCCCGGCTGGCCCCGCTTCCGCTCCCGAAAGAGCCTTGGCAATGCCTGCCGGCGGAGATCGGGCCTTTGGCCACCTGCCGCATCTTCTTTCCGTTGCCGGCTTTCCGATGAGGCCGGGACCGCAGTCCCGATCACGAGGTCACCATGCACATTCGATCCGAGTCGCAAAAGCAGAATTTTTGGTAACAAGCCTGTGGATAACGGGGATATCGGGTGCAACAATTGGAACCTTTGCGGAACCCTCGCTAGGCGGCTCGATTCGCAGCAGCCACAGATTCGTCGAATCGTCCCGAGGCGACCATCACGACCGATCCCGAGAGGGCTACGCCTGCAATCCGCTCGGGCTCGCCGGCGACCTCGAGCAGCATCTCGCTCGGCCGTCCAGCGAAGCGCCCCTGCCGGATCCGGATCGATTCGCCAATTTCCGCTAGACGATAGCGGACCAGCAGCGCGGCCACGGGGCCTGCCGCAGAACCGGTCGCAATATCCTCAACCAGACCGAGATTGTCCCAGGTCCGGCCTTCCCGATTCTCCACGTCGAGGACATAGGCGAACTTTGCACCAATCGATGCCAGCCGCGGCTCAAGATCATCCACTCGGATTCGCGCCCTGGCGAGGCCAGCGGTGGTGACAGCGATCACCAGATAGCGCAGCCCGGTGGAAGCCACGCACAGCGGCAACCGTGGATCGCGGTCGCCGGCGTCTAGGCCGAATGCCGAAAGCCATTCGCTTTCAGCATCGACTGGAATCACTTCACCGAATTCGGGCCGACCCTGCTGCATGGTCACCCGAAATCCGGCGTCCGTGCGTTGGCTCGCGAGCGGGACAAGCCCGCCCGCCAGATTCAACCGGCATTCAAAGCCATCGCCGCCCGCTCGCTCGTGAAGCACGGCAGCCGCGCCGATGGACGGATGTCCCGCAAAGGGGAGTTCCTCCTCCATCGTAAATACGCGCGCTTCAAAGGCGCCTGCGTCACGGCTCGGCGACAAGAAAATGCTTTCGAACTGGCGAAGCTCACAGGTAAGCTGCTGCATGAACAGCGGATCGAGCGGCTCCTCGGTAATCACGACCGCGAGGCCGTTCCCCGAGAGGGGGGAGGACGCGAACACGTCCACCTGCCGATATTCGAGCATGTTCATTGGCTCCGCATAGCAACCGTTCGGCCTGGAGCGAACGGCCGCGTCATCGGTTGCCGTTCCGTTCTCCTCCGCTTACCTCGGACAAGTGCCCGAATCTGCTGAACTTAGTCCGGACCCGCCTTACCTGCAGGGGCTCAATTCGCCGCAGCGGGAGGCGGTGCTAACGACCGAAGGGCCGGTGCTGGTCCTGGCCGGCGCGGGGACCGGAAAAACCGCGGCGCTCACTGCGCGCCTCGCCCACCTGATCGCCAGCCGCAAGGCTTGGCCGAGCCAGATCCTCGCGGTCACCTTCACCAACAAGGCCGCGCGCGAAATGCGCGCCCGTGTCGGCGCGCTATCGGGCGGTGCACTCGAAGGGATGCCGTGGCTCGGCACCTTCCACTCGGTCGCCGCCCGGATGCTCCGCAGCCATGCAGAGCTGGTAGGACTGCAGTCCAACTTCACCATCCTCGACACCGACGACCAGCTGCGCGTCCTAAAGCAGTTGATCCAGGCTGCGAACCTCGACGAGAAGCGCTGGCCGGCGCGACAGCTCGCTGGGCTCATCGACCGCTGGAAGAATCGCGGCTGGACTCCCGGACAGGTCGACGCGGGCGAATCCGAGGCGTTCGCCGCCGGCCGTGGCGCAGAGCTCTACGCGCAATACCAGGAGCGGTTGAAGACCTTGAACGCCTGCGACTTCGGCGACCTCTTGCTGTACATGCTGGTGATCTTCCGCGGCTATCCCGACGTGCTGGAGGCTTATCGCAATCGCTTCTTGTACATCCTGGTCGACGAATATCAGGACACCAACCAGGCGCAGTACGAATGGCTGAAGCTACTTGCCGAGCCGCGTCGCAATCTCTGCTGCGTCGGCGACGACGACCAGTCAATCTACTCCTGGCGCGGAGCGGAAGTCGCCAACATACTCCGGTTCGAAAAGGATTTTCCGGGGGCGAAAATCATTCGCCTCGAGCAGAATTACCGCTCCACGAACCACATTCTCGCTGCTGCGGACGGCCTGATCGCCCACAATGCCGGCCGTCTCGGAAAGACTCTATGGACCGACGCCGGCGACGGCGAGAAAGTGCGGGTTATTGGCATTTGGGATGGCCCAGAAGAGGCACACCGGGTCGGCGAGGAATCCGAATCCCACATGCGCAGTGGCGGATCGCTCGACGACATTGCCATCCTCGTGCGCGCCCAGTTCCAGACCCGCGAGCTCGAGGAGCGGTTCATCGCGATCGGCCTGCCCTATCAGATCATCGGCGGTTTCCGCTTTTACGAGCGCGCTGAAATCCGCGATTCGATCGCCTATCTTAGACTGATCGCCCAGCCCGCCGACGATCTCGCCTTCGAGCGGATTGTGAACCAACCCAAGCGTGGTCTAGGCGACAAGGCCGTCGCGGCAATCCATCGCCACGCGCGCGCAACGCAGCAGCCGCTGCTGCTCGCGGCTGCGACCCTGCTCGGTAGTGATGAGCTGACTGCGCAGGCGCGGCGGTCCCTCGGCAATTTCGTCGCCGACATTGCGCGCTGGCGGCAGATGTCCACCGGGCTGCCGCACCCGGAGCTGGCGCGCATCATGCTCGACGAGAGCGGGTACACCGCGATGCTTCAGGCCGACCGCTCGGCCGAAAGCGCCGGCCGCCTCGAAAACCTCGCCGAGCTCACGCGCGCGATGGAAGAATATGAATCGCTTCAGGCGTTCCTCGAGCACGTCAGCCTGGTGATGGACAATGACGAGGCGCGGCAGGGCGAGCGCGTGACCATCATGACCATCCACGCTGCCAAGGGCCTGGAATTCGACATCGTCTATCTTGCCGGGTGGGAAGAAGGTGTCTTCCCGTCGCAACGGTCCCTCGACGAAGGCGGCCTCGCGAGCCTCGAGGAAGAACGGCGCCTCGCCTATGTCGCGATTACACGCGCTCGCCGGCGCGCGACGATCACGCATGCCGCCAATCGCCGAATCTACGGCCAATGGACCAGCAGCATCCCCTCGCGCTTTCTCGCCGAGCTTCCCAAAGCGCATATCGAGGAAGAAACCACCATGACCGGTGGCGAGAGCCTGTGGCGGGCGCAATGGTCGGAGCGTTCCGATCCGTTCGCGCACGTCGCTCGTCCGAGTCGCGGGCCAGGATGGCAGCGCGCCACGCGCACGGCCTACAATCCCGAGCCGCAGCGGGTCATCGAGGCGCGTGCATCGGCGGTCAGTCTCGGCAATCAGGGTCGAACCGATTTGTCGCTGGGCCAGCGCGTTTTCCATGGAAAATTTGGCTACGGCACCATCGCTGCGATCGAAGGCAACAAGCTCGAAATCGACTTCGAGCACGCCGGCCGCAAGAAGGTTCTCGACAGTTTCGTCAGCGCCGGATGAGCATCGGGTAGGGTAATTCGCCGTTCCGGGCGCTAACCTTCCCTCAATGACAGTCGGACCTGGCCGCCCGCGACACGACGACGTGCTCACGCCCGCCGAGTGGAAGATTGCCGAGCAAGTGCGGCACGGCCTCACCAACCGGCGCATCGCCCAACGCATGGGCGTCAGTCTCGACGCCGTGAAGTTTCACGTCGGCAACGCACTATCGAAGCTCGGCTTCTCGAGCCGCAGCGAGCTCAAGCTCTGGGACGGCGTCGCCAAAGGCACCGCGCTCGATCGCAAGAGGAGATCGGTCATGCAGACGGAACAGTCGACGGACAGCATCATGATGCTCGGGCAAATCGCCCGGACGACCAAGCTGTTCGAGGAATCGCATGCCTGGTATCGCGACGTTCTTGGACTTCCTGAGCTGTACAGCTTTGGAAATCTCGCTTTCTTCGATCTTGGCGGAGTGCGCCTCATGCTGACCGAGGAAGAAGGCGAACTTGCGTCCGATTCCATTCTCTACCTGCGTGTTCCCGACATTCACGAAGCCAAGGAGCAGCTCGAGAGTCGTGGCGTCAATTTTATCAACGCGCCGCACCTCATCCATCGGCACGAGGTTGGGACCGAGGAGTGGATGGCGGCTTTCGAGGATAATGAAGGCCGCCCACTCCAGCTCATGACCGAGGTCCGGACCGCCGTTCGCTAGTTCGAGACTCGCTTCACGATCCCGCGCACCCAGGGGATGATCGACGCCCAGCTCAGCTCCTCGAGCAGTTCGACGCCGGCGAGCTTGTCGCGGCGCCAGATCACCTCCCCAGCGGATAGTACGAGGCCCTGCACGAAAACCGAAACGAACGTGCCGATTGGCGGCAATTCATCGCCTTCGATCTGCAGTCCCTTCGCAGAGATATTGCGGAGTGTCGCCGGCCACATCTGGCCGCCGAACTTCACATGGACGGAGCTGCGGACCTCGATCCTGGGCATCGTACGCCTTTCGGGCGCTTGGCTGACCAGCTTGCGATTGAGCAGCGCAATGATGTCGACGGAATCATCGAAGCGAACGCCAAGCTCGTGCCGGCCAGTCCACGCAACTTTGCCATGGGCGCGCTGACCGTTGGCGAATTCGACGGCTATGGCATCGCCGAGCGCGGGTGTGAGATCGCTTCCAATCGTAACGCCGAGCGCCGAGATCTTGCGGATCGCGCATTCCTGTCGCGATCCCGAGTGATGGATTGCGCCAACGTCGAACGGGCCCTTCGGGTCGATTGGCGGCGCGTCATCGGGCCATGGGAGCCGATCTCCCACGACGAAGGTCGTGACCGAGGGTGCGTCAGTCATTGATCATCCAGGCCCTGTCGCGCCGAGGGTGACCTCAGGGGCCTAACAAGTCGCTAACGCAGTCGCGAAAATTGCAGGGAAGAGGCGGCCGGCCCGCCTCAGTGACGGGCCGCCCCCTCCCCTCGCTACTGCTTGGTGGCCGTGTAAGTGACCTTCGAGCCTGCAAGTTTATCTTCGCTCACGACATGCAATTTGCCGTCGGCGCCCGACATGAAGGTCGCAACTCCCACGACCTTGCCGCCACGCTTGTCGGTCTCCTGATAGCTACCATCCGCCAGCTTCGTCACCGACGCACTTGTCCCGGCAATATCGCCCTTGATTGGGACGTCCGGGCCGCCGAGCTTCGCATCATAGCCGTAGCCCGAAGGACTGCTCATATGCAGCGTGTCGCCATCCAGCTTGTAGGTTGTCGTCAGCTGCTCGGCGTTGAAGTTCGCGAGCTTGGAGGTCTTCCATTGACCTGACACCACATGCGCACCGGCTGGCGCCGGCCCAACCCGCGTTTCCGTGAATTCGCCCTTGCTCGGCGGCGCATTCGCGACCGATGTGTCGTTAAACGAACCCGTCAGCGTGTTGCCGTCGGCCGAAATGCTCACCTTGGTCTCACCGACCTGGCGACCGCCCTTCTTTGAGCTTCGCACGATGTTGTGGTCGTCGACGACCTTCACCGCATAGCTGTCAGCGTAGGGCAGCGAAACCGGGTGGAATGCACCATCCGCCGGGACCGTGAAGGACGGCACGCAGGACTTGCAGGAATATTGGCCGGCCTGGAGCAAATATTCGTCGGGCTTCTGGTCGATCTGGATGCTGTCGATGTCTGCCTTCCATGTCCCGTCGATGGTGCCGGCTGCGGCCGTGGACGCGGTCGCATTGCCGCTCGCATTGGCTTCGTTCCCGGCGGTCGTAGCTTGTTTGCAGCCGGCAAGCGCAATCAATGAGGTCGCAGCCATAGCCGCGATAATCGTCGTTCGCATTTCCGAACTCCCCTCTCCCTGCGGCAACCCCTCCACGATTGGCGGGTCAGTTGCCGGGCGGCACCGTCGACTGGGGTCTGGCGGAGTCGTCGGACGCGGAACTAATCACCGGGAACAGCAATAAGCAATAGAGTTCGTTAAACCGTAATTTAACGTCCGCCAGCAGCAGTTTGCGGGGAACTGGCGCAATCCGTTACTCGCGCTATTGCCCGGGTGATGCCCGACGCTCGGCCAGAATATGCGATCCGCGACAATGTCGAGAGACATCGCTTCGAGGCCGACCTTGGCGACGGAAGCGTCGCCGTTGCGGTTTACGAGCTTCGGCCGGGCAAGATCGTCTTTCTCCATACCAAGGTGCCGCCTGCTCACGAGGGCCAGGGAATTGGTTCCGCATTGATCCGCTCTGCGTTGAAGTCCGCTCGGGACCGTGGCCTGAAGGTCGTCCCCGTCTGCCCGTTTTTCGCAGAGTATATTCGCAGGCATCCTGTGGAACAGGACCTGCTCGATGCGCCGGAGTGCGAGAAGGACAGCTTCGACTGACCCTTGCTCCCCGCGGGATGAAATGAGTCTCCCGCACCGTTTTCGCTGTTGATGGGACAGCAGTCGAAGGAACCCGACTCGGCCGCGATGCATTTTGATGGCGAAAGTCAACTTAAAATTCAGGTGTGAAATGTTGAAGCGTTTGGCCACTGCGCTGGCGCTGATGGGATCGTGCGTACTTGCGACTACCGTCGTCTCGACGCCGGCCTCGGCGCTGGAAACCTATGAAGCCCAGATGCAGGCGAGCGATGCTGCCTCGCAGGCGCGGATTGACATGATCGAGGCGTTCGGCCCGAAGGAGCTGAAGCCGGGCCAATATGTCTGGCGCGACGTTCCGGAAGACGCCGGGCCGGAGCGGGTCGTCATCAGCCTCTCGGACCAGATGGCCTACCTCTATCGTGGCGACAGGATCATGGCCGCGACAACCATCTCGAGCGGCCGCGACAGCAAACCGACTCCGACGGGCATCTTCGCCATCCTCAACAAAATGCCGATGTACCGGTCGAAAAAGTACGACAATGCTCCGATGCCCTATGCCGAGTTCTTCGAACCGCACGGCCTCGCCTTGCATGCTGGCTATGTGGGTGACGAGCCCAACAGCCACGGCTGCGTCCATCTGCCGGCCGGTTTCGCCAAGAAGCTCTACAGCATCACGGACGTCGGCACGCCAGTCTATATCGGCGCGTAACCTGCCGAGGGCCGCGCTGAGCAACGCGCGGCCCCAGTCCTCCGCCTTTCGATTCGACTAGCGCGCTCAGCTGGCAACAGTCAGTCGACGGGGTCGTCGTGGTAAATATGTCAACACTTATTTGAACCCGAAGGGCCGCTTCCGCGTTGTTGCGGCAAAGAGAGATTTAGAAGGTTTTTGAACATGATAAGCCGGTTGCTGGCCGGCGCCGCTGGTGCGGCGCTGATGGGCCTTTGTGTGCCTGCGATGGCGGCGACGAACCCCGCGTTCCCGACCGCCGCGAATTACGACGCCGCCGCCGACCAAGCGGTGAACGCCTTCTATGCCGCGCGCCTAGGTGCGCCATTGTGGCTTCGTAGCGGAGCCGACAGCGCTGCCGCCCGCGAGCTCATCGGCGTGCTCGAGCGCGGTCAGCTTGATGGAATGCCGAGCGGCCCAGGTTATGCCGCGCAGGCGCAGGCGTTGATCGCGCAAGCCCAGAGCGGGAACCCGACCGCACTCGCGATGGCGGACCGCCTCCTGACGACCGGCTGGGTAGAATATGTGGAGGCATTGCAGACGCCTCCCTCCGGCATAACGTACGCCGATTCATGGGTGACTCCGCGCCGCGACAATCCGGCGTCGATCCTTGCACATGCGGCTGCCGCGCCTTCGCTCGCCGCTTATGTGCGCAAGGTCAGCGAAGTGAACCCGCTTTACGCCGAGATTCGCGATGCGGCCTGGACTTCGATGCAGTCGAGCGGCGGTAACCTCGACCCGCGCGTCCTCGCCAGCCTCGACCGGGTCCGCGACATCCCGCCTGACGGCCGGTCGGTGATTGTCGATACGGCCGGTGCGCGCCTGTACATGATAGACGACGGCCAGGTGGTCGATTCCATGAGGGTGATCGTCGGCAAGGCCGATCCCTCCACGGAGACGCCGCTTCTCGCCAGCACGATTTATTATGCAACGCTCAACCCTTACTGGCATGTTTCCGGGGAGCTCGTTCGCTCGTTGATTGCCCGCAACGTTCTTGAGCAGGGCACGTCCTATCTCACCAGGCAGGGATATCAGGTGCTCGCCCCCGATGGTTCGGGCGAGCTTCTCGACCCGTCGAAAGTAGACTGGCACGCCGTCGCAGCCGGACGCGAAGAGGTTCTCGTGCGACAGCTTCCGGGGCCGCGCAACTCGATGGGGCGGATCAAGATCGGCTTCCCGAACAGCTCGGACATTTACCTGCACGACACGCCGAACAAGGAGCTGTTCGCGCAGGATGATCGTGACCTCAGCCATGGCTGCATTCGCCTGCAGGACGCCGAACGGCTTGGCCGCTGGCTGATGGGACGCGAACCGCAGTCCGCTTCGCTGCAGCCGGAAGAGCATGTGCTCCTTCCAAAGCCAGTGCCGATCTACGTCACTTATCTGACCGCACAGGTGAACAACGGCCAGCTCAGCTTTGTTGATGACGTCTACGGCCGCGATTCAGAGGTCGCGGCGCTGCACTAATGTGAAGACGGGTTCTTAGGCGGGGCTTGCTCGGCTTACGGCGAGCGCATTGGACTGTGCCGCGCGCGATGCATGGAGGTCCGCGAGTTGACGCCGACCCATCCACCCGGAAAACTGCCTCCAACTCGCTCTGCCGGTAGAACGAGTTTAAACAGACACTTTGTCCATGGTCGTGAGCTCGGGCTGAGGCACACCTTCAGCTTCGTAAATGGATGTCAGCTCCTCCTGACGGGCGGCGAGCTGTTGACCCAGTTTTTTAAGGTCGAGCTCGCCTTTGCGTGCCTGCGCGAAGATGCCGTTCGGTCCTTCTTCTTCCTTGATATGGTGCTCGATCTCTTCGGAGAGCACGTGGATCTTGGTGCCGAAGAACTCGTCGTCGCCCCCTTCATTGGCTTCGATCTCCGAAACCAGCAGCTTGGCCGCGTCGTGCTCGACATAGCCCTCCTTCAGTTCGTCTTCGTCGACGGTCCCTTTGCAGGCGGGATAGAAGATTTGTTCCTCGAGCTGAAAATGCACCGACAGTGCGAGGCAGATTTGCCTTGCAAGCTTTTCCTTGCGGCCTTCCCCTTTCGCCTCCTCAAACTCCTTGAACAGCTTCTCCGCGTCGCGGTGATCCTTCTTGAGAAGCGCGATCGCGTCCTCTGACTTGCTCTCGGCCATATATCCAATCTCCTGTCGTTTTCGACAGCAAGAAACCAACTGCTCGGCCTGGATGTTCCTGCCCCGGCTCAGTCACAAGCGTCGTTAGGAAGGACCGCCGCTATCGGGTTCGGATTCGGCGGACGCGATGGTTTCCGCCGGCGATTTGTTCAGCTCCAGCCAGTCGCGGAACGGCAGGTGGTAGATCTGATCCATCACCTCGAACTCTAATCCCCCCGGCTGCCAGGTGTCGCTGTTCCACAGCGCAACGACGCCGCTCTTCTTCTCTGGGTCGAACAGGATCAGCGAGCGATATCCCTTGATGCCGCCGCGATGGCCGACGATCTGGTGCCCTGCGTAATCATAGCTGCGCCAGCCATAGCCGTACCAGGCGGTTCCCAGCCGCTCGAGGAACTTGCGCATCCTCGCCCGCTCGGTTGGCGTCTTCACATAGCGACCGTGAATGGTGTCGAGCACCCTGCCGTCGACGACGTCCGGCATCTCCCCCATCTGCGCTTCCATCCACAGCGCCATGTCCTTGATGTTGCTGTTGATTCCAGCGGCGCCCGGAACCTTGTAATAAGTGTCGACCATCGGCCACGGCCGCTTTCCCGCACTGTGCGGTCGGGCCCAGCTCGCGTTCGACTCCAGGCCTGCCATCGACACGCTGGCGCTTGTCATCCCGATCGGGTTGAACAGGTAACGCTTGACCGCTTGTTCATAGGGCAAGTGAGTGACGCGCGAGACCATCTCGCTCGAAGCATCATAGGCGACGTTTTGGTAATCCCAGCAGGTTCCCGGCGCGCATACGGCATTTAGCGTCGCGAGCTGCGTCCGAAGGAAGCTGGGATCCTGGCCTTCCTCTAGCTTGTTTGCATATGCATCCCGATAGAGCCCAAGCCGGTGCGAGAGCAGGTCGCCGACGGTCGCGAGCCGCTCATTGCCGTTCGGAAGCTTGAGGTCGGGCGCATAGTCGGCAACCGGTCCGTTGAGGTCAAGTCTGCCCTGTTCGGCAAGCTTGGCAACCATCGTTGCCGCGAGGCCCTTGGAGCAGGAAGCCCACCGGAAGACCGTCTCGGGCGTCACAGGGTCGCCGGATCCTGCGAGTGTCTCGCCGTAGCCCTGAAGGAAGGTAATGCGGCCGTTCTCGACGATTCCGACGGCAAGACCGACCATCGCCGGCTTCTTCATCAGCTCGCGAAGACGCGCATCGAGGAGCCGGTAGTCGATATCGCGCCGTGAAGAGGTCGAGAGTGCTGCGAGCTTGAGATGCGCCGCCGTGAGCTTGGGGTCGGTCGTCTGAGATCGATCGTGCGGACGCATCGCCAGCAGCGATGCGCCCATCAGCAGCACGAACGCGGCCAGGCCAGCCTTCTGAGCCTTTTGCAAAATCGACCTTCTCCCCACCCCAGTTAACACCAGTGGACGGGAGCCGTTTACCGCTCAACGGCGCATTTAACGCGCTTGCGACGAAGCGACTCTGACACGCGACAGAACGCTAAATCTGGCCTTCAACGCACGGCTCGCCTAAACGCACCGCCATGCAATTTCTAAAGACCCTCTTCTGGGTCCTGATCGCGGTGCTGGTCGCGCTGTTCGCAAGGGCCAATTGGACTCCCGTCACGCTCAACCTGTGGAATGACATCCAGGCGGACACGAAGCTGCCGCTATTGCTGCTGGTCGGATTCTTGATCGGGTGGCTTCCAACCTGGCTGATCCTGCGCGCGCGTATCTGGGGATTGCGCCGCAGGATCGATGCGATGGAGCGCAATCGCGTAGCCGCGCTGTCGTCGGACGCTGCAGGCGCTGAGGAACCGGAGCCGGTCGCTTGAACCCGATCTTCGTTGCAATCGACACTCCGGACCTCGGCCGCGCGTCGGAGCTTTGCGAAGCTGTCCGCCGGTACGCCGGAGGAATCAAGCTCGGGCTGGAGTTCTTTAGTGCGCAGGGCCCTGACGGCGTCCGTCGCCTCGCCGAATTTGGGCTGCCGATCTTCCTCGACCTCAAGCTCCACGACATTCCCAATACTGTCGGGAAAGCGGTCGAAGCGCTTGCTCCGCTCGAGCCCGCGATCCTGACCGTTCACGCGGCCGGAGGTCATGAGATGCTGCTGGCAGCCAAGCGTACGGCACCGCCATCGACGAAGATCGTCGCCGTTACAATGCTGACAAGCCTCGATAAGAGCGATCTCGTCGACCTTGGAATCGACCGCTCACCAACCGAGCAAGTCGCAAGGTTCGCCCGCGTCGCGCGCGATGCAGGAGTCGACGGAATTGTCTGTTCCGGGGCTGAAGTTGCCGGCGCTCATAGCGCCTGGCCGGAGGGCTTCTTCGTCGTTCCCGGAATTCGTCCCTCCGGCGCCGACGTCGGCGACCAGAGGCGGGTGGTGACGCCCGAACAAGCGTTTGCCGATGGAGCTTCGGTGCTCGTGATCGGGCGGCCCATCACGGGCGCGGCCGACCCCGCGCGCGCAGCCATGGACATCGCCGCCACACTTTCCCAAATGCCTGCCCAAGCAAGGAATTAAGACATGAGCTGGTTGAGCCGGGTCCGCAGCGGAATCCCGTTCCTGCCAAAGCGGCAAACCGCCGAGAACCTCTGGCACAAGTGCAGCAAGTGCGGGACCATGGTCTTCGTCAAGGAGTGGGAAGAGAATTACAGCGTCTGCCCGCGCTGCAACTTCCATGACCGAATCGGCCCGACGAAACGGTTCGAGCAGCTCTTCGATGCGGCCGAATATGAAGTGCTTCCCACACCCGAGGTCCGGGAGGACCCGCTGCGCTTCAAGGATCAGAAGCGCTACACCGACCGGCTGAAAACAGCTCGCGCGGCAACCGATGAGCGGGATGCGCTGATTAGCGCCCGCGGTCGGCTCGGCGGACGTAAGGTAATCATGGGCGTGCAGGATTTCGCCTTCATGGGCGGCTCCATGGGCATCGCCGTCGGTGCGGCGATCGTCGCCGGTATCCGTGCAGCGATCGAGGACCATGTTCCATACATCCTGTTCACTGCCGCTGGCGGCGCACGCATGCAGGAGGGCATTTTGAGCCTGATGCAGATGCCGCGCACCACCGTCGCGCTCACAGAGCTCAGGGAAGCGGGACTGCCCTACATTGTCGTGCTCACCGATCCGACGACCGGTGGGGTTACCGCATCCTACGCAATGCTAGGCGACGTCCAGATTGCGGAACCGGGAGCACTGATCGGCTTTGCCGGACAGCGGGTCATTGAGCAGACTATCCGTGAAAAGCTGCCCGAGGGGTTCCAGCGCGCCGAATATCTCCTCGAGCACGGCATGATCGACATGGTCGTCTCGCGCGGCAACCTGAAGGAGAAGTTGGCGTTGCTCGTTTCCTATCTGACGCCGGAGGCGAAAGAAGCAGCCTGAATGGCCGACTTCGCCCGCTCGACCCACCCGGGCGTCCAGGCGCAGCTCGATCGACTGTCGAAGCTGTCGCCGGCAGGCGACCGGCTCGGCCTCGATCGCATCTGCGAGGTGCTGGAGCGCCTTGGCCGGCCGCAGGACCAGCTTCCGCCCGTGCTTCACATCGCCGGAACGAACGGCAAAGGCTCGACCGTCGCATTTCTGCGGGCCGCCCTCGAAGCGAGCGGTTGTTCGGTGCACGCCTTCACCAGTCCCCACCTGGTGCGTTTCAACGAGCGTATCCGGGTCGCGGGCCGCCTCATCGACGATGAGACCTTGTCCGCGCTTCTGTCGGAGGTTCTCGACGCGGGCGCTGGAATTGAGCCGAGCTTCTTCGAAGTTGCGACGGCAGTTGCCCTGCTTGCGTTCGCGCGCATGCCCGCGGACGCGTGCATCCTCGAGGTCGGACTTGGCGGGCGGCTCGATGCGACCAACGTGATCGAACATCCCATCATCACTGGAATCGCGAACCTCGCGCTCGATCACCAACAATTCCTCGGTAGCGGCCTCGCCGATATCGCGGGTGAGAAGGCGGCGATCGCCAAGGCCGGAGTCCCTCTCGTGACGCAGCTTTATCCGGCGCCCGTCGCTTCGCGCATCGGCGAGATCGCGCATGACCGCGGCGCGACCTGGCTCCCGCGCGGTGGCCATTGGGACGCGATCGCGAGCGGCGGAAAGCTCCACTACCATGATGAAAACGGGACGCTCGACCTGCCGCTTCCGAGATTGCCGGGCCGACATCAGGCAATGAACGCGGCGCTCGCAATTGCGATGCTTCGGCACCAGGATGCCTTTGCCGTTCCGCCATCGGCTTTGACCGCCGCGATGGGCTGGGCGGACTGGCCGGCCCGGTTGCAGCACCTTGCGCCGGGACAGCTGGTCGGCAAGCGCGAAGTTTGGCTCGACGGTGGCCACAATCCATCCGCCGCGCGGCAGATCGCCAATTATGCGAAGCATCATTTAACCTGCGGAAAGCCGCTGCGCCTCATTTTCGCCAGCCTAACAACCAAGGATCCCGGCGGAATGATCGAGCCGTTCACGGGTGTTTCCGAACACATCCACATGGTTCCGATCCCGGACCACAGCTGCTTCTCACCCGACGATCTTGCAGAGATCGCGGCCGAGCTCGGCTTTCGTGCCGACGCGCACGACGATGTCGAACAGGCGCTTGCAGCCATCCCGGAGGACGAGCGGGTTCTGATCTTCGGTTCGCTCTATCTCGCGGGAGCAGTGCTCGCAGCGAACGGCCAGCTGCCCAACTAGGCCTTCGCCGGCTCGACCTTCGGCGCGGTGCCTGCTTGCGCTCGGCGGCTTTCGTGGGCCACCCGCACCCATTCGAGCGCCACGAACAGAATGGCGAATGCTCCGGCGGCTGCCGTCCACCGGAACACCATCGCATAGCCGTAGGTGTCGAATGCCTCGCCCGCTATGCCCCTGCCGAGAGAGCCGATCAGGAACGTGAGCGACGAGAGAAGCGCATATTGGACGGCTGTGAAGCGCCTGCTGACGATACCGGAGATGTAAGCGACGAAGGCCGCGCCCGCGATTCCGGTCGAGATATTCTCCATCGTGATCGCCATCAGCAGTCGGACTATCCGCTCATCTGAGCCGAAAAGACCCGCCAGAACATCGAGCCGAAACAAGTGAGACACAGCATCGATGTTGGGTCCGCCTTCCGCGAGGTCGGCGTAAACGAAATTGCCGAACACCGGCAGGATCGCACCGATCAGGATCGTCGGAAGGCGCCCGATCTTCAGGAACAGATAGCCCCCGACCGAGATGCCGACCATCGTCATGATGATCCCGAAAACCTTCGAGGCGAACGCGACCTCGTCTTTCGAATAGTGGAGGAAATCGAGGTAGAAGGGGAAGGCGAAAGCGGTCCAAATATTGTAGCAGAGCGTGTAGGTCAGGATGAGGCCGATCACGATCACGACACCCCAGCCGAGGCGGCCGGCGAGCTCACTCAGCGGCGCTACCAGGGATACGTAAAGATGGTTCACGACGCTTCGGCCACCCGACTGCCGGGCCGCGCTGCTCGTCAGGACATAGCGATGGTGGCTCCGCAGCCAGTTGATCACGGCTGCGACGATGAGGGGTACGAAAACGGTCGCGAAGATGATCCACGGACCATATTCTTTCGTGAAGTCCGCCACCGAAGGCTGCTTGGCGCCAGGCGCCGTGGTCAGCATGGAAACCATGAAACGGCCGATGCTGAAGATCGCCCAAGTCCAGCCGAGGCCGACAATCGCAAGCGCCAATCCCCTCACGCTGGGCTCGAGCGCGCCGGGCTCTTCGAGTTCCTTGTGGAGCACTTCGGCGTCGGGCCGCACCGTATCCGGCGCCTGGACCGTCACAAGCATCAGCGCGACCATGAGCCCGCCCATGATCAAGTAGACCGTGGCCCACGGCATCCGTGCGGCGAGGACCAAGGCGATCGCTCCCCCGACGATCGACGCGATGCGATAGCCGAACTGGTAGATCGCGGAAAGCAACTCGACAGTCGTTCGCTCGTCCGCAACGTCGATCCGCCATGCATCGACGGCGATGTCCTGAGTCGACGATCCGAGCGCGCCGATGACGGCGAATACCGCGAAAGTCCCGATGTTGGCCGCCGGGTTGGTAGCCGCCAGGCCTGCGAAGCTTGCGACGAGGACCACCTGGCACAGGAGGATCCAGCTCTTGCGGCGCCCAATGCGTTCCAGCAGGGGCAGCTTCAGGCGATCCACTATCGGCGACCACAGGAACTTGAAGGCGTAGCTGAGGCCGATCCAAGACAGGACGCCAATCGTCGCAAGATTGATCTTCGCCTCGCCCAGCCAGGCGTTGAGCGTGCCGATCAGTAGCGCGAACGGCAGGCCCGAGGAGAAGCCGAAGGCCAGCATCGTCGCCGCCTTGCGCGTCGCGATCGCCGCCTTGAGCAGTTTCCAGCCTTTGGGCCGCTGGCTAGCTGGCATATGTCCTCCCCCGCTTGGACCGACCTTAGACAGGTTTCACGGACTGCCTAGCCCTGCGATGAACACCGACGGAAGGCTACTTCGGCTGATCGATGACGACGAACAGCTCGAGCCCCTCGGGCGCTTTCACCTTCTCGCCCTGGAGGTGGCGATCGATTGCGTCCAGCGCCTGCCTGAGCTGCCGCTCCGTATAGGGCTTGCGGATGCAGCCGACTGCGTGATTCGTCGATACGGGCACCTGATGACCTGTCGCGAGCAGGGTTGGCACCCCCTTCACGCGCGCGGTCTTGGCAAGCTCTAGGCCACGGTCCTCTCCATGCAGCCGGATGTCGGCGAGAACGAGGTGGACCACATCGCGTTCAAGGTGTTCGAGCGCCTGATCGAAATTGTCGGTCGTCTTGACCACCTCGTAACCGAGGTCGCCGAGGATGGTTTCCGTGTCGAATGCCGTCAGCGGCTCGTCCTCGACGATGAGGATCCGCTTGACGATACGCTTGCGTCTGCCGAACAGCATCTAAGATCTCAGCCCAATGACACTGCCACCGAAACGAACGACGCGACGTCCTGTGCCGCCCCGGGGCAGCAGCCGTCGCACTGTGCTCCCGAGGACACAGAACGGCAATGGCGGCGAGCAGCGCATCGCGAAATTGCTGGCGCGCGCGGGCGTGGCGTCGCGGCGTGAGGTCGAGCGGATGATCGCGGAAGGGCGCATTGCGCTTAACGGCGAAAAGCTGACTACGCCCGCCACGCTGCTGGACTCGCTCGTCGGAGTCACTGTCGACGGCAGGCCGGTCAAAGCAGCAGCGGCAACGCGGCTGTTCCGCTTCTACAAGCCGCAGGGAACAATCACCGCCGCGCGCGATCCGAAGGGACGCGCCACGATATATGACCGACTGCCGGCTGGCCTGCCGCGGCTCATGCCGGTCGGGCGCCTCGACTTCATGACCGAAGGGCTTCTGTTGCTCACCAACGATGGCGAACTGAAGCGGCAGCTGGAGCTTCCGAAGAGCGGCGTCGTCCGCACCTACCGCGCCCGCGCCCATGGCCGGGTCACCCAGGCGGAGCTCGAGGAGCTGGCGGAGGGAATCATGATCGAAGGCGTTCACTACGGCTCGATCAACGCCAACCTCGAACGGCGGACGGGCAGCAATTGCTGGATCGAGCTCAGTCTCACCGAGGGCAAGAACCGGGAGGTCCGCCGGGTCCTGTCCCATCTCGGGCTGCAGGTCTCGCGGCTGATCCGCACGGCCTATGGAGAGCTGGCGCTCGAGGGGCTGGCGGTCGGCGACGTCGACGAAGTTCCCGAGCGGGAGCTCGACGCTTTTCGCAAGACGATCAGGTGAGGATCATCGCCGGCAAGTGGCGCGCGCGGCCTATCGAGGCGCCGCCGGGCGTCGGCACCCGGCCGACCGCCGATCGGGCGCGCGAAACGCTCTTCTCGATGCTCGCAAGCCGCATCGGCAGTTTCGAAGACCTGCGTGTTGCCGATCTTTTCGCCGGAAGCGGCGCGCTAGGGTTCGAGGCGCTCTCTCGCGGCGCCGCTCAGGCAGTATTCGTGGAGAATGATCCCAAGGCTCAAGCGATCATTCGCCGCAACGCCGACAAACTCGGTGCCGCGGTCCAGATCCTCGGCGGCTCGGCGGGCGCGCTGCCACGCGCAGAACCCTTCGACCTGGTGTTCGCGGACCCGCCTTATGAGCGCGGGTCGGGCTCGGCTGCCGTCACGGCCGTCGCAAACGCCGAATGGCTCGTGCGCGGCGGCTGGATGTGCATCGAAACCAGCAGTGGCGATGAAGTCGAGCCCGCTGCTTTCACGATCGAAGGAAGCCGGGTTGTCGGTCGCGCGCGGCTTACGCTTTTGCACCGCCCTTAGCTTTGGCGGCAGCGCGAATTTCGTCGATCTCAGTGCCGAGGCGCCGTCCAACCGCGGCAGCCGCGGCTTTGCCTGCAGCCTTCACCGCATTGCCGGCGCGCTTGCCGCGACTGCCGCTGCTGCTGGTGAAGCCATTTTCGGCGAGCGCGGCCAAAGCGGCCGTGGCCGCAACTGCGACGAGTTCGGCCATGAGCGGGCTCTGAAGCAATTTCACGAAGGCCTCGCTCGCATCGAAGTTGTTTTCTTTCGAACTGCCGCCGCGAGAGCTGGAGGAGACGCGTGCGACTTGAGAGCGGCCGCTTGAGCCGGCTTTCCTGGAGCTCTTGCCTGCAGTCTTGTTACTGCTCTTTCCGGTCGCCTTCTTCGCCATCTTCCTTGCTCCTGTCACTTTCAATTTGAAGGTTTAACTCACTCGACGCATCGCCGTATCCGCGAACGGAACTGCAAGCCCACACGCGTCGGAATATTCGTTCGACAACCATCGCTCGACATCGGCCCCCGGCCGCAGCATCACCGGCATGGCCTTCGGATGCACCGCTGCGACAGTCTGGTTGGGTTCGCACGTCAGGAACGCATAGAACGGCCCGCCCTCACCCGGACGCCAAATTCCGGCGAATGCGAAGAGCGGGTGCTGCTCCTCGCTGACACCAAACCACACCTTGGTTTTGCGCCCGACTTCGCCGGTCCATTCGCAAAAGCTGGTGACCGGCACGATGCAGCGCCGCTTCGGGTCGTTCAGCGCATTGCGCCAGAACCCGCTGTTTAAGTTCCGCACATTTGTCACCGGCCTTCCGCCGGCCGCCTGCGGGCCGGGGAATCCCCACTTCATCATCTCGAGCTTAAGTCCGCCGTCGCCCTCTTGCCGGAGCACCGGCGCGCTGTAGCCGGGAAAGACCTCGTCATAGGCCGGCACATTGGTCGTATCGCCCTCGAACGGGCCGAAAATGCGACGCATCTCGTCGACGGTCGCAGTCATGCTGTAGAGGTTGCACATGGCACTGCGATTAGGCTCGAAGCGGATCGGACCGCAACGGCGCTAATGTAGGATAATATTCACTTCTTCGCGGCATAAGAGCTGACGGACCAAGTTGGATTGGACAGTGCCTAAAACCAAGAGCAAGGCCGTCCGCCTGGCGGGCAGCCACGTTATTACGACATGCGCGACGGTCGCCGCGATCTTGCTGTTCGTGGTGCTCGGCAGCGAAGTTGTTCCCGCGGCGCTTCGCGGGGCAAGGCTCCCGGATTCGGCAAGCACGCTGAAGGTCGCATTCCTTCTAAACATCGCCATCATCCTGTTCGGCTGGCGCCGCTCGAAGGACCTGCGGGAAGCGTTGGAAGACTATGAGGCTGCCGAGCGGCTCGCGCAGCGCAATGCCAACACGGACCCCACCACGGGTCTTGCCAATCGCCGGGAGCTGATGCGCTCGCTCGAGGATGCTTTGGCTGCACCAGCCGGCGGCATTTTCCTTGTGCTCGACCTCGACCACTTCAAGCGAGTCAACGATCTTCACGGCCACCTTGCAGGGGATAAGGTGCTTCTGCGCGTTGCCGAGGCATCCAAGGCTGCCGTGCCTTCCGATGCCTGCTGCGCGCGCACGGGCGGCGATGAGTTCGCGATGCTCCTGCCCTCCTCGAATGAAGAGGCCGCAGAGGCAGTCGCGCGTCAAATCCTGGAGGAACTATCGGCGCCCGTGCTGATCGAGGGCGCACAAATCCAGGTCACTGCGTCGATCGGATTTTCAAGGCTCGCTGACTGCAAGAATGAAGAAGTGGTGCTGAGGCACAGCGACGTCGCGCTTTATGCGGCGAAGCGCGCTGGCCGTAACGGCTTTGCCTGGTTCGACGAGGAGCTTGAGCGCGAGCTCACAGACCGTTTGAAACTCGAGGAAGATATCCGCAACGGCATCAAGGCAGGTGAGTTCGTGCCCTTCTTCCAGCCGCTGGTCGATCTCAACAGCCGAGAGATTATCGGCTTCGAGGCCCTGGCGCGCTGGCGTTCACCCGACCGCGGCCTTGTGGAAGCCGAGGCATTTATCGAGACTGCTGAACGCAACGGACTTATCGGTCCGCTAACGCTCAATGTCCTCGAGCAGGCGCTCAAGGAAGCTCGCGCGTGGCCCCCGCATCTGAAGCTCGCGGTCAATGTGTCGCCGGTCCAGTTCCGCGACGCCATGTTGGCCGAGCACATCCTCAAGCTGCTCGCGACTACCGGCTTCCCCGCAAGCCGGCTCGAGATCGAGATCACTGAAGGCTCGCTTCTCGAGGATCGCGATCAGGTCCTGACGATCATCCGCAGCCTAAAGAATGTCGGAGTCAGCATTTCTCTCGACGACTTCGGCACTGGATATGCGAGCCTTGCCCAAGTCAATCGGCTGCCGCTCGACCGAATCAAGATCGACAAGAGCTTCATCACGACGATCGTGAAAAGCGAGCAGACTGCAGCCATCGTCAGCACCATTGCCGGTCTCGGCCACAATCTTGATGTTCCGATTACGGCCGAAGGCGTCGAGTCCGAGCAGATCCGCAATGCGCTTGCCGACTTCGGTTGCGCCGAGGCGCAAGGTTGGCTGTTCGGCCGTCCGATTTCGGCCGAGGCAGTCCGCAATTTCCTCGCAATGGGTTCAAACGACGCGGCAAAGACGGCCGATAACAGCCCCACACCCAATAGCCGCCGCAGCAGCACCAGTCGACGCCCGTAACGTGGCGGTCCTGACAGGGTCGTGACCATGGCTCGCGAGCCGTCCTAGGGCTTTCGGCGAATCGCCCAGACAAATGCGGACAGGCTGGCAACTCCTTGCCGAAGCGCCTGTTCCCGTGACGTCCAATATCGACCTTGAATTAAAAGCCCGCCGCTTCGAGGCGAGCATGAATTTCGGCCCGTTCTGCGTGACCAGCTGCGCAGTCCTGCCGTTCCAACAGCCTGCTCGCGAGCCTCGTCTAGAATTTCGGTGGAGTTGCAGCGGCTCCGCCGCCCCCTCCGCCTCCGCCTCCGCCGCCTTAGCCGGCGTCTGAGCGGGGCGAGTAATCGAGTTATCGCCGAGAAGGCCTGCGTTGGCCGCGCTTGCCCTCTCAGCCCCTCTCAGCTAAGGCGCGCGCCGTCCGGCGGGCGCTGATCCCCTCTGGGCAGCCCGTCGAATTGGCGAGCGCGTGCGGTGACCCGGGAGAGACCGGCACCGGGACGCGCTTTTTGTCATGGCGGAAGGCTGTTCGGGACCCACCCGCAAGGACGCCGTCGGCGCATGGTGCTCTGGCGGCAGCGAATGACACCAGGTCCGCATGTTGAAGTCCGCCATGGTGGCGCGGCGCGGCAAGCGAATTTGAATACACAGGAAGCATTTTACATATGGCGACCACGACATTCCCGACCCGCGACGATTTCGCGGAGCTCCTCAACAAAAGCCTCGGCGGAGAAAATGAAACCTTCGAAGGCAAGGTGGTGAAGGGCACCGTCACCGGGATCGAGAATGACATGGCCGTAATCGACGTCGGCCTGAAGAGCGAGGGTCGAGTCCCGCTGCGGGAGTTCGCAGCGCCGGGGCAGAAGGCCGACCTCAAGGTCGGCGACGAGGTCGAGGTCTATGTCGATCGCGTCGAGAACTCGGTCGGCGAAGCGATGCTGTCGCGCGACCGCGCGCGCCGCGAAGCCGCCTGGGACAAGCTCGAGAAGGAATTTGAAGCCGGTAACCGCGTCGAGGGCGTAATTTTCGGTCGCGTTAAGGGTGGCTTCACCGTAGACCTTGGCGGCGCCGTGGCCTTCCTGCCCGGCTCACAAGTCGACATCCGCCCGGTCCGCGATGTCCAGCCGTTGATGGACCTTCCCCAGCCGTTCCAGATTCTCAAGATGGACCGGCGCCGCGGCAACATCGTCGTCTCGCGCCGTGCGATCCTCGAGGAAACCCGCGCCGAGCAGCGGTCGGGCCTCATCCAGAGCCTTGCAGAAGGCCAGGTGATCGACGGCGTCGTCAAGAACATCACCGATTATGGCGCGTTCGTCGATCTCGGCGGAATCGACGGCCTCCTTCACGTCACCGACGTTTCCTACAAACGCGTCAATCACCCGTCGGAAGTGCTCAACATCGGCGACACGGTGAAGGTGCAGATCATCCGCATCAACCGCGACACGCAGCGCATCAGCCTTGGCATGAAACAGCTCGAGAGCGATCCGTGGGAAGGCGCTGCGGCGAAGTATCCGATCGGCGGAACGTTCCGTGGCCGCGTGACCAACATCACCGAATATGGCGCCTTCGTCGAGCTCGAGGCCGGGATAGAGGGTCTCGTCCACGTATCGGAGATGAGCTGGACCAAGAAGAACGTGCACCCGGGCAAGATCGTCAGCACTTCTCAGGAAGTCGACGTCAAGGTGCTCGAGGTCGACGAGGAAAAGCGCCGGATTTCGCTCGGCCTGAAGCAGGCCCAGGAGAACCCATGGGGGGCATTCGCCGACAAGCATCCGGTCGGTTCGGTCGTCGAGGGCGAGGTCAAGAATGCGACCGAGTTCGGCCTGTTCGTCGGCCTCGAGGGCGACGTGGACGGCATGGTGCACATGTCCGATATCGCCTGGGGCGTTTCTGGCGAGGAAGCGCTCCAGCTTCACCACAAGGGCGAGACGGTGAAGGCGCAGGTTCTCGATGTCGACGTCGAGAAGGAGCGAATTAGCCTCGGCATGAAGCAGCTCGAGGGAGGCGGCGGCAAGGGCGCTTCCAGCGGCGGCGGCCCAGGCGCCGGCGTCAAGAAGGGCGAAACGGTCACCGTCACCATCCGAGCTGTCCAGGACGCGGGATTGGACGTGCAGGTGGGCGACGACGGCGCAACCGGCTTCATCAAGCGGGGCGATCTCGGACGCGATCGCGATGAACAGCGTGCGGAGCGCTTCCAGGTCGGTCAGAAACTGGACGCCATGGTCACCGGCTTCGACCGGTCGAAGAAGCCAAACTTCTCGATCAAGGCGCTGCAGATCGCCGAGGAGAAGCAGGCCGTGGCACAGTACGGCTCATCCGATTCAGGCGCATCGCTGGGCGACATCCTGGGCGCCGCGATCAAGGAAGCGCAGGCCGGAAAATCGACTAAGAAGAAGTAGCCAAGTCACTGTATGCGCGGCGTTCCTTTTGACGGGGCGCCGCGCAAATCCTTCTTGCTTCGGCCCAACTTTCCTGACAGCCTGAGTTTCGATGCGGCCCCTGGTTTGCGCGGGGGAGTTGCGGGCCGACCTATCCTGAAGCGGGGAAGACGATGATCCGTTCTGAGCTGGTGCAGAAATTGTGCACCGATTTTCCAGACCTGACCCAGCGTGAGGTCGAAGGAGTGGTGACTGCAATCTTTGATTCAATCACCAATCAGTTGGCACATGGCGGGCGCGTTGAGCTTCGCGGCTTTGGTGCCTTCTCGACGCGTCAGCGCGACGGGCGCGTCGGCCGCAACCCGCGGACCGGCGAATCGGTCTCCGTCGACGCCAAGCGAGTGCCCTATTTCAAGCCGGGCAAGGAAATGCGCGAGCGCTTAAATCTCAAGGAAGTAACCGCGGAATAGCCTCGGCTGGCACTACCGTCGCCGGGTAAGCCAAGCGGACGTGGCGGAACGGTAGACGCTGGGGACTTAAAATCCTCTTCCCGTTTGGGAGTGCGGGTTCAAATCCCGCCGTCCGCACCATAAATCCACGCACTTCTGCGTCAGGCATTCCTCTGTTTTGGAGAGGAATTTATTAAACGTTCCCAAGTAGTCATGAGCCCGTGTGGGAACCGGCGGACCAAAAGTGACGAGTAGTGCTGCTCCAAGGCTGATTAACGCGCGGCGCGACGCCATCGTTCTGGCGGTCCTCATCACTGCCGTCGCGCTGCTCATCTGGAATGGCAGCAATTTCTTCCACAATCTTCGAATTGGCGGCGAAGAATTCGGCCCCGAGATCCGGATCGCCAGCACCGCGCTGACTCTCAACGTTGCGCTCATATTGTTCGGCTGGCGCCGCTATGTCGATCTCCAACACGAAGCCGAGATGCGCGCCGAGCAAGAGCGCCGCGCGACCGTGCTTGCGACTACCGATACGATAACCGGACTCTATAACCGCAAGGGTTTTGCCGACCGCGGTGCGCAGCTCTGTGCTGACGCAGCCGAGCGCGGCAACAATCTCGTCGTGATTTCCTTCCAGATTCATCGGTTCAAGGCGATCAACGACCAGCACGGCTATGAGACGGGCGATCGACTGCTCAAGTCCATCTCAGTGGCCCTTGCTCATGAGCTGGGACCCGATTCCGTGATTGCGCGCCTCAGTGGAGACGAATTCGCGGTCGCGCTGGCGCTTCGAGCTGACGAAATGAGCCGCGCCGAAGAACTTGCCGAGATCGTGCTTCACACGGTCACCCGACCCCTGCTCTTCGAGGAGCGCATCATCCAGGTTGGGGCATTCGCGGGAATCGCGTCCACGCCGGCTGCCAACGCCCGAATTCCGGACATCTTGCGGAGGGCCGATATCGCGATGGACCACGCGCGGAGTGGCCGGGTCGCGCGGCCCGTCTGGTTCGACGCTGGAATGGAACGCGCTCTGATCGCTCACGGCGAAATCGAGCAGGGCATCCGCGTCGGCCTCGAGCATGGTCAGTTCGTCCCTTATTTCGAACCCCAGGTCGACCTGGCGACCGGCGAGATTGTTGGCTTCGAGGTTCTTGCCCGGTGGATCCATCCGCTCTCCGGAGTCATCGGTCCGGATGTTTTTATTCCGGTCGCCGAGGAAATAGGTCTTATCGGCCGCTTGTCGGAACATGTGATCGCGGAAGCGTTGCGCGAAGCAGCGGAGTGGGACCCGGCGATCAAGATCTCGGTCAACATCTCGCCGCTTCAGCTTGCCGATGGATGGCTCGCGCAGCGCATCGTCAAGACTCTTGCAGACACTGCCTTCCCCGCCGAACGGCTGGTCGTCGAGGTCACCGAAAGCTCTCTGTTCGCCGACCTCGATCTTGCGCGGACGATCGTCACCAGCCTCAAGAACCAGGGAATCCGCCTCGCGCTCGACGATTTCGGGACGGGCTTCTCCTCGCTCGCGCATCTTCGATCGCTGCCGTTCGACATTATCAAGATCGACCGCAGCTTCGTCACCAACATCCACATGAAGCGGGAAAGCTCCGCAATCGTCCGTGCCGTGCAGACATTGGCGGCGTCGCTGCCAGTTCCTGTCTGCGTCGAGGGAATTGAAAACGAGGATTCCTACAATGCTGTCGTGCGGCTCGGATGCGAAATCGGCCAGGGCTGGTATTTCGGAAAGCCGATGCCGGCTGAGCAGGCGCGCGAGCTACTCGCTGGCCGCCGCCGCGGCGGCGAGCCGCCCGTTCGCAGCGCCGTCAACGGTTAGTTTAGCTGAAGGCTGACAAGGCGTCCCGCTCCGGGACGCGGGATCCGCTTGCGCTCGCCGAAGTTTTAATCATGGTAAACGCCGCGTTAGGGAGTTTGCCATGCATTTGGTCAGGCCGGTATTCGCTCCGCATCCGAAAGCGTTCGGCCGCGGTCGGATCCGCGATCTTGATGCGCCGGCGCAACCCACGAGCATATCGGATGACCTGAAGCTGTTTGCCGCTACTTTCGCTGCGGGTTTTCTGTTCGTTTCGATTCTCATCGGCTGACGAACAACTCAGTCACACGCGAGGTGAAGTTTCCAGCCGAGCCAGGCGGAGACGATGCACATTGCCGCAACGAGAAGTAGCTGCGCCGTCGGTCCGACGCCGATCAGATTAAGGCCTATCGACAGCAAGCTCCCGACGACCATCGCTCCTGAATTGACGATGTTGTTGGCCGCCACAGTCCGAGAAGTTTCAGACTTGGGAACGGTGGTCGTCAGGAAAGCATAGAGCGGTACGACGAACATTCCGCCAGTGATTGCGACGCCCAGAAGGCACAGGATCATGGGCCATGCCATCGGATTGAAGAGGAAGTTGCCGAGCGTCGTCAACTCGGGCCCATGTTTGCTCCAGGTCAAAGCGACAAAATGGAGCAGCAGGACGAACACTCCCATTGCTATCACCGACGGCGGAGCGAAACGCGCGGAGACCTCGCTCTTGAGCATTCGATTGATGGCCACCGATCCTATCGCGATGCCGATGGAGAAAATTGCGATGAACAGGCTCGCCACCTGTTCATTCGCGCCAAGGACATTCTTCACGAGCGGCGGGAAGATGATGATGAGGACCGCTCCAATGGTCCAGAAGAAGCTGATCGCGAGAATCGCGAGAAAAAGCCGGCGGATGTGCATCGTCGCACTCACCAATTCGATCGAAGCATGGACGATGTGCCAGGTGATTGGCAGCCTTTCCGCGGCGGGTGGCGCTGGAGGGACCTGTCGGCCCGCCAGATAGCCGAGCAACGCAAAGCCGAGTACCGCAACCGCCGCCCCCGCGGGCCGTGAAGCGAGGAATCCAGCGCAAATTGTTCCGATTAGGATCGCGATATACGTGCCCGCTTCGACCAGCCCAGTGCCGCCGAGCACTTCGTCGTGACGCAGATGTTGCGGCAAAATCGCGTATTTGATCGGGCCGAAAAATGTCGAATGGACGCCCATCATGCACACCGCCGCGAGCATCAGCGGGATGTTGGCGAGCATGATTCCCGCACCGCCAAGGACCATGATCCCGATTTCCGCAAGCTTGATGATGCGGATCAACTTCGCCTTGTCGTGATCGTCGGCGAGCTGGCCGGACAGAGCCGAGAAGAGGAAGAAGGGGAGAATGAACAATCCCTGCGCGATCGCGCTGAACCGGAACTCCGTGGTAGGGTTCGAATAGAGCTGATAGGTGACGAACAGCACGACCGCCTGCTTGAACAGACTATCGTTGAACGCCCCGAGGAATTGGGTCGCGAACAAGGGCACGAAGCGCCGCGCACGCAGCAGGTGGGCAACGTTCTGGATCAAGCCTGGGCCGCGCGGGTCATCATGAGAAAGCGGCCATCCGCATAGCCCAGCTTTGCGCGTGCCGACAAACCCTTCTAACTCATCGTCCCGGAACGATGCTGTCGCTGCCGAATCTCCTGACCCTTTCGCGCATCTTGGCGGTGCCGATCCTGGTCTTCCTGCTGTGGCGCCCGCAGCCGATCGATTACGCGATCACTTTCGTGCTCTACTGCCTCGTCGGCATTACCGATTATCTCGATGGCTATCTCGCGCGAGCCTGGGGCAGCATTTCCAAGCTCGGTCAGTTCCTCGACCCGATCGCTGACAAGATCATGGTTGCCGCCGTGCTCGTGATGCTCATCTCCAGCCGCAAGTCGAACCCTGTGCCCGAGATCGCGGGGCTCAACATTATCGCCGCGCTCGTAATCCTGCTGCGCGAGATCATCGTCTCCGGACTGCGCGAATATCTGGCCGGGCTACAGGTTTCGGTGCCGGTGAGCGCGCTTGCGAAGTGGAAGACGACATTCCAGCTGGTTGCCCTCGGAGCGCTGATTCTCGGCGGAGCACTGCCCCAAATGCCCTGGGTGCACGAATTCGGGATCCTGTGCCTGTGGGCGGCGGCGGCACTAACGCTGATGACCGGCTACAGCTATCT
>JANWLR010000010.1 GCA_025450755.1 Sphingomicrobium sp. | reverse complement strand
TCTGCTCGAGATTGGGATCATTGGGCAGCGAACGGCGGGTCTCGAGTGGCTCGCCGACGCGGCTGAGCAGCGCGACTCCGTTCCAGCTACGCTGGCCGTGCCAGATCGCCGAATAGCCCAGCGCCTCAATCGGTGCGTTCGGGAATTGCTCGTCGGTGCATTTGAGTTCCTGGAGTCCGACGATGTCCGGCTGGAACTCTTCGAGCCAGCGCGTGAGCACCTGGAGGCGCGGGTTGATGCCGTTGATATTGTAGCTCGCGATCCGCAAGCGCCGCTTCTTTGTCATCGACGATAGGAACCCGCGGGAGGCATAAGTGTTCTAGCGGCGTTGCTTCGGGACCACCGATCTGTGTCTCCGGGGCGGACGCGGGCATCAGTCTCCGCATCGGCTCTGTTGATGGCGCGAATCACTGGACCGGAAGCACGGGGAGCCCCGCCGGGCGATTCGCCTGTCGGGGCTCCTTTTTTCGGCTTCGGTCCGGGTCGACAGCGAGTCGCACAGCCTTATCCACGGATCCATCCACAGAAATGTCTTTCGATCGGCATATTCGGGCTGGAACATCCGTCACCGAACTGTATTGTTGTTCTCGTGCTTCGCGAGTCGAAAGACAAACGAAGCATGGAACCCCGGCAGCTTCGGTTGCCGGGGTTTACTCGTTTTTGGACCTCAGAGAAGAAGCGTCGGTGCCGCCGCCTCCAGGTCTAACCTCTTCGACCGGTCCGGAAGCGGATATTTGTTGCCGTTCGCGCAGTTGAACAGCAGCACTCGTTCGTCCTTTCCGACCACTCCATTCGCAAGCGCCTTGCGCCAGGCCGCCAGAACAGCGCCGCCTTCCGGGCAAAACAGGAATCCGTCATCGCGAGCGGCATCCTCGACGGCCTGAAGGATCGCGTCCTCGGACACCGCAATCGCGGCGCCTCCGCTCTCGCGGACAGCGCGCAGGATCAAAAAATCGCCGACCGCCTTGGGCACCCGGATCCCGGTGGCAACGGTCGCCGCATTCTCCCAACGCTCAGCAAACTCCTCGCCTCTCTCGAATGCGCGAACCATCGGCGCGCAGCCCTCCGCCTGGACCGCATACATACGCGGCCGCTTGGAGCCGATCAGTCCGACCGCCTCAAGCTCGTCGAAGCCCTTCCACATGCCGATGAGGCCGGTGCCTCCGCCGGTCGGATAGAAGATTGCGTCCGGAAGCTCCCAGCCGAGCTGCTCCGCGAGCTCGAAACCCATCACCTTCTTCCCCTCAAGCCGGTACGGCTCCTTTAGGGTCGAGCAGTCGAACCACCGTCCCTCGGCTGCGCCCTGGCCGACCAGCGCGCCGCATTCGTCGATCTGGCCATCGGCGACATAGACCCGCGCGCCATATGCGGCGGTTTCGGTGACGTTGATCTCCGGCGTTTCCGCCGGGCAAATGACGATCGTCTCAATGCCGGCCCGAGCGCCATAAGCGGCAAGCGCTGCGCCGGCATTGCCGTTGGTCGGCATGGCGATGCGCTCGATCCCGAACTGCTTTGCCATCGTTACGGCCATCGCGAGGCCGCGGGCCTTGAACGAGCCGGTCGGCAGCCGCCCCTCATCCTTGACCAGCAGGTTTGGCCCGCCCGTCCGCGCCAGAGCGACAACGGGCGTTTCCAGCTCGCCAAGGCTGACCGGTTCGATGCCGTTCGGAAGCAGCTCGCGCCACTTCCACATGCCCGGTTCGCGTGAGGCGAGGCTATCGCGGCTGAGTGCGCGCTTCGCCGCGTCGGTATCGTAGCGCACCAGCAAAGGCTTGCCCGCGCGGCTGAGATTATGGACACGACCGGCCTCGTACCGCTCGCCGGTCAGCGAGCATTCCAGGTGAGTTACGTTCATGGATCAACAGTCTCGATGGTGGGCTGGATGGCTGCGTTCGACCTGTATCGTGCAATGCTCGATTTGGAACATCTCATGGAGAATGCTCCGCGCATTTTCGAGCAGCTCGTCCGGATAATCGGCCCTAGCCGTGACGATATGCGCGGTAAGCGCGATCTCGGTCGTGCTGAGGGCCCAAACGTGAAGGTCGTGGACCGCATCGACTCCGTCCAGCTGGGCAAGCAGGCCCTCCACGCGGTCGAGGTCGATCCCCGACGGAACGCCCGCAAGCGACATCCAGACTGACTCCTTCAAGAGGCCGATGCTGCCCCACAATATGACTACGGCAACCGCGATGCTCATCACCGGATCGACCCACTGCTGCCCCGTCCAGAGGATCACCGCGCCGGCAAAGACAACGGCGAGCGAAACGAGTGCGTCCGCGGCCATATGCAAGAAGGCGGCGCGGACATTGATATCGTGCTGCCCGCGCGAGAACAGCATCGCGGTCAGTCCGTTTACGGCGATTCCGATCGCGGCGACGACGATTACCATTTCCCCGTTCGTCGGTGACGGGTGGAACAAGCGCCTGATAGCCTCGCCTCCAATCGCTCCGACGGCGATCAGGAGGAACAGGGAATTGAACAGTGCTGCGAGGATCGGCGCCTTCTTCAGCCCATAGGTGAAGCGGGGCGAGGCGGCGCGCTTGGCCATGATTGCGGCCGCCCAGGCGACGACGAGCCCCAGCACGTCAGAAAGATTGTGTCCGGCGTCCGAGATCAGCGAGATTGAATTGGCATAGAATCCGAAGACCGTCTCTATCGCGACGAAGCCGAGATTGAGCGAAATTCCGATCGCAAATGCGCCGCCAAACGGAGCCGGCGCGTGGTGATGTCCCTCTCCGTGCCCGTGGCCGTGCGAATGAGAATAGGCGTGGGTGGCCATGCCAATGTCGTAGACGAGCACGCCGGTCGAGTTCAAACGATGCTCTAACATCACAAGAATTGCGCTAGGCCTGGTCAATTGGGCGGCCGTTTGGGTTCGACCGAAAAGCAAAAACGGCCCGACAGGAGAGCACGCCTGCCGGGCCGCCGCATGTGTGGAACCCCGCCCGCGACGCAAGGTGGCGAGGCTCCTGGGGACTTCCCTATCTAAAGTTAGGTATCCGTGTCCAGTCCCACTGCAGATTTTTTTGAACCGAAATGAGCAACCGCCGGGCTACGAAAAGCAGCCCGGCTGAAGGGGAGCCGGGCTGCTTCGTTTGCGCGCCTGGGGAGGGGGGAGCGCGCTGGTGGAACGTTAAGTCTAAAGGTCGATCCCTGCGGCGATCGCCTCTAGCTTCCGGACCCGCTCTTTCAGGTCCGCCATTTCAATCCGTCCGCCGGCTGGAGGAAGTCCGCGTTCGCCAATTGACTGGGTCAGCTCCATCTTCTTCAGCTCCAGCCAGCCATTCCAGGCCCTCAGGCCCGCGAGCGCCGCGCCGGCAAGGCCGACGATGATGCTCGCGCTCAGTACCGAAATCGTGACAGGGTCCATCACTTATCCTCCTGGCGGAGCGCTTCGATCTCGCGCGCCAGCTCTTCGTTTTGCGTGTTGATGTGATGATCGATCGCCATCAGTCGGCGGTCGGTCTCGTCGAGGTCATGAACCATCGCGTGGGTGGTCGGCCGACGCTCGGCGACCTGCCCCATCCGGTCGAAGTCGCTCATCCGCCGGTCGCCGATCATCGACTTCTTCTTCTGGACCGCGAGATAGATTCCGATCGCGGCGTAAGCGATCAGCGTCAGCTTGAAGCTGATGAGGATAGCGGCAGCGACAAATCCGATGCGGATGAACGTCGGGTCGACCCCGGTCATTCCGCCGATCGTCGAGCAGACACCGGCGATCTTCGCGTCCTTGCGGTCGAGCGAATATGGATAAACTTTGCGGGCCATTATCTTTTCCCCTTCTTGTCCTTCAGTTCGCGCGCGCTTTCAGCGCGGCTTTCATGGCTTCCAGCTCCGCGTCGATCTTCTCGTCGGCCCTGAGCTGTTCGATCTCGTCTTCGAGGCTGGTGATGCCAAGCGCATCGCAGCGTCCCTCGGCAAAGTCGGCACGGCGCTCCAAAATCTCGAACTTCGAGAATGCGTCCTGCGTCCGGTTGCCGTGCATGATCTCGCGGGCCCTGGCGCGGGTTACTGCGCTCTCGAACCGCGCGGCGATCGCATTCTGGCGGGCACGCGCTTCGCGCAACTTGCCTTGCAGCTTGGCGATGTCGGCCTCGTAGCCACGAAGCACCTGCTCGAGCTGTGAAAGCTCGTCGCGAAGGCCGTCGGCCATGTCTGCCGCCTTCTGGCGCTCGACCAGAGCCGCCTTGGCGAGATCGTCGCGGCCCTTGGACAGTGCCAGCTCGGCCTTATCGGTCCAGTTCGCCTGCAGCTCGCTGAGACGTGCCTCCGAGCGCCTGATCTCCTTGATGTCGGCGATCGATCGGGCGGCCGTGGAGCGAACCTCGACCAGCGTCTCTTCCATCTCGAGGATGATCATTCGGATCATCCGTGCCGGGTCTTCGGCCCGGTCGAGAAGCTCGGTCATGTTCGCCGCAAAGATGTCGCGAGCACGGCTGAACACTGGGCCGCTGAACCAGCCGACGACCGGATCGAACCGCCCCGTCTTCGGCTCGGTCTCAACCTCGATCAGGCGAGGCGTGCGCACCGGGACCTTGGCTTCGAGGATCTCGAGTTCAGGCATTGGTGGTGACCTTTACAGGGTTGGCTTGCGCCTGGACCGGACCGACCGCTGCGCCGACCGCGACCGTGCTCATGATGAGCGCCGCGGCAATGGCGACGAGGGTCCGGGTGAACTGCGACTGCGACGACATTTCTAATCTCCTTTTCGACCAGCGGGTTTGCTTGCTGGGCGATGAACATTGGTAATCAAGGAGTGTGCCAATCCCGGAAAACCGCGAAAAACTGTTAAGTCGAGGCCAGCTCCGTGGAATTTCCCAACCAAGAGTTGGTGCGGAATCCCAAGCCAGAATTGGGAACATTCACCACTCCCTCCGCGCTGAAGCTTCGAGACAAGGATGGAGTTAGGCAATGATCGGAAAATTGTTCGGCGCGTGGCTTGGAAAGAAGGCCGCCGGCAAGAATGAAGGCGCGAAAGGAGCGATCCTGGGTTTTGGCGCCACCGCCCTCGCCAAGCGCAGCGCTCCGACGCTCGCAGCGCTTGCACTTGGTGGCTGGGCATTCAAGAAATGGCGCGATCGCCGCCGGGGCCGTCGCTCGCCGGTTTATCCTTCAGAGGCATCGCCATCCTAATCGCAACGATTCCGGGTTGGTGCTGAGCGGTAGCTTTGAATGAAGGCGGCGAGCTGTTCGAGAAGCAGTCATGGCTGCGCCTTCCGCGCGGCGATGTGACAACCGCTAAAGTCGGGCCGGGCGGCTGCTGGCTATGGGTGAAGTCGGGCCATCTTGGCCACACGCAAGGCGCCCCATCCTATTCCTCCGACCCAGCGCTTTCTTCGCCCTGATCGGACTTCTCGTAATAAGGCTCGACCTCGCCTTTGAGCTTGATTGTCATCGGCTGGCCGTAGCGGTCCCGGCTGCGGCCGGCCGCAACGCGAATCCATCCTTCCGAAATCGAATATTCGATGACGTTGGTCTTTTCCTGGCCATTGAACTTGATCCCGACGCCGCGGCTCAGCAGCGCCTCGTCATAATGTTCGCTTCGCGGGTCGAGCGAGAGACGGTCTGGCGGTGTGTCAGTTGCTTTGTCGGCCATTCGGCGGCCCTAGCTTCGGGAGCGCCGAACCGTCAATTCGAC
>JANWLR010000009.1 GCA_025450755.1 Sphingomicrobium sp. | reverse complement strand
GCCGACCAACAGCGCATCTTCGAGCGATTCGAGCGCGCCCATCCGAAAGAGGGCGGCACGGGCCTCGGCCTGGCGATTGCCCGCCGGCTTGCGCGGTCAATGGGCGGGGACGTGACGCTCGACAGCGCACCCCATGAAGGCGCGCGTTTCACGCTCACTCTTCCAGCCGCTTAGCGCTTGTCGAGCGGTATGTAGTCGCGCTGCGTCGCGCCGACATAAAGTTGGCGCGGGCGGCCGATCTTTTGCTCGGGGTCGGCGATCATCTCGTTCCACTGGGCGACCCATCCGACGGTGCGGGCGACCGCGAACAGCGCCGTAAACATGTCCGTCGGAAAGCCGATCGCATTGAGGATTACGCCCGAATAGAAATCGACGTTCGGGTAGAGCTTTTTCTCAATGAAATATTCGTCGTTCAGAGCGATGTGTTCGAGCTCCTTGGCGACATCGAGGACAGGGTCGGACTTGCCGAGCTCCTTCAGGACCTCGTCCGCAGTCGCCTTCATCACTTTCGCGCGCGGGTCGAAGTTCTTGTAGACGCGGTGGCCGAAGCCCATCAGACGGAATGGATCGTTCTTGTCCTTTGCCCGAGCGATATATTCCGGAATCCGGTCGACGCGCCCGATCTCGCGCAGCATGTTGAGCGCGGCTTCATTGGCTCCGCCGTGCGCTGGACCCCACAGGCACGCGATGCCGGCGGCGATGCACGCGAACGGATTGGCTCCCGATGATCCCGCAAGCCGGACCGTCGAGGTCGACGCGTTCTGCTCGTGGTCGGCGTGGAGGATGAAGATTCGGCGCATTGCGCGCTCGATTACCGGATTCACCTCGTACGGCTCGGCCGGAACGCCAAAGGTCATCCGGAGGAAGTTGCCCGTGTAGCTGAGGCTGTTCTGAGGATACATGAACGGTTGGCCGATCGAATATTTGAAGGCCATCGCCGCGATCGTCGGCATCTTCGCGATCAGCCGGTGCGAAGCGATCATCCTCTGTTCGGGATCGGTGATGTCCGTGCTGTCGTGATAAAAGGATGACAGCGCCCCGACGACTCCGCACATGATCGCCATCGGATGCGCATCGCGGCGGAACCCGCGGAAGAAGGTCGCGAGCTGCTCGTGCACCATCGTATGACGGCTGATGGTGTAGACGAAGTCGTTCAGCTCCTTGTTCGACGGAAGCTCGCCATGAAGGAGCAGGTAGGCGACCTCCATGAAGCTCGAATGCTCGGCAAGCTGGTCGATCGGATAGCCCCGATGGAGGAGTATGCCTTTCTCGCCATCGATGTACGTGATCGCGCTCTCGCAGCTCGCCGTCGAAGTGAATCCGGGGTCGTAGGTGAACATGCCCGTTTGCCCGTAGAGCTTGCGGATATCGATCACTTCGGGGCCGACGGAGCCGTCAAGCACGGGGTAGTTGAAATTCGAGCCCTCCACTCCGAGGCTCACGGTCTGATCGGTCATTCCTTCGGCTCCATCTGGTCCGCGATGCGGGCGAGGCTCTCCTCACGGCCCAACAACGCAAGCACGTCAAAAATTCCCGGAGATGTCGTTCGCCCCGTGAGAGCAGCGCGTAAGGGCTGGGCGACCTTGCCGAGCTTGATGCCGCTGTTCTCCGCGACCTCGCGGATGACTGCCTCTAGCGATTCCCGGTCCCATTTCGCAAGGGCAACAAGCTTGTTGTGCGTTGCAGCAAGAAGTGTGCGCGCCTCAGTCGTCAGCAGCGCCGCCGCGGCCTCTTCGAAATCGAGCGGGCGGGTCGCGAACAGGAACCGAGCACCGTCCGCGAGCTGGAGCAGAGTGTTTGCACGCGGCTTGAGCTCGGGCATCGCCTGCACCAGCAGCATTTTTTTCCGATCCGTGATGCCGAGCCGTGGCGCGACAAGGTCCGCCAGCCGTTGGTCGTCCGCTTCGCGGATGTAGTGCCCGTTCAGATTCTCGAGCTTCTTGAAATCGAACCTCGAAGGCGACTTGCCGACATGATCGAGGTCGAACCAGGCGATCGCCTGCTCCCGGCTGATGATCTCGTCATCGCCGTGGCCCCAGCCGAGGCGCAGCAGGTAATTGGAGACCGCTTCGGGAAGGAGGCCAAGCTCATCGCGATAGGCGTCCACGCCCATCGCCCCGTGTCTTTTGCTGAGCTTGGCGCCATCCGGTCCGTGGATCAGCGGAACATGCGCGTAGGTCGGTTCCGGCCAGCCCATTGCACGAATAATCCCGATCTGACGAAAGGCATTGTTGAGATGGTCGTCGCCGCGGATCACGTGAGTGACTCCCATGTCGTGATCGTCGACCACCACTGCAAGCATGTAGGTCGGCGTTCCGTCCGAACGGAGCAGGACGAAATCGTCGATCTCGGCGTTTTGGACGGTCACTCGTCCCTGAACGCGGTCATCGATGACCGTCTCCCCCTCGCGCGGTGCTTTAAGACGGATGACGAACGGCCTGTCGCCTTGCTCCTCGGCAACTTCGCGCCAGGGACTGCTGATCCGAAACGGCCGGCGATTTCGTTTCGCAGCCTCGCGCTGCTCCGCCAACTCCTCCTGCGTCATGTAGCAGCGGTAGGCGGCGCCACGATCGAGCAGCCGATGCGCGATCTCGGCGTGCCGCGACCAGAATTGCGACTGATAATATTCGTGCCCGTCCCAATCGAGGCCGAGCCAACGCATTCCATCGAGGATTGCGTCGATCGCTTCCTTCGTCGAGCGGGCGCGGTCGGTGTCCTCGATCCGAAGCAGGAACTTGCCGCCGTGATGCTTGGAGAAGAGCCAGTTGAACAACGCAGTACGCGCCCCGCCGATGTGGAGATAACCGGTCGGTGAGGGGGCGAAACGTGTAACGACGGGCCGCGCGCTAGGATCTGGGCTGCTCAAATTTCTCTCGCTTGCGCTGTGGCGCGCATTCCTCTTCTCTTCATGCTGCAATGCAATGGACGAGCGCCCCTAACATAGGGGAAGCGCCTCTTCCACAGCGTGCTCGGTGCGATTGGAAGACGGGGATTTCCCGCGACTGGGGAGGGTCTGGAAAAGCTCCTCGAGGCGGAACTTGCTCAGCTTACGCCATGGTTCGGGGTGGCTTCGGCGCTAGGATCGCTGCCTGGTTCGCGCTCGATAGCCCGGCCGAATGGAAGGCGTTCCTGTGCATCACTGCCGTTCTTCGCGCCGGCACTGCTTTGCAACCCGGCAGGGCAGGAAGCGCGCTTGGTCTCTGACCGGCGCCTGCCCCGCGGATGCCGCCTCCACTGGCCGAAGCTCGACGCGCCTGCGCTGAAGAGCACGGGGAGGGCTTTCGATTTATCTCGGCAAGCGGCCATGGGTGGATAGCGTCGCCGGCCGCGTCGGGTCGCATCCCTGGGCTGAAACCCGATCCCTCAATAGCGGCGAATCAGGCCCGCGAGCCGTCCCTGGATCTGGACACGGCTCTCATCGTAGCGCTGCGGCTCATAGCGACTGTTTGCCGGATCGAGGCGGATCATCCGGCCCTCGCGCCGATAGGTCTTCAGGGTTGCTTCCTCATTGTCGATAAGAGCGACGACGATTTCGCCGTCCCGGGCCGTGTCGGACTTGCGTATCAGCGCGAAATCGCCGTCGAGGATTCCTTCTTCAACCATCGAATCGCCTGCGACTTCCAAGGCATAGTGCTCGCCCGGCCCGAGCAGCGCTGCGGGCACAGCGAAGCTTTCGGTTCCCTGCAGTGCTTCAATCGGCGTTCCGGCCGCGATGCGCCCGTGCAGGGGAATGTCCATCACATCGTTTGCCGGGGCGGCGGCAAGGGGGCGGATCGGAGTTACCGTTGCGGATGGCCGGGTCTCCGGAAGTTTGAGCACTTCCAGCGCCCGCGCCCGGTTGGGGAGACGCCGGATGAAACCACGTTCCTCGAGCGCGGAGATCAGCCGATGCACGCCTGACTTCGATTTGAGGTCGAGTGCTTCGCGCATTTCGTCGAAACTTGGACTGATCCCGCTCTCTTTCAGGCGGTTGTCGATGAAGAGCAGCAATTCACGCTGCTTCGCGGTGAGCATCGGCAGGCACTCCCCCGAAAGGAACGAACGGGGAACTTTTAGGCAACAAACAGGCGAAGGTCAACCGCCTTCGCGAAGCAGTCTTCTTAACCGCCGCTGCTCAGGAGCCTCGCCTTGAAGCCCTGAATCGCACTCTCGTTCCGCTTCACCTTCATTTCGCGCTTGAGATCGGCAACGAACTCCTGCGCATAATCACTGACGCTCGCTTGATTGAGCTGGCTTTGCACCTGGCCGATCAAGCCCGGCGAGATCATCGCATTACCTGGCGTGATCTTGTTCGTCTTCACAACGAAAAAGCCGCCGCCTTGCGGATTAGGAGCCATGCTGCTCTTGCCGACGCCGGTCGTGAACAAAAGCCTGAGCGCCGGGGCAATATTGCCCTGCGCGTCCGAAATCTGGATCCGACGGGCAGCAATCGGGCGCGGCGCCGGAAGGGACGCGCCTGCAGCTTTGATCGCATCAGCGAGGGACGCATTGCCCGACGCCTTGGCGGCAATCTGCTGAGCTGCGGAGCGAGCACGTTGCACCGCCTGTTCGTTGACCCAGTCGCTTGCAACCTGATCGTGGATGTTTGCGAGCGGAGCCGGTGCGCTTGGGACAATCTGCGATGGAGAGACGACGGCATATCCCTGGTCGCCGCCAAGTGCGACGACCTCCGGCTCGTCGTTCGGAGCAATTGCAAACCCGCTTTTCAATACGGGCGCGAGCTCTGGCGGCAGCTTGTAGGACGCATCCGTCCGCGACATGCCGTTTGCCGTGATCAAGGGTGTCGTCGTGACCGGAAGCTTGGCGCCGCCGACCGCCTCCGTGAAGTTGCTGCCGTTGTCGAGCGCGTCCTGCACCTTCGCGACGAGGTCTTCGATCGCTCCCTTGCGCTTGTCCGTGTTGAGCTTGGCGGCAATTTCAGCTTTGGCCTGATCGAGAGACTTGCCGCCCCCCTTCTTGACCGAATCGATCTTGACGACGGCCCAGCCGAAATCCGTCTTTATCGGTCCGACCACAGCGCCAGCGGATGCTGCGAAGACCGCATTGGCAGCAGCATTGCCTGCGACTCCCGCATAGGCTTGCTGGCTCTGATCATTGAGCGAGGTGACGGCTGCATTCGAGCCGGCGGGAGAGGCGGCGGCGGCAAGCGTTGCGCCGCCCTTGGCGCGCTGTGCGATGCCATTCGCGGTTGCCTGGTCCTGCACGACTACCTGGCTCAGCGATCGCGTTTCGCTCGCGGCGTATGTCGCCTTGTTGTCATTATAATATTTCGCGATTTCCTGATCGGAGGCGGTCACGTTGGAGACCTGGTCGGGGCCGATCCGTGCAATTCGCAGCATGCGCTGCTCGGGGATCATGTAGCGGGCCCGATTCGCCGCATAATATTGCTGCACTTGCGCGTCCGTCGGATTGAGCCCCGTCTTGAATGCTTCGGCAGGGATGATTGCAGCCTCACCCTCGCGTGCCTCGAGGAGCATCGACGCGTAAGGAGTCGCCATCCCGACCGGCACGCGCAGATTAGCGAGGACCGGGGCCAGGATGAGGCGCTGAAGCAGGTCGCCGGAAATGATCTGGCGAACTTCCGCGTCGGATAGCCGCTGCTGCGCCAGGAACTGCTGATATGCCTGCTCGCTGAACTGGCCGTTCAGTCCCTTCGTACCCGGAATTTGCGCGATTTCGGCATCGATAAGCCGCTTCGACAGCGGGAAATGATATTTGTCCGCAAAGGCGAGCAAGCTGCCCTGCTCAACCAAGGCATCGAGCACGGCGTTGAAGTCGCCGATGACGCTTGCATAGTCTGCATCCGGACGTTGTTGCCGAACCTGCTGCAGCCGCCGCTGCATGGCATCGCTCATGTCCTTGTCGCTGACGTTCTGGTCCCCGACCTGCGCCAATGTCGAACTGCCCATCCCGAAGCCCATCTGGCCGGTGCCGAAGTTGGACAGGTCCGCCAGCGCGAAGCCCGCGAGAATGGCAACGCCGATTGCGGCGATAACCCACGTGCCAATTTTGGATTTCGAAATTCGGCGAAAGAAGGAGAGCATCGGATCCCGGTGCGAATGATATGAGATCGTCGCTTTAGGGGTGAGGCTGGCGTGCATCAAGCCGCGCCGCTAGGCAGTTGCGACACGGGGGGCGGAGGGAATGTTGCTTAGGAAGCTCGTTGCGGGCAATTGGAAGATGCATGGCCTGTCGTCCGACATCGACGAGATCCAGGCGATCGCTGCTGCAGCGAGCGATTATCCGGAAGTTGACGTCGCCCTGTGCATACCGGCGATCTTGATCGAGCGCGCAGTGCGAGCAGTCCCGGGCTTGGCGATCGGCGGACAGGACGTCCACCACTCGGACAAGGGCGCCCACACGGGTTGCACGTCGGCCCGGATGTTGGTCGACGCCGGCGCTACCCTGACCATCGTCGGCCATTCCGAACGGCGGGACGCCCAGCGCGAAAGCGACGCGGCTGTGAAAGCCAAGGCGGAGGCGGCGCTCGGCGCCGGCCTCAATGTAATCCTTTGCATCGGCGAGAGCATTGAGGTCCGCGATAGCGGAACTGCGATTGAAACCGTGATGACGCAGCTTGGCGGCTCTCTCCCGCAAAGCCTCTGCGAAGAAGGGGAGCTGGCGCTCGCCTATGAGCCCATCTGGGCGATCGGCACCGGCAAGACTCCGACGAGCGACGAAATTGAGGAGATGCACGCCGCTATCCGCGGCAAGCTCTTGGACCGCTTTGGCTCGGACGGGGGGCAGGTCCGAATCCTCTATGGGGGTTCGGTCAAACCTTCGAACGCCGCCGAAATCTTCTCGATTCCAGAGGTGAACGGAGCGTTGGTCGGCGGTGCGAGCCTCAAGGCGGCGGACTTTATGCCCGTAATCGCTGCGGCCGCCGGCAGCTGAGTTGCCGTTCAGTTCACAATCAGCAGCGATCCGCTATCGACCCCCCGCCCACCAAAGGTAAGGATACATGCGACTAACTTCTCTACTGACTTGGGCGATTGCACTTAGCCTCACAATCACCGCCGTGCCGGCTGCCGCTCAGGCGCTTGGAATGCAGGTCGTCGATACGACCGGAGCGCCGGTTGGAACCGTAGCTGCGATCCAGGGCGAGAACCTTCAGATCAAGACCGACAAGCACGAGGCGTTGGTGCCCAAGTCCAGCGTCACGCTGGACAATGGCAAGCTGCTGTTCGGAATGACCCAGGCGCAGCTTGACGCTCAGATCGAGGCTGCTGCCGCAGCTTCGCAGAAAGCGATCGTTGCCGGTGCGACCGTTAACGGCTCGGCTGGAACCAGCGTCGGCAAGATCGACGCGGTCGACAGCGGGAACGTGACGATCACGCTGACCTCGGGCAAGAAGATCCAGGTGCCGAGCACGGGCCTTCGCGGCAATGCGGACGGAACCGTGACGATCGGCTACACCGCCGAGCAGCTCGATGCGCTGACCGCCGGAAACGCCGCACCGCCGAGCGGCGCAACGGCAGGCACGACCAGCGGCAAGTAGCTCTGGTTGAAAGCGGGCGCGACGCTCGCTAAGTGCGCCGCGCACCCGCCATTGAAAGTCCCGACATGTTCGCATTCCTGCTGATCGTTCAGACGCTTATTGCCGTTGCGCTGATTGGCGTCATCCTGATGCAGCGCTCCGAAGGGGGCGGGCTTGGCGTTGGCGGCAGCTCGTCGGGGTTTATGACGGCGCGTGGGGCTGCGGACTTCCTGACTCGTTCGACAGCGGTCCTCGGCGGGCTGTTCATCGTACTTTCGATCGTGATGGCCGCGATTGCCGGCGCCACGCGGACTCCGGCCAAGATCGATACCTCGCTCGCTGGCAAGCTTGCGCCGACGCAGCAGCAGTCCCAGCCGGTTCAGCCAGCTCCGACTCCGGCGACGACACCTGCGCAGAACCAGCAGGCGCCCGCGGTTCCGCTCGCGCAGTAGCGGGAAGAACCCCTTTCACTGTTCCTTCGTCATTCCCGCGCAAGCGGGAACTCAGTTTCCGGCAAACCTTCGACAATATTTTTTCTCGGCTGGCTTGCGCGCGGAGCGTCTGTACCCCTAAGCCTCGAATCCCATGGCGCGGTTCATATTTGTCACCGGCGGCGTGGTCTCATCGCTTGGGAAAGGGCTTCTTTCAGCGTCCCTAGGGGCGCTTCTCCAGGCGCGTGGCTACAAGGTCCGTATCAGGAAGTTCGATCCCTATTTGAACGTCGATCCGGGGACCATGTCGCCGTACCAGCACGGCGAGGTCTATGTGACGGACGACGGGGCGGAGACCGACCTCGATCTCGGCCATTACGAGCGCTTCACCGGCGTTTCATCGCGCCAGTCGGACAATATCACGACGGGCCGCATCTACCGCGACATCATCGCGAAGGAGCGGCGCGGCGATTATCTCGGCGCGACCGTGCAGGTCATCCCGCACGTCACCAACGCCATCAAGGAGTTCGCGGTCGCCGATACCGATAGCTGCGATTTCGTGATTTGCGAGATTGGGGGGACGGTCGGAGACATCGAAAGCCTGCCGTTCATCGAATCGATCCGGCAGCTTCGGAACGACCTCGGCCGGGACCAGACGGTCAGCGTTCATACGACGCTCGTCCCGTGGATTGCCGCTGCGGGCGAGCTCAAGACCAAGCCGACACAGCAATCGGTTCGCGAGCTCTCGAGCCTCGGCGTTCAGCCCGAAGTGCTGCTCTGCCGCTCGGACCGTCCGCTGCCCGAGGCAGAACGCGAGAAGATCGCCTTGTTCTGCAACGTCAGAAAATCCGCTGTCATCCCGGCTCTGGATGCGCGCAACATCTACGACGTGCCGTTGCAGTATCATGAGGCTGGCCTCGACGATGAGGTCCTGAGCGCGTTCGGAATCAGCGACGCGCCCAGGCCCGATCTCGCCCGGTGGACCGAGATCATGGACCGGATCGATCATTACGAGAGCGAGGTGACGATCGGCGTCGTCGGCAAATATGTCGGCTTGCCGGACGCCTACAAGAGCCTCCGCGAAGCGCTGATTCATGGCGGCATCGCAAACCGCGCCAAAGTCAAAATCGAATGGATCGACGCGGAACTGTTCGAGCACCCCGAGGCGGACGTCATGGCCGAGCTCGAACCGCTTCACGGAATCCTGGTTCCGGGAGGGTTCGGGGAGCGGGGAAGCGAGGGCAAGATCGCCAGCGTCAAATTCGCCCGCGAGCGCGAGATTCCGTTTTTCGGAATCTGTTTCGGCATGCAGATGGCGTGTATCGAGGCCGCTCGAAACCAGGCCGGAATCGAAGAGGCCTCGACGACGGAGTTCGGGGAAACAAGCGAGCCGGTGGTCGGAATGATCACCGAATGGATGAGTGAGGAAGGGTTGCAGAAGCGCGCCGCCGGAGGCGACCTCGGAGGCACGATGCGACTCGGGGCCTATCCGGCAATGCTCGACGGCAATAGCGTCGTTCGTTCAATCTACGGCACCGATTCAATAAGCGAGCGGCATCGCCATCGTTACGAGGTCAACGTCCATTATCGTGGCGCGCTTGAGGACGCCGGGCTGATCTTCTCCGGCATGTCACCCGACGACCAGCTGCCGGAGATCGTCGAGCGGCCGGATCACCCGTGGTTCATCGGCGTCCAGTTCCATCCGGAGCTCAAGAGCCGCCCGTTCGAGCCGCATCCCTTGTTCGCAGGATTCATTGGGGCGGCTGTAAAACAGTCAAGGCTGGTTTAGCGCCCTTCCCTGGGAGGGGGTGGGTCCGTCTAAAGCGGCTCGACGCCGCTGAAGGAGCTCATTCATCTGCAGCGAGCCCATTCGTTCGCACCCTTTCTTGAAGAGAGGGACGTTAGAAGCTGCGGAACACGCATCGGATTGGTCCGTTAGGCGTCCGTTCCGCGACCATAACGAGGAAGGCAGCCAATGCTTCTCACCATCGCCATCATCCTGCTCATCCTGTGGGCCCTTGGATTGTTCGCATTCCACGTCACTAGCGGGCTCATCCATATCCTGCTCGTCGTCGGTATCATCGTGCTCATCTGGAACTTCATTGCCGGTCGAAGGACCGTCTAAAAGCGAATTTCTCGCCGTTGCGGGGCGTCCCAAGCGCCCCTAAATGCGGCCAATGAGCAACAGCTTTTCAACGCGCGTGGCCGTGCTCGGCTCGGGCCCTGCGGGCTTTACGGCAGCGATTTATGCCGCGCGCGCCGGACTCTCGCCGATCGTCATCCAGGGTATTCAGCCCGGCGGCCAGCTTACGACGACCACCGACGTTGAGAATTATCCTGGATTCCGCGACGTCATTCAGGGTCCCTGGCTGATGGAGGAAATGCAGGCCCAGTCCGAGCACGTCGGAACCAAGGTCATCTGGGACCATGTCAGCGCCGTCGACCTCTCTCGCCGGCCATTCCGGCTGACGGGCGATAGCGGCGCGCAATATTTCGCCGATACGCTGGTGATTGCGACGGGCGCTCAGGCGAAATGGCTCGGGCTTCCATCCGAGGAGCATATGAAGGGCAGGGGCGCCTCCGCGTGCGCGACCTGCGATGGCTTCTTCTACCGGGGCAAGAAGGTCGCTGTGATCGGCGGCGGCAATACTGCGGTCGAGGAGGCTCTCTACCTCACCAACCATAGCCATGACGTCACCTTGATCCACAGGAGGGATTCGCTGCGCGCGGAGAAAATTCTTCAGGACCGGCTGTTTGCCAACGACAGGATCAATGTCGTCTGGGACAGTGAGGTGGTTGAGTTCATCGGCGGGGGTGAACCCGAGGCGCTGATAGGCCTAGACATCCGCAACAAACTGACCGGCGAGATCAGTCGCGTGGAATGCGAAGGCGCCTTCGTGGCGATCGGCCACCAGCCCGCGACCGAATTGTTCAAGGGACAGCTCGAACTCGATGCCGAGGGCTATATCAAGGTCCAGCCCGGGACGACCCGCACCAGCATCGAAGGTGTTTTCGCGTGCGGTGACGTCATGGACAAGATCTACCGCCAGGCGGTGACTGCGGCCGGCACCGGCTGCATGGCCGCTCTCGACGCGGAGAAATATCTCGCCGCCGAGGAATATGAGGCGATAGCGGCCGAATAGGCCACAATCTGCGAGAGGGGGAACTCGCGAGTGAAGCCGACCGGACCGATCCCGCCCTACTTCGAAGCCGACGCCGACAGTCAGCTATTGATCGGCGGCGTCTCTGCCGAAGAGCTCGTCGCCGACGCGGGGGGCACCCCACTCTTCGTGTACGACAATAACATCGTCGGCGCCCAGATCGCTTCCTTGAAGGCTGCAATGCCCGACGGGCTCGCAATATATTACTCCGTAACTGCAAATCCTTATGAGCCTCTGCTCAATTTCCTCGGAAGGTATGTCGACGGTTTCCGGGTCGTGTCCCTCGGTGAGCTCAACCATCTGAAGCGCGCTGGCCTGGCCGGAATCGGGATGACCTTCGCCGGCCCCGGCAAGGGAGACGACGAACTCGAAAGAGGCATATCCGCCGGAGCGACGATCAGCGTCGAGAGCGAAGGCGAGGCGGCGAGGGCGATCCGCGCGGGTGAACGGGCTGGAATCAGGCCCAAGCTTGCTGTGAGGGTCAACCCTCCCTTTTCGATCGACAGCCGAGGGCTCACCTTGGGTGCCCGGCCAACTCCGTTTGGAGTCGATGCCGAACGAGTCCCGTCGCTTGTCGAGGGTCTGCTGGATGCCGGCGTTGATTGGCGCGGACTCCATATCTTCGCGGCGGCGCAATGTCTCGACGACAGCGCTCTGATCGAAGCGCACAAGGCGATCATTTCCTGTGCGGGCGACATTTGCCGCAGCCTCGACCGGCCGCTTCCGGAATTGAACCTTGGAGGCGGCTTCGATGTGCCCTGTTTCGCGGGCGAGCAGCCGATCGACATCTACCGGCTCGCAAATGCACTTCATGAAACGGTCCGCAATGGGCCTGAACTGCTCGCGACGACCCGGCTATCGCTAGAACTCGGGCGTTGGTTGGTTGCCGAATGCGGAGTGTACTTGACGCGCGTTCTTGACCGTACGGAGAGCTGCGGGGAGACGTTCCTGACGACCGACGGGGGTGGTCATCACCTTCTCGGCGCCACCGGCTGCCTGCTGGAGCGGGGGCGGGGCAATTTTCCGATTGCGGTTGCCAACAAGTTTGGAACGCCAGCAGAGGAACAGGTCACCGTAACCGGCTGCCTTGCGACGCCACATGACATCTTCGGAGACGAGGTCATGCTCCCCCCGGCCGAAGTCGGCAATCTCATCGCCATCTTTTGCGCCGGTGCCTATGGGCTTAGCGCAAGCCCGCAGGGCTGGGAGAGCCGCCCGTCGGCGCGTGAAATGCTCGTCTAGGGATAGATTGCTTCGACGAAATAGAGGCCATGCGGTGGTGCGTTGAAACCGAGCGCGGCGCGGTCACGCGCGTCGAGAGCTCTCCGGATGTCATCCACCTGCCACTGTCCGCGTCCGACCATCGCCAGGCAGCCGACCATCGACCGGACCTGGTGATGCAGGAAGCTGCGCGCAGCTGCGGCGACATGAATTTCCTCTCCTATGCGGCTGACCTCGAGCCGGTCGAGAGTCTTCACCGGGCTGTCGGACTGGCACTGGGCAGAGCGGAACGTCGTGAAGTCATGGCGGCCGACCAGATGCGCCGCGCCCTCGCGCATCGTCTCGGCATCGAGCGGGACGGCGATGTGCCAGACGCGCCCGGCATCCAGCGCGGGTGGCGCTCGCCGGTTGAGGATCCGGTAGAGATAGCGGCGGCCGACGCAGGAGAAGCGCGCATGCCAGTCGTCCGCAACCTGCGTAACCTCCAGAACTGAAATCGGGCTTGGTCGGACCAGCGCATTCAGCCCCTCACGAAGCCGATGCCGCGTCAACTCACACCCGATATCGACGTGGGAGCTCATGGCGAGCGCATGGACGCCCGCGTCAGTGCGGCCAGCGGCAGTAAAGACGGCCTGCTCCCCGGTCATCCTGCGGAGCGCTTCCTCAAGCGTCTGCTGCACCGACGGACCATGATCTTGCCGCTGCCAGCCCATGAATGGACCGCCGTCATATTCGACGATCAGCCGCCAGCGGGTCATGGAAGGATCGTGCCCTTGGGAATCGCGAAGCCGCGAATTAGCTCGCCGGGTGTCATCGCTGCCTTTCCAGCGCGCTGCACCTCAAGGGGGCGGATCGCCCCATCGGCACAAGCAATCGTCAAACGATCATCGGTGACTTCACCAGCTTTGCCACTGCCGCGGTCAATATCTGCTTTCAGCAGCTTGATACGCTCGCCGTTGGCTTCGAACCACGCGCCGGGGACGGGATTGAACGCTCGCACTTGCCGCTCGATCTGCTCGGCTGTCTGCGACCAGTCGATCCGCGCTTCAGCCTTTTCGAGCTTTGGTGCGTAAGTTGCTCCGGCGATCGGCTGCGGTTCGGGAGCTGTGGGGCTTTCGAGCCATTCGACGAGCAGTCTGGCCCCGAGATTCGCCATTTCTTTCACGACTTGTCCGGCATTCTTCCAGCGAATGTCGAGCGTCTGCCGCGCCAGCATTGGTCCGGTGTCGAGGCCCTCGTCGATCTGCATCAGCGTCACTCCGCTGATTTCGTCGCCTGCAAGGATGGCGCGTTGGATCGGTGCTGCTCCACGCCAGCGCGGCAGAAGCGAGGCGTGGACGTTGATGCAGCCTTGCCTCGGCGCATCGAGGATCGGCTTGGGCAGGATGAGGCCGTAGGCGGCAACCACTGCGAGGTCCGCGTCAAGCGCTCGAAACCGCTCCTGTTCTTCCTCGTGTCGGAGCGTTTTCGGCGTTCTCAACTCGATCCCAAGCTCTTCCGCCCGCTCGTGCACTGACGTCTTGCGCTCATCCTTGCCGCGGCCCGCAGGTCGCGGCGGCTGCGTGTAGACGCAGACGACCTCATGACCGGCCTCAACCAGCGCATTGAAGCTCGGCACCGCGAAGTCCGGCGATCCCATGAAGACGATCCGCATTCGGCGCCTATGGCGAAACTGCACGGAATTGCCTACCTCGCGGGTTAGCGTGGCCAGTCAGGAAATCGAAGCATTGTCACAGGCGCTCGCGCGCTTGCCGGGGCTTGGGCCGCGATCGGCGCGCCGCGCCGTGCTGCACCTGATGAAGAAACGCGAAACCGCGCTTCAGCCATTGCTGACTGCACTCACGCAAGTCGCTGACAAGCTCTCGACCTGCTCGGTCTGCGGCAACGTCGATACGTCCGACCCGTGCTCGATCTGCCGTGATCCGCGCCGTGACGAGAAGATGCTGTGTGTTGTCGAGGAGGTCGCCGACTTGTGGGCCCTTGACCGCTCGCGGCTATTTCCCGGCCGCTATCATGTACTTGGCGGCCGGCTTTCAGCGCTCGACGGGGTTCGGCCCGAGGATCTCACAGTGGACCAGCTCGTCCGGCGGATTTCGGTGGCGGGCATCGACGAGGTCGTGCTCGCCATGAACGCCACGCTCGAGGGCCAGACCACAGCCCACTATCTCGCCGAGCGCCTCGAGATTTTTCCCATACGTCTCAGCCAGTTGGCTCATGGGCTTCCGGTTGGCGGTGAGCTCGATTATCTGGACGAGGGAACGCTCGCCCAAGCCTTGAGGGCAAGACGCCCGATTTCTTGAACCCACTGAAGCGAAAGACTAAATTCGATCCATGGCCATTCGTCGCATCTACGAGACGCCCGATCCCATGCTCCGGCAGATATCCAAGCCGGTGGAGACCTTCGACGACGAGTTGGAGACGCTCGTCGCCGACATGTTGGAGACGATGTATGCAGCGCCGGGCATAGGCCTCGCCGCAGTACAGGTCGGAGTGCCGATCCGCCTGCTGGTGATCGACCTCCAGGAGCCGGAAGATCCGGAGGATCCTGAGAGTCCGACCGTCAAGGACCCGAAGGTTTTCATCAATCCTGAGATCCTGTGGCACTCCGAGAATGACGTTCCCTATACCGAGGGCTGCCTGTCGGTGCCCGAGCAATATGCCGAGGTGATGAGGCCCGACAGGATCCGAGCCCGTTGGCAGGACGAGAAGGGCAAGACTTACGAGGAGGAGATCGAGGGCCTGCTCGCCGTTTGCCTACAGCACGAGATGGACCATTTGAACGGAGTGCTGTTCATCGATCATCTTTCGCGGCTGAAGCGCGACATGGTCTTAAAGAAGCTCGCCAAGTGGCGGAAAGAGCAGCAACAAAAAGCTGCGTGATGAGCTACTACCTTCCGCAATAGATCAGTCCACTCGGCGCAATCGCGTTCGATTCCACCAGCATCGCGCCGGCGGATTCGGCAAAGCGGAGCTTGATGAGGTCAGAGTGCACCGGCTGCTTGGCCGGGCAGGTCGCTGCGATGTCATACCCGCCCGGAGCCTTGGACACCTTGTAGAAGCTGCAATGCGGCCCGCTTCCCGACAGCGCGTCGGCAGTGAACTTCCACGGTTTCGACGTGCACTCGGCTTTGCTCGCAGCCCAGGTGCCGACGAACCTCAGACCGGCATCTGCAGCCGGGAGCGTTCCGGACGACTGCGCAGAGGCTGCCGCATTGTTCGCCGGCTCGGGGCTGGCTTCGGCGACATTTCCGCTGACATTCGCTTCCTGGGCGAGCTTCTCGTTCGCAGTCGCCTGGTTTTCCGGAGGGCCGGGCTTCGGGCTACATGCAGTGAGCGCCAGCGAGATTGCGATCGCAGACGCCCGACGCATCACGCCGGCTCCATCATCGACGCGGCGGCATTGCGGCAGTCCTCGGCGCATTCCCGGCACATCTGCGCGCACAGCCTGCAATGCTCGTGCTCGTGCCGCTCGCATTCGCTCGCGCAGGAATCGCAGACGCGGGCGCAGAGCTCGAGCGTTTCGCGCAGCACCTGCTCGTTCGAGCCCGTGCGGCGCACCGCCAGCTTGCCCGCAGCCTCGCATATGTCGGCGCAATCGAGGCATTTGCGGATGCACTGGCGCATGTCCATCTTTTCGGCCGCGCAGGCGTCGGCGCAGCTGAGGCACATTCGCGCGCAGTACATGAGGTGATGCGCCGCATCGCCGAGCGGCTGGTTGACGTGCCCATGCACGTCCGGGTGAAGGGCGATCATCTTGCGGATGGACATGGCTTTCTCCTCGAAGAAACCAAACCTGTGGATAGCACGCTCGTTCCGCTTGAGCATCAGCCCGGTAACAAGTAGAAGTTCTCATTCTGTTCCGGGGGAGTCACGGTCATGGATGCGGCCGGTTTAGCGTTTGTTCTCATCGCGCTGATCATCGGCGGCACGCTTGGCTGGCTGTGGGCCAGCCGGGAATCTGCCCGGGCGAAGCAGACTGTCGAGAGCCTCCGGCTTCAGCTCGACGAAGTCGTCAGGGAGCGTGACGCCAACCGGGACGCGTCGACCCGGCTCGCGGCGCTCGAAGCCTCGCAGACGGAACGAGACAGGGGTTTCGAGGTCCGGATCAAGGAACTGATCGAGGCCAAGGAGGCACTGTCCAGCCAATTTGCCGAGATCAGCAACAAGCTTCTCGCGGAAGCCCAGGAAACGTTCCTCAAGCGCGCCGACCAGCGCTTCCGCCAATCGGAAGAGAGCGCGGGCCAGAACCTCAAGCAGCTGCTGCAGCCGGTCCATGACCGGCTCGAACGCTACGAGACGACTGTCCAGAAGGTCGAGGCGGAGCGCCGCGATGCCTTCGGGACGCTGACGGGGCAAATCGAGGCGATGCGCACCGGTACCGAGCGGGTCTCCGCCGAAGCTGCCAAGCTGGTCAATGCGCTAAGGAACGCGCCCAAGGCGCGGGGCCGCTGGGGCGAACAGCAGCTTCGCAATGTGCTTGAGACCTGCGGTCTATCTGAACATTGCGATTTTGCGACTGAGGTCAGCGTGGCGGACGGGGAGGGTGGCCGGCTGCGGCCCGACGTCGTGATTCGGGTCCCGGGCGGTCAGAGCCTGGTGATCGACGCGAAGGTGTCATTGAACGATTATCAGGACGCATTCGGAGCGGTCGACGAAGCCGATCGCGAGAACCACCTCACAGCCCATGCCCTCGCAATCCGCGCGCACGTGAATGCCCTCGGTGCGAAGGCCTATTGGTCGCAGTTTGAAGATGCGCCGGACTATGTCGTGATGTTCATCCCCGGCGAGCACTTCCTCACGGCCGCGCTTGAGCAGGATCCGACGCTTTGGGATTTCGCCTTCGACAAGAAAGTGTTGCTCGCGACACCGACGAACCTGATCGCGATCGCCCGCACCGTGGCGGCAGTCTGGCGGCAGGAGAAGCTCGCCAAGGAAGCGCGCCAGATTGGAGAGCTCGGCAAGGAGCTGTACGAACGTCTTGCCAAAGCGGCAGACGACTTGCGGAAGGTCGGAAGCGGCCTCGCAAGCGCGGTGAACAATTACAACAGCTTCGTCTCAAGCTTTGAGACGCGGTCTCTGGTCACTGCGCGCAAGTTTCGGGAGCTGAATATCGAGCCTGGCCGGCGCGAAATCGAAGTTCTGACCCCGGTCGAAGCCCTGCCGCGCTACGCTGACGAGGAACTCAGCCTCAGCGAAGACGAGCCCGAGGACCCGCCGCAGATTGCGGCTGAGTAGCGTGCGACTTGCAAAATTGGATTTCGCCTGCTGCCCCTGCAGGCGGGCTCTTTGACCGGGACTGGAGAGGCGAAATCGGCGCCGGCGCCTAAGGTCACGAAAAATGCGCCGCTCTACGCGACAATAGTGACTTTAGAGCACGCTTACCGCCAGCTTGCACGGATTGCGAACGCCATCACCGCCGCCGCCATTGCTGCGTTGAGGCTGTCGGCACGCCCCTCCATCGCAATTTTGACGAGCAAGTCACATTCGCCTTCATAATCAGCTGGCAGGCCCTGCTGCTCATTGCCGATCAGCAGGAAGCAAGGCGGTCGATATTCCGCCTCGAGATAATCTTGCGTCGCCTTCAGGCTGGTGCCGACGAGCTGGCCGTCGCCGCCGCGCAACCACGCGATGAACTCGGGCCAGCGGGCGGTCGCCACCTGCTGCGTGAAGATCGCTCCCATCGATGCGCGCACGGCCTCGACCGAATAGGGATCGGCACAATCGTCGATGAGGATGAGCCCCCCGGCTCCAACGGCATCGCCGGTCCTCAGGATCGTCCCGATGTTTCCGGGGTCGCGCAGCGCCTGGGCGGCGATCCAGAGCGGCGCCGTAGACCGGTCGATTGCGTCCAGCGACGTCCCCTGCTGTCGGTATGCGCCGAGCAGCATCTGCGGATTGTCCTTGCCGCTCATCTTCGAGAGGATGGCGGGCGTCGTTTCGATTGCGTCGCCGCCGGCCGCTTCCACGGCCGAGATGATCCCGGCGGCAAGCGGGTGCTTGGCACCCTCGGCCGAAAACGCGACGATCTCGGGAAGGCGACCGCTGTCGCGCGCTTCGGTCAGGATCCTTAGGCCCTCGGCCAGGAAAAGACCTTCGGCTCGCCGTGCCTTCTTGTCGCGAAGCGACCGCAGCAGCTTGACGGTGGAGTTGGAGAAAGCGGTGACCTCGCGCGCCATCAGTCTTCGCCGAACCGCTCCTCGACGAGCTCGCACAATTTCTGAAGCGCCTCGTCGGCGTGGCCGCCCTCGACGTGGATAGTGATCGAATCGCCTTTTGCGGCGCCAAGCATCATCAGGCCCATGATCGAAGTCCCACAAACCCGGTGGCCGTCCTTCTCGACCTCGATCTTGGCGTCGATCTGGCTGGCGACATTGACGAATTTGGCGCTCGCCCGGGCATGCAGGCCGCGCTGGTTGTCGATCCGGACCTCACGGCTGACGGCCGTCAAGCCGCAGCTTCCCCGAGGATCTCGCTTGCCACGGATATGTACTTGCGACCGGCTTCGCGGGCGGCGGCCACGGCGGCATGGACCGGCATCACCTTGCGCGCGCCTTCGAGCCGGATGAGCATAGGGAGGTTCACGCCGGCGATCACTTCGACGTTCTCGCTCTTCATCAGGCTGATTGCGAGATTGGACGGCGTTCCCCCGAACAGGTCGGTGAGGATGATCACGCCCTGGCCCTGGTCGACCTTGCCGATGGCCTTGGCGATGTCCTTGCGGCGACGCTCCATGTCATCGTCGGGGCCGATGCAGATCGCTTCGATCGCTTCCTGCGGGCCAACCACATGTTCCATCGCGGTGACGAATTCGGCCGCGAGGCGGCCATGGGTCACCAGCACTAATCCAATCATCGACTCAACTCGTCCTCGCTCTCCGGAGCGCGTCCTGGATGCCGTTCGATCGTGTCCCTCGGCGGTGAGGCGAGATCACGATGACGGACATTCGGTGCAAATCCGGCACGACGTAACCGTTCCGCCATCTCGACTGCCGCGGCAACCGAACGGTGCCGCCCTCCTGTGCATCCAAACGCGACGGTCACGTAACTTTTGCCCGCGGCCCAGTAGCGGGGAATCCAGTCGATGAGAAGCGATTCGATGCGGCCCATCGTCTCTCCCCAGACCGCATCACGTTCCAGAAAGGAACGGACGGGCTGGTCGGCTCCGGTCAGCGGGCGAAGTTCGTCGACCCAGTGGGGATTGGGGATGAACCGCAGGTCGAAGACCAGGTCGGCGGTGCGCGAAATGCCGCGGGCGAACGAAAAGGAGGAAATGGTCAGCACCGGCTGGTCGGCCTCGCCGCCAAAGCGCCTGCGAAGCTCGTCGCGTAGCTCGGCAGGCGAAAGGTCGGTTGTATCGATGAGGCTGTCAGCCGCGCTCCTCAAGGGCCAGGTGAACTGACGCTCGCGGGCAATGCCGTCCTCGGGTGGACGATCGGGTGCAAGCGGATGGAGCCGCCGGGTCTCGTCATACCGGCGGATCAGCTCGCCGCCGGAGCAATCGAGATAGAGGATCTCCGGTTCCACTCCGTCGATCGCATGGAATATGTCGCCAAGAGTCCCTGGGTCGAAGCCGCGGCTGCGCACATCCATGGCGACGGCGATATTCGAGGTGCGGCATTGGCCTCCGCCGTGGACGAAGTCGTGGAGTAGGTCGACAGGGAGATTGTCGACGATGTTCCAGCCCATGTCCTCGAGAGCATCCAGGACCGTGGACTTGCCCGCCCCGGACATTCCCGTGACGAGCAGCAGGCGCGGCAGCCGGTGCTGCCGCTCTTCTGCCATCAGAACTTCAGGCCCATTCTGTCGAGGGCGATGGCAACCTTGGAAGGCGCCGATGCAGCCATTGCGTCGATCGTGATCAGCGGCAGCTTCACGCCCAGGATCGGTCGTTCACGGCTGTCGTCGGGGATTCGCTGGATGTCGCTCGTGAGCTCGACAATGAGCGCCACCGGGACATTATCGACGCGCTCCATCTCGATGATCCCGATACCGCGAATCTCGAGCTTGCCGGCGATGGTCGGCGGTGCCGAGGCGAGGATTCGGTCGCCATCCTTCTTCACCACGGTTTGGTCATCGCTGACCAAGGTGAATCCGCGGTCGAGTAGACGCAGCGCCAGATCCGATTTGCCGGCACCCGAGGGGCCGCTGATGAGGATTGCCCGTCCAGCGCATGCAACAGTGCTGGCGTGGAGAGTTTCGGCCGAAAGTCGCGGCCCGGGTTGGGGGTTCTGCTGGTTCATTCGCGGTCTGCTGCTGGTAGCCTGATGGTGAAGCGGGCGCCCGATGGGGCGTCATCGCGGTCTTGCACGTCAATCTCCCCGTCATGGCCATTCACGATCGCCTGGGCGATGGCAAGGCCGAGGCCCGAATGGCGCCCGAAATTCTCTCCTTCGGGACGTACTGAATGGAAGCGGTTAAAAATCGCCTCACGTGCTTCCTGGGGGACTCCGGGCCCCTCATCATCGATTCGAATTCGAACCTCGTCACCGACGCGCGCAACAGCGATTTCAACGAGGCCACCGGGCGGCGAGAAACTGACCGCATTGTCGATGATCGCATTGATGGCGCGTGCGAGACGATCGGGCTTACCCATCACGGCCGCGGTGTTCTTGCGCGGTCTTGCGAAGGCGAGTCGCGCGTCGCCGGTTTCCCGGCGCGTTTCCCAGCTGTGGACGAGCTGCTCGATAACAGCGCCGAGGTCGACGCGCTCGAATCTCGCCCGTGCAAGTTCCGCATCGGTTCTCGCGGCCTCACTGATATCGCTGATCAGCCGGTCGAGGCGGGCAACATCGTCGCGCACGACCTTCCTCAGCTTTTCGCGCAGTTCCGGGTCATCGACGCGATCGAGCCCATCGACTGCGGAGCGCAGCGACGCCAGTGGATTCTTGAGCTCATGCGTGACGTCGGCGGCGAACGCTTCGATATTATCGATCCGGTGCCTCAACGACTGGCTCATGTCGGATACCGCGCGCGCCAGGAGGCCGATTTCGTCACTCCTCGAGGGCAGGCGTGGAACATTGACTTCGCGCGAGCGGCCGAGCCGTACGCGATGAGCCGCAATCGCAAGCCGGCGTAGCGGCCGTACGATCGTGCGGGCAAGGAACAGCGACAAGAACACCGAAAAGGCGACCAGGACGGCCATCGCCGCCGCGATGAGCGCCCGCTGCCGTCGCACTGTCCTGGTGAAGGTGCGATCATTGTCCGTGTTGAGGAGCACTTTGCCGCTAAATGGAACCGCGGCTGAAATGACAGGAGTGAGATCGGGCGCATTGCGGACGGCTGTCGCCGTCTTGCCGGTCTGCTTTGCTCGCACCGCCTCCGGCCACGATTGCAGCCGATCGACCGGCGGTTCGACATATTGGTCGAGCTGCTTGGCGCCGACAAGGAAGTTGAAGCCGCGGTCGAGCGCCCGTGCCACGTCCTTGTTCCAACTTTGTGTATCTGGATTCTTCAGTTCAAATGTTGGGCCGGTCAGATGCCAGCTGTCGGCGATCAAATTGCCGTCGGGCCCGAACAGCCGCATTCGGCTGCCGGTCGACTTCGAAACCCTTGCGAGAATTGCCTCACGGTCTTCAGGGCCGGCTGCCTCGATTGCGAGCGCCGTTGTGCTTGCCTCGATCCGGGTCTGGCGCACGCGTTCCTTGCTCAAGTGATTGCGAAAAACGTCGAGGTACAAAGTGCTGAGCGCGACAAGGAGGACCGTGATGAGGTTGAGCGTGAGAATTCTGTGGGCGAGCGTCCACCGCCCCGACCATTTCAGCCGGAGGTCGCGCTCGTCATCATTGTTCATCGAATCGGTAACCGACGCCATAGAGGGTCTCGATTGAATCGAACTCGGGATCGGCGACGCGGAATTTTCGCCGAATGCGTTTGATGTGGCTGTCAATCGTTCGGTCATCGACATAAACATCGTCATTATACGCCACGTCGAGCAATTGATTGCGCGACTTGACGACTCCCGGGCGCTGCGCGAGCGCCTCGAGGATTAAAAACTCGGTCACGGTGAGGCTGACATCGCGCTCGTCCCAGCGCACCTTGTGGCGAGCGGGATCCATGACCAGGCGCCCGCGCTCAAGGCGAGCCGGCTCGGGATCGGAGTTGCTTGCGGCCGCTTCGCCGCGTTCGAGTTCCTGGCGCCGTAAGATGGCACGGATCCGCGCGATAAGAAGGCGCTGCGAGAACGGTTTCGAGATATAGTCATCCGCGCCCATCGCGAGGCCGAGCGCTTCATCAAGCTCGTCGTCCCTGGAGGTTAGGAAGATCACCGGCATCGAGCTGAATTCGCGCAAGCGCCGAAGCAATTCCATTCCGTCAAGGCCGGGCATCTTGATGTCGAATACGCCAAGGTCGGGTGGATTGTCGTTGAGCGCTTTCAATGCAACCAGCGGATCCGAATACACGCGCGTTACGAACCCTTCTTGCTGAAGTGCGATCGAAACGGACGTGAGGATGTTGCGGTCGTCGTCGACCAGGGCGATCACTTGGCTCATTCATGCCTCAGCCGATGGACAAAAACGGGATAGCCAGAGCCAGGAACACGCACAAGGCGCATGGGCGAATGATACTGCAATCGTCAGAGATGTTCGATAGCGGGACATTGTTAGCGCTACCGTCGGCTGTGGCGTTGGTTTGAAGCGCTGCGCTGTTTTGACCACGCAAGATTTTCGGGGTTATAGACGCTTTACGCATACGTATGCGGCGGCAGGCCCACCGGTCGCCGCCGTTTTGAATATCTGGGAAAGGGAAAGTGTCGACGTGAGTGACCGTGTTCCGAACAGCGGGCTGGAGGCGCAAGGCATCGCAACTGGTGCTGAACTCTTCTGGAATCTGACAACGGCACCGCTGGTGGAGCATGCCGTCCGCCGCGGCGAAGGGCTGCTGGCGAAGGACGGCCCGCTTGTCGTGCGCACCGGAAAGCACACCGGCCGGAGCGCCCAGGACAAGTTCACTGTCAAAGACGAGCTTACCGAAAACGTCATCTGGTGGAACAACGGCAACAAGCCGATGGATCCTAACGCGTTCGAGCGGCTGTACGACGATTTCCTGCTCGCTCTTGGTGAGAAGGATCGGCTTTACATTGCAGACCTGTACGGCGGATCTCAGCCTGAACACCGTGTGCGGGTCCGAATCGTCAATGAGCTCGCCTGGCACAACCTGTTCATTCGCACACTGCTGGTGCGGCCCGAAGCGGACGAGCTGCCAGGTTTCGAGCCCGAATATCTGATCATCGACCTGCCGAGCTTCCGGGCCGACCCGGAGCGTCACGGATGCCGCAGCGAGACTGTGGTCGCGGTCAATTTTTCGAAGAAAGTCATTCTCATTGGCGGCACGGCCTATGCCGGCGAAATGAAGAAGTCGGTTTTCGGCCTCCTCAACTTCATCCTGCCGCCACGGGGCATCATGCCGATGCACTGCTCCGCCAACATTGGTCCGAAGGGCGATACTGCGATCTTTTTCGGCCTGTCCGGCACCGGAAAAACCACTTTGTCGGCGGACCCGAATCGAACGCTGATCGGCGACGACGAGCATGGCTGGTCCGATACGGCGGTCTTTAACTTCGAGGGTGGCTGCTACGCCAAGATGATACGGCTGTCGGCTGAATCCGAGCCGGAAATCTACGCGACGACCAAGCGCTTCGGAACGGTGCTCGAGAATGTGGTCATCGACCTCGAAACGCGCGAGCTAGACCTCGACAATGCGACCTTCGCCGAGAATAGCCGCGGCGCCTATCCGATCGATTTCATTCCGAATTCGTCGGAAGCGAACATGGGACCGCTCCCGAAAAACGTAGTGATGCTTACAGCCGACGCATTTGGCGTTCTCCCGCCGATCGCGAAGCTAACGCCTGACCAGGCGATGTACCACTTTCTCTCCGGCTACACGGCCAAGGTCGCCGGGACTGAGATCGGGGTTACCGAGCCGCAGGCGACTTTCTCGACCTGCTTCGGGGCGCCGTTCATGCCTCGGCATCCGTCGATCTATGGAAATCTGCTGAAGGAGCGGATCGCCAAAGGCGGGGTCGACTGCTGGCTCGTGAATACCGGCTGGACCGGCGGTAAATATGGAGTGGGCAAGCGCATGCCGATCAAGGCGACCCGCGCCCTGCTCAATGCTGCGCTCGACGGAAGCTTGAGGAATGCGAAATTCCGCAAGGATCCGAACTTTGGTTTCGAGGTGCCGCTGGAAGTTCCGGGCTGCGCCGATTTGCTCAACCCGCGCAGCACCTGGGCCAATCCAGCGGAATATGACGCTATGGCCGCGAAGCTGGTCGACTTGTTTGTCGAGAATTTCGCACAGTTCGCGGACGAAGTCGACGAAGGAGTCCGACAAGCGGCGCCCAGGACTGCGCAACAACAAGCACAGGCCAGCGCGAGCCAAGCAACAGCCGCTTAGATGCCCGGTCATGTATCGGGCCCAAAGGACCCGGTAAATGACCGAATATCGACCAAGACTTTTTGATTCCGATGCTGCTGTCGAGCGCGTCGGCGAAGGGCTTTTGTCGCGCGAGCTGCCGCGCGCCGAATGGACCCACGAGGCGCACATCGCCGCGACAACTTATTTGTTGCTGAAGCATCCGGAAATCGACCTCGACATCGAGCTGCCCGGACTCATCCGGCGCTACAATGAGAGCGGGGGTGGAGTGAATAGCGACACCGAAGGATATCACGAGACGATCACCTTCGCGTTCCTGCACGGCGTCCGCCTATTCCTGTCCGAAGCGGACGGATATGAACCGGTGCATGAGCTTGTAAACGAGCTCCTCCTCTCTCCTGTGGGCCGTCGCGATTGGCCATTGCGCTTCTATTCGCGGGAACGGCTATTGTCCCTCGAGGCTCGCCGAACGTTCGTCGTGCCCGATCTGGGCGCGCTTCCATGAGCTCTTCCCTGTCGCGAAATGGCGCGGCAGGATGCAATAGCTAGCGCGCGCATCGGGGGGTGAGATCGAATGAAACGGACATGGCGCATCGCAGTCGGATTGCTGGCATTTGGTGCGATTGTTCACCCAGCCTGTGCCGCTCCTGCGACAAAAAGCGCAGTCCGAAGCGACGCCGATGTTAGGCTGAGGGCGCTTTATGATGGTTATGCTGCGTGGGAAGATAAGGAATTTGGCTTCTTTGAAAATGCGCGCGGCGAGCGCGAACGGAAGGATTATCTCCCGCATGTTGACCAGGCTTCGGAGCAGCGGCGGGCTGCGCACCTGAAAGAGGTGCTTGCGCAGCTGGAAGCGATACCGGCTGCCGAGCTCTCCCCCGACGAGCAGGTCAATGCCGCCGTGCTCAGGACGGTGCTCGAAGCCGACATTTCGGACGCCGGTTTCCGTACGTGGGAGATGCCGTTCAACAGCGACAGCTCATTTTGGACCTATCTCGACGCCCAACAGCCGTTCGAGGATGCGGCGGGGTATCAGCGCTACATTGCCCGCATGCGCGACATCCCGCGTTTCTTTGACGAGCAGATCGTCAACATGCGCGCGGGCCTGGCGAGCGGCTTCAGCGTTCCGCGAGCGACGCTGAACGGACGCGACAAATCGGTTGCCGCCTTCATCGTCGATGACCCTGAAAAAAACACCTTTTACAAGGTTTTCAACGACATTCCTTCGAACGTACCTGCCGCCGAGCAATCGACCCTCCGGGCACAAGGCCGGACGGTGATCGAACAGTCGGTGATGCCCGCCTACCGCAAGCTGCTCGCCTTCATCCGCGACGATTACATTCCCCACACCCGGACGACGATTTCGGCGCATGATCTTCCGGACGGCGATGCTTTTTACCGCGCCCAGGTGCGGGAGTTCACCACCACCGACATGACTCCGCAGCAGATCCACCAGCTCGGGCTTCAGGAAGTCGCGCGGATCGAAGCCGAGATGCAGCAGACGATGCGCGACAGCGGCTTCAAAGGATCGATGCCGGAGTTCCTCAAGTTCCTGAAGAGCGATCCGCAGTTCTACGCGAAGACGCCAGACGAATTGCTCGGCGTCTCATCTTTTGTGGCGAAGCGCGTCGACGGAGTGATTGGCAAGCATTTCGGACTGCTTCCGCGGAGACGCTTTGGGATCATCCCGGTCCCGGACGCACTTGCGCCTTTTTACACATCGGGCCGCGGCGGCCTCGAGAATTGCATGATGAACACCTACGATCTCCCGGTCCGGCCGCTCTACAACATTCCTGTCCTCACGCTGCACGAGTGCGAGCCTGGCCATAGCTTCCAACTCGGCCTCGAAGCCGAGCAGAAGTCGCTGCCGAAGTTCCGCCGCAATATCTATTTCTCAGGAATGGGCGAGGGGTGGGGCCTCTACAGCGAATGGCTTGGCGACGAACTCGGCATTTACCGGACACCGTATGAGAAATTCGGCCAGCTGAGCTACGACATGTGGCGCGCTGCACGCCTCGTGATCGATACCGGAATCCACCAGTATGGCTGGTCGCGCCAACAGGCGATCGACTATCTCGCGAGCCACACAGCGCTGACCCAGCATGAGGTCGAAACCGAGGTCGACCGTTACATCAGCTGGCCAGGACAGGCGCTCGCCTACAAGCTGGGTGAGCTGACGATCCTGCGGCTGCGGCGCGAAGCTGAAACGACGCTCGGACCGAAGTTCGACGAGCGGCGCTTCCACGATGCGATACTGGCGCTGGGTTCTGTGCCGTTGACCGTCCTCGAGGACCGGATGCATGCCTTCATTCGGGAGGAGTCGGCGCGGAAGGTTCCTCCGGCAGCGGAAGGACATGTTCCGGCTCGACCTTGAGGCAATTGCCTTCGAAGTCGACGATTCGGACGCGTTCGCCGGGCTGAGCGGGCCCGCCGCGCGCTGACCATTCGCTGTCGCCGACTTTCACGCGCCCGCCATTGGTGTCGATGGCCTGGGTTGCGACCACCACTTTTCCGAGGAGTCGCCTGACCCTGTCATTGAGAAAGGGGTCAGGCGAGTAATCGTAGCGCATCGAATAGGCGCGCCGACCTCCGATCCGTGCCGCAAGGACGGCGAGAATCGCGAAAATCGCCAGCTGCAGCGGCAGGCTGAGCGGAAGCAGCAGTGAGGCAAAACCGGTCGCGATCGCTGCACCGCCGATGAAGACGAGAAAGAAGCCGGGGGCGATCAGCTCTGCGATCAGCAACACGACTCCGCCGATCAGCCACAGCCACGCGGGATCGAAGGGCAGGCCGTTCATTGGCCGGCTTTGGGCACGTTCGGCATCGGTTTGGCTTTGATCACCTGCGGAGCTGCCGCAACGCGGCCCACCGCTTCCTTCGCCAGCTCACCGATTCCACCAAGGGTGCCGATCAGCTGCGTTGCCTCGACAGGGAAGAGGATGGTCTTCGCGTTGGGCGAGCGGGCGAACTCGGCGATGGCCTCGACATATTTCTGCGCGACGAAATAGTTGATGGCCTGGGCGCTGCCCTGCTCGATCGCATCGCTGACGGCTTTTGTTGCTGTTGCTTCGGCCTGGGCGGCACGCTCGCGTGCCTCCGCCTCACGGAACGCGGCTTCGCGCGAACCCTCGGCCGATAGGATCGCAGACTGCTTCTCGCCTTCGGCCTTGAGGATCGCCGATTGGCGGAGCCCTTCGGCCTCGAGAATCACAGCGCGCTTCTCGCGCTCTGCCTTCATCTGGCGCGTCATCGCATTTACGATGTCCTGCGGAGGGCGGATGTCGCGAAGCTCGACACGGGTAATTTTCACGCCCCAGGATTCGGTGGCCTGATCGACCACAGCGAGCAGCTTCGTGTTGATCTCGTCACGTCGAGACAGGGTCTCGTCGAGGTCCAGTGACCCCATCACGGTCCTGAGATTGGTCGTCGAGAGCGCCGTAATCGCGGTATAGAGATCGGCGACTTCATAGGCAGCTTTAGCGGGATCGAGGACCTGGAAAAACACGACGCCATCAACGGCGACCATGGCGTTGTCCTTGGTGATGATCTCCTGGCCGGGGATCTCGAGCACCTGCTCCATCATGTTGATCCGCCGCCCGACGCGGTAGAAGAACGGCGTCACGTAATTGAAGCCCGGTTCGGCGACGCGCACAAATCGGCCGAAATGTTCGATTGTGTACCGGTAGCCTTGGCGCACGATCTTGACGCCCATCATCACGTACAAAAGGACAAGGACTGCAACGGCAGCCATGAAAGTCGTCAGCATTTCTCTTCCCCGTTCTCCCTTGTTCAGGGCATGATGCGACGGTGATGATGCAAGCGGAAGCAAAAAACGACAGGAGCGTCGATCTGTTCGCGGTGCGATCGCTGCTGTTCCTCCCAGCATCCAACCTGCGTGCCATAGCAAAGGCGCGAGAGGCCGGGGCAGACCTCGTGATCCTCGATCTCGAAGATGCAGTGAAGCCGGAGGACAAGGCGTCGGCCCGGAAGGCCGCTGTCGAGGCGGCTGCGACATCCTGGCCGGTTCCCGTCGCAATCCGAATCAACGGCGTCGGGACCGAGTGGCATTCGCTCGACCTCGATGCCGTCGCGAGATCGAGGGCGAACCTGGTCGTTGTCCCGCGCGCAATCTCGGCGCACTTAATGCGCGACGTTGCCGAGACCGTTGCCAAGCCGGTGCTGGCGATGATCGAGACAGCGGCGGGCGTCCTCGCTGCGCCGCAGATCGCGAGCGAATGCGCGGGGCTGATCGCCGGCACCAACGATCTTTGCACCGACCTGCGCCTTCCGCTCGACGCCGCGCGCGAGCCGATCTCGACAGCGCTGCAGCTGATCGTGCTCGCATCGCGAGCAGCAGGCATTGCGGCGTTCGACGGGGTATTCAACGGCCTCGACGACCCCGACGGATTTCTTGTGGAGGCGGAGGAGGGGCGGCGCCTCGGCTTCGACGGCAAGAGCCTCATCCACCCGAACCAGATTGCGCCATGCCATCGGGCATTTGCCCCATCAGCCGCCGAAATCGAGCGAGCGAGACGCCTCGTCGAGGCTTTTCAGGGGGGCGCTCAACGCTTCGGCAACGAGATGATCGAGCGCATGCACGTCGAGGCCTCGCAACGCTTGCTCGGCCGAGCCAAGTCCTAGCGAGACTTGGCGAATCGCGCCTGCTCTGTCATGGGCCGATATGGCCCAACTCAACGACACTGCTGAAATTCCGCTCGGACTGACGTTCGACGACGTTCTCCTGCAACCGCTCGAATCGTCCGTTCTGCCGAGCCAGGCCGACACGCGCACCTTCCTCACTCGCCAGATCCCGCTCAACATCCCAGTCCTCTCATCGGCCATGGACACGGTGACCGAGGCCGACATGGCGATTGCTCTGGCTCAGCTCGGAGGCATCGGCGTTCTCCACCGAAATCTCACGATTGAGGAACAGGCAGCGGCGGTGCGGCAGGTGAAACGGTTCGAGAGCGGGATGGTCGTCAACCCGATCACCATGACTCCCGACCAGACGCTGGCCGAAGCGCTCGAACTCATGGCCACGCACCGGATCGGCGGGATCCCCGTCGTCGAGAAGTCCGGCAGGCTTTGCGGAATCCTCACCAACCGTGACGTGCGCTTCGCCGAGAATTTGAAGCAGCCCGTCAGCGACTTGATGACCAGAGACAATCTCGCGACCGTGCCGATCGGCACCCCCCAGGCCGAGGCGCGGCGAATCCTCCATCAACGGCGGATCGAGAAGCTGCTGGTAATCGACAAGGAGAACCATTGCGTCGGGCTGATCACCGTCAAAGACATCGAGAAATCGGTCGCCGCGCCGCTCGCGACAAAAGATCCGGAAGGCAGGTTGCGGGTCGCTGCAGCATCGACGGTCGGCGATGCGGGTTTCGCGCGAAGCGAGGCACTGATCGACGCCGGCTGCGATTGCGTCGTGATCGACACGGCGCACGGCCACAATCGCGATGTCGCGGCGGCAGTCGAGCGGGTGAAGACCGTCTCGAATTCGGTCCAGGTCGTTGCAGGGAACGTGGCGACAGCTGAGGCAGCAAAGACCTTGGTCGATGCTGGCGCCGATGCGATCAAGGTCGGGATCGGCCCCGGCTCCATCTGCACGACGCGGATTGTCGCGGGCGTTGGAGTGCCACAACTTACCGCAGTCATTGACGCAGCGCGCGCGGCGAATGGTGTCCCGGTCATCGCTGACGGCGGAATCCGCACCAGCGGCGACATGGCAAAAGCGCTCGCAGCCGGAGCGTCGACAGTGATGGTCGGCTCGCTGCTGGCCGGCACGGAAGAGGCGCCGGGCGAAATCTTCCTCTATCAGGGCCGAAGTTACAAATCGTACCGCGGCATGGGCTCGGTCGGTGCAATGGCCCGCGGCTCGGCCGATCGCTATTTCCAGCAGGACATCAAGGACCATTTGAAGCTGGTGCCCGAAGGCATCGAGGGGCAGGTGCCTTACAAAGGACCCGTCCGCGACATCATTCACCAACTGGTCGGCGGCGTCAAAGCGGCAATGGGCTATACGGGGTCGCAGACGATCGCCGAGCTCCAGAAGCGCGCGAAGTTCGTTCGGATCACGAATGCCGGCCTCTCCGAAAGCCATGTCCACGACGTCACGATCACGCGCGAGGCTCCCAATTACCCGACTCGCTAGCCGATGACTCCTGCGGCGCGCTTGCAGGCGGCGGTCGAGATTCTCGATGAGGTGATCACGTCGGCGCGTGACGACGGTCCGCCCGCGGACTCGATCGTGACCCGCTATTTCAAGCATAGGCGATACGCAGGCTCGAAGGACCGGCGCGCAGTCCGCGAGCTCGTATTCAGAGCAATCCGAAGATCAGCCGAGCGGCCGGTTAACGGTCGAGCGGCCGTCGTGGGTCTCGCCCAGGACGAGCCCGCTTTGAGCGAATTATTCGGTCAACCACGCGGCCCTGAGCCGGTGAACGAAGGGCAGGAAGTCGCCGAAGCATCGATCATACCGGCTTGGCTTCGGCCGGCGCTCTCGACGCTGGTTTCGGAAAGCGAATGGCCGGCGTTGCTAGAGCGCGCGCCGGTCGATTTGCGGGTCAATGTCGCAAGAGCTTCGCGCGACTCGCTGCTCATCGAGTTTCCCGCAGGCGAGCCGACCCCCCTAAGTCCATGGGGAATCCGCCTGCCGCCTGACAGCCGCGTCGACGATCATCGCGCATTTGCTGCGGGCTTGGTTGAAGTGCAGGATGAGGGCAGCCAACTGATCGCGCTTGCATGCGAGCCGATGCTTGGAGAGCGCCTGCTCGACCTTTGCGCCGGAGCCGGGGGCAAGTCACTCGCTCTTGCTGCAGCGGCCCCGACGGCAATCATCCTCGCGGCCGACAGCAACCGTAATCGCCTGTCGAAGCTTGCTCCTCGCGCCGCCAGGGCAGGGGCAGCAATCGACACGCGTCTGCTCAGTCCGCCGCGCGAAATCGACGAGCTCGGCGAGTGGCGCGAAGGCGCCGACCTCGTTCTTGTCGATGCGCCCTGTTCGGGAAGCGGAACCTGGAGGCGAAACCCTGAAGGGCGATGGCGATTGACAGCCGAAAGGCTCGACCGCCTCATCGCATTGCAGCAGCGCTTGCTTGGCATCGGTGCGGAGCTCGTGAAGCCCGGCGGCCGGCTCGTTTACGCGGTCTGTTCAATCTTGTCCCGTGAAGGGGCAGGGCAGATTGAAAGCTTCCTTCGAGATCGTTCATCCTGGATTAGTGAGGAAACGCCCATTGCCGGAGGGCGTCCGGACGAAGCGGGCAGGCTGTTGACTCCTGGCCACGACCGAACCGACGGCTTTTTCGTCGCGCGGCTCGGCCGACCATGCTAATCCCGGCGACGACAGGTGGAGAAGTTGATGCGATCCTTGCCCAGTCTTTTTCTGATCGGACTTGCCGGCGTGGCGTTTGCGACGCCCGTTGCTAGCCAACGGCCCGACGATCAGATTGCGCCCAAGTCACTCGAGCTGCAGCGGCAGGCCAAGGAGCTCATGGGCGCCGGCAAGCTCGAACAAGCCGAGGATGCGCTCGAGACTGCTCTCGCGGTTGATCCGCGCAACCGCGGCGCATTTGTTGATATGGCCCGAGTCGCCGAGAAACAGCATTTGTTCGGCAAGGCGATCCGGATGACCAGCAAGGCGCTCCTCATCGAGCCTAACGACCCTGATGCGATCGCCGTGCAGGGCGAGGCAATGGTCGAGCTCGGCGCAGTGCCGCGTGCGCAGGCGAACCTTCAGAAGCTTCAGCAAATTTGCGGCGGAAAGGCATGTCCGCAGAGCGCTGAGCTGTCGGCCGCGATTACCCGTGGCCCGACTGTCGCGTCCGCGAAGACGCCGGAGACTCCGAAGAAGGACTGAGCGCCCGCGCCAGTTCCACCCACTCTCCGACGCTAAGCGTTTCTGCTCGCCTCATCGTGTCGATCCCCAAGGCAGCCGCTGCTTCAAGAGCGCCCGGAACTGACTTCAGGCTGGAGCGGAGCATCTTCCGGCGCTGACCGAAGGCTGCCTCGGTTAGCCACTCGAGCGTTTTCGGGCTTACTGACGGCGGCTGCTCCGCCGCAACGATGTGGACTACCGCTGACGTGACCTTGGGCGGAGGCACGAATGCCGACCGGTTTACTGTCATCGCAATGCGCGGGCGTGCGCGCCACTGCGCCGCGACCGAGAGGCGGCCGTAAGAGTCGCTCCCCGGCTGGGCGACGATCCGGTCAGCCACTTCCTTTTGAAACATGAGCGTGAGCGACCGCCACCACGGCGGCCAGTCACCGCCTAGCCATTTGAGGAGCAGCGCAGTCCCTATGTTGTAGGGCAGGTTGGCGACCACGTGCGCGCCTCCGACGATGCTGCGCTCGTCCACCCGCAGTGCGTCGCCTTCAAGAATCTCCAGATGCTCGCCGAACGAGGTGTGCAGCTCGGCAAGCGCCGGAAGGCACCGGCGGTCGCGTTCGACCGCGACGACGGAAGCGCCGGCGTCAAGCAAGGCACGGGTGAGGCCGCCGGGGCCGGGACCGACCTCGTATACGCTTTGGCCTTCGAGCGGCCCGGGGACCGCCGCCACGCGGGCGAGCAACATGCGATCAAGGATGAAATTCTGCCCAAGCGCCTTGCTCGCGCTAAGCCCGTGCCGGGCAATCACATCGCGGAGCGGTTCTAGCGGTGAACTCAAGCGACAGCTTCGGCGCGCATTGCGGCATTTTCCGCAGCCATCCGGATTGCCGCCGCCATCGGCCGGGGATCAGCACGATCCTGACCGGCGATATCAAATGCCGTGCCGTGGTCCGGAGCCGTGCGAACGATCGGCAATCCAAGCGTCACGTTGACCGCCTCTTCGAAATGAAGCGCCTTGATCGGGATCAGCGCCTGGTCGTGGTACATGCAAAGCGCCGCGTCATACTTGGCCCGCTCACGCGCGTGGAACATCGTGTCGGCGGGATGAGGACCGGTGACGCACCAGCCTTCCGCCGCAAGCGCGGCGATCGCGGGTTCGATGATCTCGATCTCTTCGCGTCCCAGCTGTCCGCCTTCACCGCCGTGGGGATTGAGACCGGAGATCGCAAGCCGCGGTTCGGCAATTCCGAAGTTCCGTTGCAATCCGCGGAGAGCAGCTCGGCCACGGGACTCGATAAGCGCGCTGTTCAAAGCTGCTGGAACTGCGCTCAACGGAAGGTGGGTGGTGACGGGCACGGTCCGCAGCGTCGGCCCGGCGAGCATCATCACGACCTTACCCGGAGAGACCCCGCATCGCTCGGCGACGAACTCCGTCTGTCCCGGATGCTGGAAGCCAATGGCATAAAGCTGTTCCTTTGCCACAGGCCCGGTCACCACTGCGGAGGCCGAGCCCGAGCGAGCGAGGCCGACGGCGATCTCAAGCGAATCGAGCGAGGTGTGCGCGCCTGCGACGCTAGGGTGCCCGGGTAGATCAGCCTTCGGCGCATTCAGCTGGATCACCGGCAGGCCATAATCGAACGCTGAGTCAGCTTCGCGCGGATCTTCGACAGTTTCAATCGGGCCGTCCCAAACGGCGGCAAGGGACCGTGGATCGCCGATCACAACGAATGGCGGCAATCCAAAAGTTTCGCGATTGTCCCAGCACTTCGCGATTACTTCGGGCCCAATGCCGGCAGGATCGCCGAGCGAGACCGCAAGTGGGCAGAAGGCAGCACTGACCATCAGCCGTGTCTCCTGACCGGCGAATTTCCGATCAACGAAATTCGATCACCGCGTCGCGCCGCAGGTCGCGCAGATAGCGCTGGGCGCGAGAGTTGATGCGCTCCTCGTTGAGCTGGTTGTAGATGTCATCGTAGCTCGGCGCCGTCGCATCGACTTGGTCCCGGCCGCAGATGACCAACGTGCGGACGCCTTCCTCGAGCGAACCGAACGGCTGCGTTGCCTGCCCGACTTGCATTGGAAGCATCAGGTTTTGCAATGCAGTCGGCAGGTCACGCATCTTGACCTGATCGCTGGTCACGACATCGCCGTGAAATTCTGCGGCGATCTTTTCCGCGCCGCCGCAGCCGCCGATATTCTTCACCGCGTCAGCGAAACGCGAGACGACCGGCTCGGCAGCTTCCCGCGTCGTGCCTTTCGGGAAAGTGATCGAGACTTGCTTCAGGCTCAGAACCGCGTCGCGCGGATCTGGCGTCAAGATCTTCCGCGTGTCCTGGACCGCGAGGATCGAAAAGCCACCGGCGACCGGAATGGGTTCGCTGATCGAGCCCGGCTGCATTTGCTGTAGCGCAGATGCGAGCGGTCCCGGCAGCTGCTCGGGCCGGACCCAGCCGAGGTCTCCGCCGACGGCAGCTGAGGATGACTGCGAATATTCACGCGCATAGCCCGCAAATGAGGCACCCTGCCGAAGTTGCGTCAGGATCTTGTTGGCATTGTCCAGGGTCTGGGACTGGGTCGCCGGCGTCGCCGACAGATATATTTCGCCGACCCGATACTCCTCTGTTCCCTTCGACGCATTGAGCTTGTCGAGAACAGCCTTGACCTCATCGTCGCCGACGCTGACGCTGTCCTCGATCTTTGCTTGCTGGAGGCGCCGCCAGGCAATCTCTCCTTCAACCTGCCGGCGAAGCGACCGGATGTTCGATCCATTCGCCTGGAGATAATCGGCAAGTTGGTCGGGCGTCTTTTTCACGTTTTGCGCCACACGCTCGACTGTTTTGTCGATGTCAGACGCTTTGACGGTGATTTTCTCTTGTTTGGCGGCCTGGATCTGCAGGGTCTCGTCGATCAGGTTTCGGAGCACCTGCTCGCTTAGCGGCTTTATTTGATCCGGCGGAATCTGCCCTCCGTTCGCAATCGCAAGCAACGCCAGGCGCTGTTGGACATCGGTCTGGGTGATCACGTCCCCGTTGACGATGGCGGTTGCCTTTACGACCGACGGCATGGCGTTGCCGAACAATTGAGGATTTTGCGGCAGCTTTAGCGATTCAGTGCTGTTGGCCTGTGGCTGGTCGGTCGTTTGATTCCTATCCTGCGCGAACGCGCCGCTTCCGGCCAGCAACGCCAGCGCGCCCCCAGCGACGATCGCGCGCCGTCGATTCAGTCGAATAACTGCTGCCACTGTTGGATTTTCCTTAAGTTTTCCAATGATTGCCAATGCTTGAGGCCCGCTGAACGCAGGCTTAGCGGCTCACCCCTTTGAAAGCCAAGTGAACTAAGAAGGTGTTGCCCTTACGGAATGCCCCGATGCGCTCATAGTCGCGGCGCCACGTGACGCCAATTGCCAAACATTCGTCCTCATATTCAATTCCGAGGCGGTTGCGGACCGGCTCGAATCCGTCGGCGAGAGAAAGCGGGTCCTCATTTTTGTCGGTGAGGTCGATGACGCTTGCGCCGAAGATCGACCAGTAGCGGCGGAACAGGATCCGAGCGGCGACACGCAGTTCTTCCACGTCGCGCAAATCCTCGACGGTCGGGTCGATGTTCCGGTTGAGCCTCAAATAGCCGATTTGCGCGTAGGTCTGCTTCGTCCCGACGGTGAGGTCGATTTCATTCCGGCGAACTGCAAGCGTGTCCTTGTCTAGCCGATAACGTTCGGTGAGGTCGATGAAGCGGCCGTAGCGGATGCTCGTTCTTCCAACGATATCTGAAACGCGGTCGGTAAGTCCTGTTCCTTCAGGGAAAATATCTGTCAGATGCACCAATCTGAAACTCTGACCGACATTGCTCTCGATCGACAGGTTCTTCCGCTCGAGCGACCAATCAAATCCATAGGTGATCCGGGACGCATCCTCCCATCGGTCGTAGCCCGGGAAGCGATTGAGCGCGAACAGGTTGCTATCCTGGAGGTCGATCGCGCGGGCGTCTTCGTTCGGAATATCCATGTTTGCAGTCGGCGGCGTCAGAACCACCTGGACTCGCGGCACCAGCCGCTGAATGCCGCCGAGCAGCGGGCCGATGAACGGCCATTTGATGTCTGCCGCAAGCGCACCGATCGCTCGGGCATGCCAACCATCAATCCCACGATAGATGGCAACGCTCGTGTCCGCGGAATCATCGGTGTGATAGACGTCCCCGCGACCATAAGCAGTCAACGTGACTTCCTGCCCCCAGGGCGTGAGCCGCCTCAGGTCCCATTCGGCGCTGACGAATGCGCGCTGCGTATCCTGACCGTCGACGCGGAGAATCGAGAGGCTGTTGCCTTGGAGCTGGAGATGACCGCCCGCGATGTCGTCGAATCGGAATCGAGCGTCGATTGCAGGCAAAGCGATCGGAATCTGTTTCTGATTGTCGTCGACGCGCAATCCCTGGAACGCCCAGCCAGCGATCGAAACGTAGCTGTCGGGCGTGATCCGCTCGGCGTTGATGACGCTTCGGAGCCTGTCATCATTGGTGATGTCGTATCGCCGAGTAACGGTCTTGTCAGTTGCAAAGCGAAGCGATTCGGTAACGCTCCATTCTGGATCCAGCTGCCACTTTCCGTTGCTTTCGAAATAGCCCCGAAAGGAATGGTTGTCGGCGGTCGAGGCGGGATCCAGATTGTCGATCCTGCCGTAGGTGAGGAAGCCGCTGACCTGAAATGCGCCGAGGCTGCTCAAGTCGCGGTATTTTGCCTCAATCGCCGGAAGGACTCCGGTGTAGACGTGCGGCGTAATCGTAAGATCGCGATTGGACGCGATTTGCCAGTGGTAAGGCTCGCCGATCGAAAAGCCGTTGCGACTGGAGATTGAGAACTCGGGAACGAGCCAACCGCTCGCGCCTTCGTTACCGCGAGCGATCTGAAAGACGGGCAAGAGCGGCAAATTGATCCCGAATAGCTGCAGCCGCCCCCCTTCGAAGCGCACTCGCGAACTCTTCGGGTCGTCAATGACGCGCACGGCGGTGATCGACCAGCTCGGCCGCTTCGGACAGCCGGTCTCGGTCGTTACAGGACAGGGAGTGTAGATTGCGTCGTAGAACGTCATGACTCCGTTCACGCGCGTGCCGAGCCTTGCTGCGACCCTGCCTCCGCTTTCGAGGACGACCATGAGATTGTCGACCGTGCCGTCCTTGAGCGTGTCGGTAAGCTGGACGTTGTCACCGACGAGCTTGTCGCCCTGAGGCGTGGTCATGACGACGTTGCCTCGGGCATAGACCTGCCCCGACTTGCGATCCCAAATGACCTGGTCGGCGGCAAGATAATTGCCCTCGCGATTCATGCGCACTTCGCCGCTCGCCGTGACCACGTCCGCGTCGTTGTCGTAGGTCACCATATCCGCGCTGAAGGTGACGATCTGATTCTCATCGGTGAGCGCGACCAACGGCGTCTTCGCTGACGGCGCAGGCTCCGGCGACGATTGCGCCGCGGCGGCCACCGGAACCGCCAAGAGCATGGGAAGCGCCGACCACCAGACAAATCTCGTCCGCAACGCTCTGCCGCCCGCCCTTTAATGCCTCTATCTCGACCGCGCCTATCGCACCTCAGGAAGGTGGCGGCAATCGCTCGAAGTTAGCGTTCGGTGCGCTTTGCCAAGCTTTGCCTTGCATCCTAAAGACCTCAGCGAACGTTCGCCTGTACAGGATTGCCACACATGAAGATTCGTTTCGCCGAGAGCCGGCCCAAGGGCGATTACGCGCTGGTTTTGCCGGTCGCAGGCAAGGACCGGAAAGCGCTCAGTGCCCTGGGACCTTCGCAAAAGGCTGTGGCCGCGGGCCTTGACCGCCAGCGCTTCGAGGGCGAGGCCGCCAGCGTTTCCGAGCAATTCATTGACGAGAACGGCGCAACCCGGCGTGTGTTGGTTGTTGGAACCGGGGCCGGAGCCTCGGTCGGCGATTCAGCGGAAAAGCTGGGGGGGACAGCAGCGGCGCGTCTGCAAACCTCGGGCGAAAAGTCGGCCGTCATCGATCTCACCGGCCTGGGTTACGACGCTGACGCGGCTGCTCAGGTGGGACTTGGGACGGCCCTTCGTTCATGGCGTTACGATCGCTATCGGACGAAGCTGAAGGACAATCAGAAACCGACCCTCAACGAGGTCGTCATTGTTGGTGGCGGCTCAGGTGCGGGCAAGCGCTACGAACAGCGGTGGGCCCCAGTTGTCGGTGGAGTGTCCCTCACCCGTGAACTGGTCACGGAACCCGCAAATATCATCTATCCCGAATCGTTCGTCGAACGCGTCCAGGAATCTATCAAAGGCAGTGGTCTTGAAGTCGACGTGCTCGACCGAGCCGCCATGCACAAGCTGGGCATGGGCGCGCTGCTCGGTGTCGCGCAGGGTTCCGCTCGGCAGCCGAGGCTTCTGGTTCTCAAGTGGAACGGTGCCGGCAAGAGCGGTCAGCCCACTGCTTTCGTCGGCAAGGGCGTGACCTTCGACACGGGCGGAATCTCGATCAAGCCAGCAGCTGGCATGGAAGCCATGAAGTGGGACATGGGCGGCGCTGGCGCAGTGGCCGGCGCGCTCAAGACGCTCGCTTTGCGCAAGGCCAAGGCAAATATTGTTGGCATCTGCGGCTTGGTCGAGAACATGCCGGGCGGCAATGCCCAACGCCCAGGCGACGTCGTGACGACCATGTCCGGTCAGACTGTCGAGGTCATCAACACCGATGCGGAGGGGCGCCTGGTCCTGGCTGATGCGGTCACCTACGTGCAGCGCAAGTTTAAGCCTTCGACAATCGTTGATCTTGCAACGCTCACAGGCGCGATCCTGATCAGCCTCGGTCACGAATGGGCAGGGCTGTTCTCGAACAACGACGATCTCGCGGCCAAGCTACAGAAGGCGGGCGAAGAGTCGGGCGACAAGCTGTGGCGGATGCCGCTTGGCGAGCCGTTCGACCGGCTGATCGACTCCCCCATCGCCGACATGAAGAATGTCGGCCCGAGGGAGGGCGGGTCGATCACCGCCGCACAGTTCATCCAGCGCTTCGTCGAGAATGGCGTCAAATGGGCGCACGTGGATATGGCCGGGAAGGCGTGGTCGGACAAAGCCGGCTCGACCTATGAAAAAGGGGCGACGGGTTTCGGCGTGCGGCTGCTCGACAATTATGTAGCCGACGTGCTTGAGCGCTGACGGTCAAAATAGTGCAGGTCGACTTTTACCAGCTGGCCGAGGGATCCGCCGAACAGGTGATCGCCAGCATCGCGGAAAAGGTGATCGAGGCTGACGGACGGCTCCTCATCATCGCCGAGGACGAGGCCCACCTTGCAAGGCTTGATCGGCAGCTCTGGGACGGCGGCCCGACATTCCTTCCGCATGGTCTGGCGGGCGGCGCCGACGATTCACGTCAGCCGATTCTGTTGTCGACCAGTCCCGACGCGCCGAATCAGGCACGCAACATGCTGATTGCCGATGGCATCTGGCGAGAGGCTGCGCTGACTTATGAGCGCAGTTTCTACTTGTTCGACAGCGACACGCTGGAAGGCGCTCGGCTCGCGTGGAAGTTGCTCTCGGGGAGAGAGGGTGTCGAACGCCGCTATTGGGCGCGCGAAGGCGGCAAATGGGTCAGAAAATCGTGACCCTTGCCGCGGCCGCCCGGCACCGCTAGGCGGCGCACCAAATCCAATCCCAATCAATGACAGGAGACCGCCCGGTCATGGCCGTGACGCGCACCTTTTCGATCATCAAGCCCGACGCCACCCGCCGCAACCTCACCGGTGCTGTCACCAAGATGCTGGAGGAGGCAGGGCTTCGCGTCGTCGCGTCGAAGCGCATGCGCATGACCCGCGACCAGGCCGAAGGCTTTTACGCAGTCCACCGCGAGCGGCCGTTCTTCAACGATCTCTGCAACTTCATGACCTCGGGGCCGGTAGTCGTGCAGGTGCTCGAAGGCGAGAATGCCGTGGCCCGCAATCGCGAGATTATGGGTGCGACCAACCCCGCCCAGGCAGACGAGGGCACGATCCGCAAGACTTACGCCGAATCGATCGAGGCGAACTCGGTCCACGGCTCCGACAGCGACGAAAACGCGAAGATCGAGATCAACTTCTTCTTCAAGCCGGAAGAGATCGTCGGATAGGCCTTCCGGGGGATGACCCATAAGCCGACGATCATCGGCTAAAGCATCGGGCTGAGCGTCGCGAGGAGGTTCTGCCAGAGTCGCAAGGCGATTCCGTAGCGATCGACATCTTCGCGCGTCACTCGATCGCAGTCGGCGATATATTGGTCCTGCCGTTCGCGGACAGCGGCCGCGAAAGCTCGGTCCTGGAACAGGATATTGTTCTCGAAATTGAGCTCGAAGCTGCGGCGATCGAGATTGGCGCTTCCGATCAGACCGGTAAATCGGTCGACGATCATCGTCTTGGCGTGAAGCAGGCCGGGCTTGAACTCGTAGATTTCGGCGCCGGCATCGATCAAGTCCTTGTAATAGCTGCGGCTGGCCGCGGCGACGATCCAATTGTCGTTGCGCTGGGGGAAGAGGATCACCGTCCTAACGCCCCTGCGCGCCGCCGACGTCAGCGCGAAAAGCAGTTGCTCATCGGGCACGAAATAGGGCGTGGTCACCACCAGTTCCTCTCGGGCTGAGTGAATCAGCTCCGAGAAGCAGGCGGGCATGGCGTCAAATTCGGCCGTGGGCCCAGTGCCGAGGACCTGGGCAATGACTGCGCCGCGCGCGCTCGGGAGGGTGTGCTTCAAAAGGCCGCTGATGTCGTCGCCGCCTTCGGCGATCCAGTCCGACACGAACAAATATTGGCAGTGCAGGGCGATTGGCCCCTCCCACCGGCTCATGATGTCGACCCAGGGCGCGAAGCGCGGCTTGATCCGGAATTCCGGGTCCGCGCAATTCTGGCTCCCGCACCAGGCAGCGCGGCCATCGACCACCATCAGCTTGCGGTGGTTCCTAAGATCGACGCGCCCACGGATGAGAGTCCACAGCGGATTGCCGACCGGCAGCGCAACACGCAAGCGACATCCGGCTTCTTCCATATCGCTCCAGTGGCGCGAGCCGATCAGCAGGCGCGATCCGAGGGCGTCTGCCAAAAGACGCACCTGCACGCCGCGCCTGGCCGCGCGGACGAAGGCATTCTTGAGCTTCAGACCATTGTTGTCGGCGAGCCAGATGTAGAAGCAGCCGTGAACACTCTCCCGGGCCGAATCGATGTCAGCGGCCATTTCGTCGATCGCGGCATTGCTGTCGGCGGCGAGTCGGGCGGTGTTGCCCGTCGTCGCATCAAGATGGTTGACTGTCCGTGCGAGGGCGAATGGTGACCAAAGCGCGCTGCCGCAGTCTTCGGCCCTGCATTCATAATTGCCGGGCGGCCGCGGGAGGCGAGCGTTTACCTCCTTGCCGCGTGTCCGTCGCGGTCCACTGATGCGCGTCTCGCCGATCAGGAGATAAAGCACGACACCGGCGATCGGCAGCGCGAAAATGGCGATGATCCAGGCCAATCGCGACGCGGGCTCGCGATGGGGTCGAAGCAGCGCCCGCGCGGCAGTTGCCGCATCCGCGGTGAAAATCGCCGCCCAGCTAACTGCCTCCCAGTCGACCATCGCGGCCTATGCCGCATATTGCGGCGCCGCTGTCCAGCGCCGACGGCTGCTCAGGCCTTGCTCAGCCCCACCAACTGGATCGAGCGGCCGCCGAACAGTCCACCGCCGTGCCATTTATAGCGAAGCAGATATGCACCGCCGCCGTGCCGGTCGGCGCCGTTCTCGACATAAAGGGCCGAGATCCGGATCGGCACGCTGTAGGTCACGTCCTTGTCTTCCTTGTCATGATTCTTGAGCGCGGATTCGACGTCGCTGGCTGCAAGTCGGCCATCGCTTCCGACCGGGATCGGCGATGCCCCTTTGATCGTCACGGTCGCGGATTCCAACGCATGCGAAGGGTCGGCCGGGATCAGCGTCAACGACCTGCCATCACGATCGAGGGTCCCTCGAAGCGCGAGTGGAACGGCGCTGCGCTGTTCGACGACCTTCGTCGGTCTGTCCTGATTGCTGCTCTTCCAAGCAATCCACACGCCGAATGCCGAGACGATCAGTGCGGCAAGGGCAATGACTTCGCCAAAGGTGATCCAGCGGCGTCGGGCTCGTGCTTCAGGGGATTCGCTCATCGTCCGCCAGCTTCCAACAGCCGCCGCGGCGCCGCAAGCTCCCAGCTGGCGGCAATGCGATCGGCGACATGGTCCCAATCGACTTCGGCCCCGGCGACACTGATCGACAGCCAAGTCGGCATATAAGCCGGCCTGGAATAGGTTTCCGGCGCGGCTTCGATTAGCATTGCTTGCTCATCAAGGCTGCTAACTCGAACGCACACCACCGTTCTGCCGTCGCCATGGTGATTATTTCGAAATTGCGCGAACTGCTTTCCGGCGACGAAGAAAGTCGGCTGGCCATGCGAAAGCCGCTCCTCCGTCTCGGGCAGCTCGAGCGCTGCTTCGCGGACTCTTGGGAGAGGATCGATCATCGCACGACGAACTCGCTTAATATTTTCGGATATAATTGATGTTCCGCGGCGAGCACTCGCCGCTCCAATGAATCCGGCGTGTCGCCAGCTTCGATGGGGACCTCGGCCTGTCCGAGTACCTCTCCGGCATCCAGCTCCTCGGTCACGATGTGGACCGAGCACCCGCTGATGGTGTCGCCGGCCGCAATTGCCCGCTGGTGAGTCTCCAAACCGCGATATTTCGGTAGGAGAGAAGGATGGATGTTGAGGATTCGGCCGCGCCACTTCTCAACGAACGATGGTGAGAGGATGCGCATGAAGCCGGCGAGGGCGATGGTGCCGGCATCATGCTCCTCAAGAGCATCGCTCAGCCGGCGATCATATTCTTCTTTCGAAACGCCCTTGCTCTCGAGGGCCCACGTGTTCAGCCCACGGTCTGCTGCCCATCTCAATCCATCGGCATCGGGCTTGTTCGAAGCGATGAGCACGACATCGTAATCATCTGCCTGTTCGACCAGTGCGCGCATGTTGCTGCCGCGCCCCGAGATAAGAATGGCAACACGCTTGGGATCACGCATTGTGGGTAGCGGACCAGTCCTTCGGTGAATTCCAAGTGCCGACTTGCCCTGAGACGGTGCAGCCCCGCGGTCCCTCCTCAATGCGCCCGATCTTGAACACAGTTTCGCCCGCGCCTCTGAGCGCGGCCATGACGGGGTCGATCTGCTCTGGCGCAAGAATCACGGCCATGCCGACGCCGCAGTTGAATGTTCGCGCCATTTCTTCCGGTGCGAGCGCTCCAGCGCGCTGAAGAAGCAGAAAAACTTCGGGCAATGTCCAATAGCCAGCATCTATGAAAGCATGGCAGCCTCGCGGCAGAACCCTCGGAATATTCTCGAGAAGTCCGCCGCCGGTGATGTGCGCAAGGCCTTTGATACGTCGTTCCTGGATAGTTGGTAGAAGTGAACGGACGTAGATCCGGGTGGGCTCCAGCAGCACTTCGCGGAGGGTTCTGTTTGCTTCTCCAGGAAGGCGGTTGTCCAAACTCCAGTGCTCCTCAGCGATAATCCGGCGGACAAGCGAGAATCCATTGCTGTGCACGCCCGAGCTGGAGAGACCGAAAATCACGTCGCCAGGAGCGATGCTCGCACCCGTCAGCACCTTGTCACGCTCGACCGCGCCGACGCAAAAGCCGGCGAGGTCATAATCGCCCGGGGAATACATTCCGGGCATTTCCGCCGTTTCACCCCCGATCAGCGCGCAGCCTGCTTGCCGGCACCCTTCCGCGATCGAGGCCACAACGGCCGCCGCGACCCCGCTATCGAGCTTCCCCGTCGCGTAATAATCGAGGAAGAATAAAGGCTCGGCGCCCTGGACGATCAAATCGTTGGCGCACATGGCGACAAGGTCAACGCCAACCCCGTCGTGCCTCCCGGTTTCGATCGCGAGCTTGAGCTTGGTCCCGACGCCGTCGTTCGCGGCGACGAGGAGCGGATCGGAATAGCCCGCCGCCCTGAGGTCGAAAAAGCCACCGAAGCCGCCTAGCTCTGCATTCGCACCGGGTCGCGCAGTTGAACGGGCGAGCGGGCCAATTGCCTTGACCAGCGCATTTCCGGCTTCGATCGACACGCCGGCATCGGCATAAGTCAGCGGCTTCTGGCTCATTCGGAGCGGCCCTAGAGACAAGCCGCTTGGATTTCCACGCCGTTGTCGTCAAAAGACGCTCCCGAATGCACTCTCGCCGTTTTCTCATCCCCACAATTCTCCTCGTCGTCGTGCTCGCGATCGGCGGCGCGGTTTATGCGCAGCTTGAGTCCACCGACCGCGGCATCCTTCCGCTGGATACCTCGAACACGCTCGAGATCACCGGCATTCATGTCGACGTCGGTGGGCCTGATTCGCAGAGTGCGCGCTTCGCCGGATGGCGGATCGCTCAGCGCCAGGGCTTCAAAATGCTCTGGGCGAAGATGCACAACGCTCCGATCGGCCAGGCTCCGAACCTTCCCGACACGACGCTCGACCAGATCGTGAGCTCGATCGACGTCGAGCACGATCAGATCGGTCCCAACCGCTACATCGCCGACCTCGGCATTCAATTCGACCGCGACCTCGCCGCGCCATTCCTCGGCGTGGAAGGTGCGCAGGTCGAGCATTCGCCGCCGATGCTCCTGATTCCGGTTACGGTGTCGGCAGGAACAGCAACGTCTGTGGAGTTGCGGAACGCCTGGCAGCGAGCCTGGGCGCAGTTCCACACCGCGCAAAGCCCCATAAGCTATATCCGGGTCAGCGGCATGGGAGCGGACCCATTGCTGATCAATGCAGCGCAGACGGCGCGGCCGGGCCGGGGCTGGTGGCGCAATCTGCTCGACATGTACGGCGCAACCGACATTCTCGTCGCCGAGGTCCAGTTACAGCGGCTCTATCCCGGAGGACCGGCCCGGGCGCGATTTATCGCAAGGCACGGCCCCGATAATGAAATCGTCGGAGGGTTCACGCTGACGGCTCCGAACAGCGAAGCAATTCCGGCAATGATGGCCGAAGGCGCTCAGCGCATCGACCATGTCTTTGCCGATGCGCTTGCCGCCGGGCGACTCAATCGAGACCCATCTCTCAATCTGCCGCCTCCGCCCGTCATTCCGCAGCCGGTCGAAAAACCCGTCGCACCGCCCGTGAGCCAATTCAACTCTTTCCAGGTCCAGGTCACCGGCAACAACGTCAATTTCTATAATTTCGCGATGGCGCACCTGCGCACCTTGCCAGGGGTCCAGTCGGCGACGCCTCAGCAGATCAATCCGGGTGGTACGAGTTATATTCTCGTCAGCTTCAAGGGCAG
>JANWLR010000008.1 GCA_025450755.1 Sphingomicrobium sp. | reverse complement strand
TAGACCCCGCGCCTTACCGGCACCTTTATGGCCTTACCAACCAGGCGCTTGCCAAGCAGGGCATCGTCCGAATGACGGTCACCCAAAAGCCGAGCTTCCCATGTCGGATCAGCCTCACCGACCGCGACATTGGTGAGAGCGTGCTGCTTCTCAATCACATCAGCCACGACGTCGCCAATGCCTATCGCGCAAGCCATGCCATCTTCGTCACAGAAGGCATTGAAGCCGCCGCGCAATTTGTCGACGAAATACCACCAGTCTTCGGACCTCGCGTCCTGTCGCTTCGCGGCTTCGACAAAGACGGCATGATGGCCGATGCGATACTGACCCAGCCAGGAGAGGCCGACGCGGGAATCCGCAAGCTATTCGAGGATCCGGCGATTGAAACGATCCATGTTCACAACGCGACCCGCGGCTGTTTCGCCGCGAAGGTCGAAAGGAGCTGATGATGGCCACGGTTGCACAACGGCTTGAGACGCTTAGATCGGGAGCCTTGGAGAACGTCGCTCGCCTCGACGCGGACACCGCCTGGGCGGCTTTCATGCGCCGCGACCGGAGCTGGGACGGCCGTGTGCTCGGAGCGGTGAAGACCACTGGAATTTATTGCAAGCCAAGTTGCCCGGCGCGCCGGCCCAAGCGCGACAATGTCGTCTTCTATGCCTCTTCGAAAGAAGCTCGGGCAGCGGGCTATCGTCCGTGCATGCGCTGCAAGCCTGATGAAGTCGGCCGCGATCGCAATGCAATTGCGAAGGCGATCGAGTTGATCGACCGGGCGGAGGAGGTGCCGAACCTTTCCGAGCTCGCCGCCACGGTCGGCTATGCGCCGCACCACTTCCAGCGCATCTTCAAGCGCGATCTGGGCGTCTCTCCGGCGGCCTATGCCCGGGCGCTTCGCAACCGCCGTGCCGAAACGGCGCTCAAGGCGAATGGCCGAGTGACCGATGCGGTCTATGACGCAGGATACCAAAGCCCGAGCGGTTTTTACAGCGATGCAAAGGAGAGGCTGGGAATGACCCCATCGGCCTGGCGCGACGGCGGCCGCGGCGAAACCATAAGCTGGACCCATTTCGACAGTCCGCTGGGCGAGATGTTCATCGCGGCCACGAGCAAGGGCATTTGCCGGCTGACGTTCGACGATAGCGAGCAGTCGCTGCGGCGGCTCTTCCCCAATGCCACGATCCTCGAGGATGCCGGCGGCCTCAAGGAATTGGTCGAGGGCGCGCTCCACGCGATCGAGCAGCCGCTCGCCGCCCATCATTTGCCGATCGACGTTGCGGGAACGGCTTTTCAGGAAGCCGTGTGGCGCGAGCTGAGGAAGATCCCGGCGGGCGAGACCCGAAGCTATGCGGAAATCGCAGCAGCGATCGGAGCGCCAAATGCCGTCCGCGCCGTCGGTTCGGCGAACGGCGACAATCACGTCGTGGTTCTGATCCCCTGCCACCGGGTGATCCGAAGCGACGGTTCGCTGGGCGGCTATGGCGGCGGATTGGACCGCAAGCGAAAGCTTCTCGCGGCAGAGGGACACGCGATCGCTGAGCCGGAGCTGCCGCTCGTCGATTAAGCGCTTGCCGTCCCGAGCGCGTTCGGCTCAACAGCGCGCTGAACGGGAGGGTTGAGCCAAATGAATGACGCTGTGACGATGTCGGACGATCAATCGCGCTGGCGGAGGATCGTCGATTACCCACTCGTCACCATGCTCATCGCGGTCGTTTTGTACATCATCACCATCAGCATCGCCGGAGCCCTCGACAAGTTCGCGATGCCGCCGATTGCGGGCTTCAGTTTCGAGATGAAGTTCGACATCCTCGCAATTCCGCTTCTGATCATTCTCTATGAACTCGTCATCCGCCGGATGGGCGAGCATCCACGCGACGATTATCGCGATCCGAAGGCGCTTCGGCACCTGGCGATGGGTGCCGGTGCCGGCCTGCTCATTTTCTCGTCCGCGGTGGGCGTGGCGGCGATTCTCGGCGTCTACCGGGTGACCGGGGAGGGCGATCTGACAGGCCTCCTCGCGGCGGTCGTCAGCCCGACGATCTTCGCTGCCTTCTCGGAAGAGCTGATGTTTCGGGGAATTCTCTTCCGCTGGATCGAAGAGTGGGGGGGAAGCTGGATGGCGTTGCTCGTCACGTCAGCGTTTTTCGGGGCGGCGCATCTTTTCAACCCTCACGCAAGCCCGATCGCCGCGGTCGGGATCGCCTTCGAAGCCGGCGTGATGCTCGGCGCAGCATATATGCTGACGCGCAGCCTGTGGATGCCGATGGGACTCCATGCTGCCTGGAACTTCGCTCAAGGAGAGATTTACGACATCCCTGTTTCGGGAACCAGCGTCCACGGAATGCTTGCTGCCCGTCTCAGCGGTCCGCCGCTTCTAACCGGCAATGGCTTCGGACTTGAAGCATCGCTGATCGCCATCGTGCTCGCGACGATTTTCGGTCTGTGGATGTTGTGGTTCGCGATTCACAAGGGGGAACTGGTCCAGCCGCGATGGATTAAGGCGGCGAAGAGAGAGAGTGGAGCCGCTCACCGAGACGTTCGCATAAAAAGAAGCGAGCCCTAGTTTTTTGTTCGCCCCCACCCAGCGGGCCATTGCAAACTCACCCATGCAATCCCTTCTGGCATGCGTCATTTCTAGACAAAACTGTAAGGGTCGACGTCAACGCTGACGCGAACCTTTGCGCTCCAGTCGATTGCTGCGAGCCAGTCGCGGATGACGTCCTGAACGTCGAGGCTTCGGCGAGCATGAACGAGGAGGCGCTGGCGGTGGCGCCCGCGGAGCATGGCTAGTGGGGCGGGGGCGGGGCCGAACACCGCCATTCCTTCTACCTGCGGCGCTGAATGGCCGATGCGCCGGGCTACACTCTCGGCCTCATTGGAGTCCTCAGCCGAAACGATGATCGCTGCGAGCCGGCCGAAGGGCGGCATTGCAGCTTCGTGCCGCGCTTGCGTCTCGGCGGCGTAGAAACCCACGGCATCGCCTTTGACCAGTGCAGCAATGACCGGCGCATCCGGGTCGTGGGTCTGGATATAGACTCGTCCGGGCTTGTCCCCCCGGCCTGCCCGGCCTGCGACTTGCTGGATCTGTTGGAAGCTGCGCTCGGCAGCCCTCAGGTCGCCGCCCGCAAGGCCAAGATCCGCATCGACCACGCCGACTAGCGTCAGGTTGGGAAAATGATAGCCCTTCGTCACCAATTGAGTGCCGACGACGATGTCGATCGCACCCGCCTCCATCGCGCCGACGAACTCCGCGGCCCGCAAGGGCGACCAGATCGTGTCGGAAGTGACGATCGCCGTTCGCGAATCCGGGAACAGCGCCGCGATTTCATCGGCGATGCGCTCAACTCCGGGACCGCAAGCAACCAGGCTGTCCTCTTCCCCGCACTGAGGGCAAACCTTCGGCGGCGGCATGACATGTCCGCAATGATGGCACGCGAGCCGGTGCATCAGCCGGTGCTCGACCATCCACGCCGTGCAGTTCGGGCATTGGAAGCGATGGCCGCAGTGGCGGCAAAGCGTTAGTGGCGCGAACCCGCGACGGTTGAGGAACAATAGCGACTGCTCGCCGCGCTCGAGATTCGCCTCGAGCTCGCTCACCAGCTGCGGCGCTAACCAGCGGCCGCGTGGCGGCGGGTCCTTGGTCAGGTCTATGGCGCTGATCTTGGGCAATGATGCTCCTGCAAAGCGTTCGGGCAGGCTGACCTCGCGATAGCGGCCGAGTTCAACCATGTGCTTGCTTTCAATCGGCGGGGTGGCGGTCGAGAGGATCACCGGTATGTCTTCGAATTTCGCGCGCATTACGGCGGTGTCACGGGCCTGATACTGGACTGAGTCCTCCTGCTTGAAGCTGGGCTCGTGCGCCTCGTCGACGACGATCAGTCCGAGGTTGGGATAGGGGAGGAAGAGAGCGGAGCGAGCACCGACGGTCACGGCGGCCTCGCCGCTGGCTATCCCGCGCCAGGCGCGGCGGCGCTGGGACGAGCGGAGGTCTGAGTGCCACGCGACCGGAGCGCATTCGAACCGCGCCTCGAAACGCTTCAGAAACGGCTCGGTCAGTGCGATTTCCGGCAGAAGTACGAGCGCCTGCTTCCCCTGGCGCAAGCATTGGGCGATCGCTTCGAAATAGACTTCTGTCTTGCCGGAGCCGGTCACGCCGTCGAGCAGCACGGGGTCAAAGCCCTTGCCGATTGCGGACGCGAGGCTCGCTGCAGCATCGCGCTGGTCTTGATTGAGGTCAGGTGGCGCGTGGTCCGGATCGGGTCGAGCAAGGGGACGATCGGCATCGACCGACACGGCTTCGAGCGCGCCGGCATTCACGAGACCGCGCATGACGCTGTCACTGACACCTGCATGATCGGCGAGTTCGCGAACAGTGCCCTGCCGTCCCTCGAGCGCAGCAAGCGCTTTCTCACGCTGGGGAGTCAGGCGCTCTGGAACTGCTCCGGTCGACCGATATTCGGTGAGCTGCCGCGGTCCGTCCAAAGCCGCAGAGGAAGGCAGAACCATGCGCAAGACCGAGGCGAGCGGCGCAAGATAATAATCCGCCGTCCATTCGCAAAGGCGCCGCAGCGGAGGGGCGATGGGCGAAGCGTCGAGCACATCCGCGAGCGGCCGCAGCCGCGAATCCGGGACTTCGCTCGTCGGGAGCCGCTCCGCTTCCCACGCAACGCCGAGCAGTTGGCGCGGCCCCAGCGGAGCAACGACAATCGAGCCCGGTTCGACGTCCATGCCGTCGGGTACTCGGTAATCGAGCGGCCCGAGCGCTGCATTGAGGGTCACGACACGGGCGCGCTTCATCGCTATGGCTGATGCGGGCTGAGGGAACGTCTAGCAAGAGGACGTTCGAATGATTGCACGACGCTGGCACGGTCGGGTTCCGGCCGACAAGGCCGATAAATATTTGAGTCTGACGAAAGAGGTCGGTCTGGCCGATTATCGCAGGACACCTGGAAATATCGGCGCCTGGTGCCTCCATCGCCGCGAAGGCGGCGTGGTCCACGTCGAGACATTCACCTTCTGGGAGAGCGAGGACGCGATCAGGCGCTTTGCCGGTGAACATCTTACCAGGGCCAAATATTACGATTTCGATCCAGGCTTCCTGCTCGAGATGGAACCCGAGGTGCTGCATTTCGAAGTCATCGAGGTCTGACCGTGGATGCGAAGGCGCAGCTCGACGCCTTCATCGACCGCTACTCGCCGGAGGTGGCGAGCGATGCGCGGCGCGCGCTAAGTTTCCTGGAGACTCGGCTTTTGACGACGACACGGCTCGTCTACGACAATTACAATGCCCTCGTCGTGGGGTTCGGCTCGAGTGACAAAGTCGGGGACATCATCCTCTCGATTGCGCTTTATCCACGATGGGTGACATTGTTCTTTCTAAGGGGCATCGACTTGCCCGATCCGCACGGGCTGCTGGAAGGCACCGGGGCGCAGGTCAGAAGTGTCAGGCTTCGGCCGATTGAACGTCTTGAGGAGCCCGAGGTCGTCGCGCTGGTCGACGCTGCGGTCGAACGAGCTCCTCCGCTGCCCGCGAACGGCAAAGGCGCGCTGATAATCAAGTCGATTTCGGCAAAGCAGCGGCCGAGGAGGCCTGCCGCCTAGCGGCCGCGCTTCTTGCGATGGCTGTCCAGATCAAGGACTGCGAAATCATCGTCGGGCTGGAGCAGCCCGAGGCGTCGCGCCACTTCCTGATAGGCTTCCTCAACACCGCCGAGGTCCTGCCGGAACCGGTCCTTGTCCAGCTTCTGATTCGTCTTGATGTCCCACAGTCGGCAGCCGTCGGGGCTGATCTCGTCGGCAAGGATCACGCGCGAAAAATCCCCGTCCCAGATTCGGCCGAACTCGAGTTTGAAATCGATCAGTCGAATGCCGATCGCAGCGAACATTCCGGAAAGGAAGTCGTTCACCCGGATCGCCATGTCGGCGATATCGTTCATCTCGTCCTGAGTCGCCCAGCCGAAGCAGGCGATATGCTCGTCGGCGATCATCGGATCGCCGAGCGCGTCATCCTTGTAATAATATTCAATGATCGTGCGGGGCAGCTGGGTACCTTCCTCGATACCGAGGCGCTTCGACAGCGAGCCAGCGGCGACGTTCCGGACCACCACCTCGACCGGGATGATCTCAACCTGGCGGATCAACTGCTCGCGCATGTTGAGACGCCGGATGAAATGGGTCGGCACACCGATCGCCGCGAGCGAGGTGAAGATATGCTCGGAAATGCGGTTGTTGATGACGCCCTTGCCGCTGATCGTGCCGCGCTTCTGCGCGTTGAAGGCGGTGGCGTCGTCCTTGAAATACTGGATGAGCGTGCCGGGTTCCGGACCCTCGTAGAGGATCTTGGCCTTGCCCTCATAAATCTGGCGGCGGCGAGCCACTGTTCGCGTTACTCCAAGGAAATTTCGAAGGAACGCGGGGCTATAGGCGAGCCGCGGTGCGACCGCAATTGAGGGTGCTGATGCGTCTTGCCCAAAAGGAGACCGCCGGCCTCGCCTTTTCGGGGGGGCGAGACCGGCGGGACCCTGGCGTCAGCAGCGAACGCCTGGCGGGTTGGCTCGGAGAATGATGAGCGCGGCGCGTGCCGTCCGCGCTCCTCGGGGGCATCAGTTACAGCGACTGGGCTTGGACCGAGCGTTCCAAGGCGCTTCATATTCGATCTTGTTCAGCACATGGAAAGCATTGCCGAAGGCTCGGCTGAAGCGCGCGAATGCAGATGCGATGGACGCGTTCAGCGCGTCTCTTCCCGCCTGATACTGACGGTCGAAAATCTCGTCGATCATGGTGACCATCTCCTGTTTCTCAAAGTGCGATGGGATAACCGTCGATGCGGTCGTTGGCGGCGCGCAGCGCCTGCTCGATAACGGCGAGCCGGCAGCTGTCGCTGAGTGCGTGCCATGAGCGGGCGCGGGAGCGGATTGTTTCCACCTTGGCGACCTGCTCCACGGGTCCGCCCTCGATGAACGCACGGGTGCTGAGGCCATAAGCCATGGCAAGTCTCCTTAACTGTAGGTGGCCGCCGGCGAGGCGGGCTGTGAGGGGAGGGGTTGGTCCCCGCCGGCGACTTGATTCCTAATTAGATATTCTGCATTCGTTCCACCAATCAAACGCTCCACGGAATCCATAAATCGGGCTTATGAGGTGAGTTGATGAGAAGGCTTCCTCCACTTGCGGCGATCCGGGCATTTGAAGCCGCCGCCCGAGCCGAGAATTTCACTGCCGCGGCAGCCGAGCTCGGAATGACCCAGGCGGCAGTCTCCTATCAGGTCAAAAGCCTCGAAGAGCGCCTCGGCGCTCCATTGTTCGTTCGAGAGAAAGGACGGGCGCGACTGACCCAGCTCGGCGCTCGTCTTCTGCCTGCGCTATCGGGTGCGTTTGACCAGATCGAGGCGGCGTTCGCCAGCCATCGCGAGGAAGACGAATCCTTGCTGACGATCACGACCACGCACACTTTTGCGAACACGTGGCTCGCATGGCGGCTGGGCGCCTTTCACATGGAGCATCCGGATCTCGCTGTCCGAATGACCACAAGCAACGAGCTGTGCGACTTGAAGAGCGGCGATGCCGATGTCGCTATCCGCGCGGGAAGTGGCGAATGGGAAGGCCTGGAGGAATATCGATTGTTCGAATCCGCCTTCACTCCGATGGCGAGCCCCGAGTGCCTTTCGGAAGCTGAACGAAGGCTTGGACGAAGGCTTGAGCCCGGCGATCTGCCTCACCAGCATCTGATCAATCCGAGCGACGATTGGTGGCAGCAGTGGTTCTCCGACAATGGCGTCCCCGCTGACGAGTCTGTGCTTCGCCGCCCCGGAATCCGCCTCGAAAACCAGGCCAATGAGGGACATGCGGCGATGGCGGGCCAGGGCTTTGCTCTGCTGACGCCCTTGTTATGGAAAGGTGATGTCGCGGCGGGCCGGCTCACCGTTCCCTTCACCGATCGAGTCTCGACGCGCGGCTGGGCCTATTGGCTGGTCTATCCGCGTGAGCGAAGGATGGTGCCCAAGGTGAAGCGTTTTCGCGAATGGCTCGTCAGCGAGATGCAAACCGCGCTCGCCGAGGACGACGGTGGCTGGGGTACTCATGAGCCGGTTCAGGCCGCCTTTCGGCCCGCGCAACGATCGGCGGTCCTATGATTGAGCGGCGATGCTGCGGCGTCGCTCTCGACGCATCGACAGGCCGATCGCTCCAAACCCGAGCAGCATCAGCGCCCAGGTAGACGGCTCCGGAAGAAACAGGAAGCTGAAGTCGTCATAACCAAGGCCGCCCCAGGGATCGCTCCCGCCGCCAGTAACCTTGATTGAGTCAATGGCCCCGAAACTCGCGAGATTGACCAGCTGGGCCGTTCCGGGTTTTCCGTCGCCATTAACCGAAATCGACCCGAGCGAGATGCCGTGCAGAAATGCCTGGACTGAAAGCGCAGACGTGGAGTCGTCGCCTGTGAAATAAAATTGCAGGTGGTCCACGGGACTGACGAAGCTCACGTTGAAATCGCCGCCGCAGTAACTGGCAATAGTATGAGGACATAGGATCATCGGCCCGCTGGTTCCCCAGCCGCCCGGGGGCATGGTGAAGGTACCGATTGCGAATTCGTCGGTAGCCCCGGCCGCCGTGAACGTCGCCCCATGATCCGTGAATGAGTAATAATAGGATGGGTTCGCATAACCCTCGAACGTGATCGTCGGGCCGGCATTCGCGATGGAGGCCGAGCATAGGCAGGCCGCCGATAGCAAAAGCTTTCTCATTGGATGCCCCCCAACGCCGCGCGTGCGGGAAGCAGTTAACACAAAGTTAACTAGAGTCAATCTCGTAGCGGTTTTGCCTTTGGAACAGTGACTTTAGTGGCTCGCGCGAACGATCCGTTTCGGGACGACCGGCTGGCGAGATTTTCTTTCGGTTAAATGCCATGTTAAGAACAGCAGTTCGCACACGGTTGTATTCGTTGTGCGCGCGTCTCCTGAATCGAGGGGGTCATGGGGCACGAGCAGCAACACCAGCCAGCCATTTGCGGCCGATGTGCGCGCGTAAGTTTGCTTTACGCTTGCGGTGCCGCAGCGCTGGTCTCAACCTCGTCGAGCGCAGCTCCACGCCCCGATCCCGTGGTTGGCGAAGTGAATGCTCGCGCCGCGAGCGTTGCGGTAGTTGCAAGACAGAGCGGGGGACCCGACGCCGAAGGCAGCGTAATAGCCGGCTCAAGTGACACTGCAGGAGATCCGATCGCGCCGAAAGTCGAGTCAAACGCGCGACAGCAGCTGCTCAATCAGGGCGTCTTCGATATCCGTGGCGAGGGGTCGCTAGAGAGCTCGGTCGGGAGACCCGGTGCGGCCGAACTCCTGTTCCTTCACGCTCTTGACGATGGAGTTGACGATGCGCGGCTGGACCAGGGCGCGATCCTGCTCTCACGGAAGATTCCGACCGGGTCTGGATCCGACGGGAATGGTGCGAGTTCAGGAGCATCGAGCAGCGGTCCGAGCGGTGCGGCCCATACCTTCGGTGACTGCGTTGGCCCGAGTTGCCCTCCTCCACCACCACCTCCTCCTCCTCCGCCGTCACCTGCTCCCGCACCTCCGCCGGGCCCGGGCGGCTGCGTGGGGCCCAGTTGCCCACCGCCACCCCCTCCACCTCCACCTCCACCGCCGCCGGTGATTCCTCATGACCAGATCGTCACGGACGTGGCAGGCGGCAGCCAGAGTGGCGGTACGAAATCGAATGGGACCGATCTGGTCTACATCGACCTGTCTCAGGCAGGGCCAGGCGAGATCGACACCTCACAAATCGACACCGGAGTGACGAGCGGAGCCGACCCGAGCGAATGGGATCCTATCAGTCTCGACGTTGAGAACCGGATTGATTCCTGCATCGGCGAGGATGGCCGGAAGCGCGGCGACATGACCCCGCCTGCGGTTTGCCAATCTGTGCAACCGGATCAATCTTCGCCGCAGCCGAAACAGCCTTAGGAGCATTTCCGGGCGAACGAAGCGCTGGCAGAGCGTCCATCCGCTTGGTAGCGACGGATCATGCCCGATTCCGACGCTTCTACCGTTATCGAAACCCCGTTCGACGCCGCTTTGTCGGAGCGCTATCTCGTCTACGCTCTGTCGACGATCACGGCGCGTTCGCTGCCCGACGTCCGTGACGGCCTGAAACCGGTCCACCGACGGCTGCTATGGGCAATGCGACTGCTCCGGCTCGATCCCGCAGGCGCCTACAAGAAATCGGCGCGCGTCGTTGGCGACGTGATCGGCAAATACCACCCGCACGGCGACCAGTCGGTCTATGATGCGATGGTTCGCCTCGCCCAGGATTTCGCGCTCCGCTATCCACTCGTCGACGGTCAGGGCAATTTCGGCAATATCGATGGCGATAATGCCGCCGCCTACCGCTACACCGAAGCGCGGCTCACAGCGGTCGCAATCCAGCTCATGGCCGGGCTCGACGAGGGCACGGTCGAGTTTCGTCCCACCTACAATGGCGAGGAAGAAGAGCCGGAGGTCTTCCCCGGGCTGTTCCCCAACCTGCTCGCTAATGGTGCAAGCGGAATCGCCGTGGGAATGGCCACCTCGATCCCCCCGCACAACGTCGGGGAGTTGATCGACGCGGCCGTGAAGCTGATCGAGCGCAAGCGGCTCGACGACCGCGAGCTCATGGAAATCGTAAAAGGGCCGGACTTTCCGACTGGCGGGATTCTCGTCGACGATCCGGACACGATCCTTCGGGCCTATGTGAGTGGGCGCGGGTCGTTCCGGCTTCGCGCCAGGATCGAGGTCGAGCGCGAGAAGGGCGGCGGCTGGCACCTCCTGGTCAGCGAAATTCCCTATGGCGTGCCGAAATCGAAGCTGATCGAGGAGATCGCGCAGCTGATCGCCGACAAGAAGCTGCCGATCCTCGCCGATGTAAAGGACGAAAGCGACGAGAAGGTTCGGCTGATCCTCGAGCCGCGAGCAAGGACCGTGGACCCCGATTTGCTTCTCGAGAGCCTTTACCGGCTCACCGATCTTGAGATTCGCTTCCCGCTCAACCTCAACGTGCTCGACTCGACGCGCACTCCAGGAGTGATGAGCCTCAAGGAGGCGCTGCTCGCGTGGCTGTCATTCCAGAAAGACGTTCTAGTCCGCCGCTCGGAGACGCGGGTCGAAAAGATCAGCGATCGGCTCGAGCTCCTCGAAGGTTTCCTCGTCGCCTATCTCAACCTCGATCGAATAATCGAAATCATCAGGAGCAAGGACGAGCCCAAGCCGGTGCTCATGGCCGAATTCTCGCTCTCCGACCGGCAGGCCGAGGCGATCCTCAACATGCGGTTGAGGAGCTTGCGCAAGCTGGAGGAGATGGAGATCGGCCGCGAGCGGCAGGCGCTCATCGACGAGCGCGATGACCTATCGAAGCTGGTTGCCGAAGAGGCGTTGCAGTGGAAGCGGCTGCGCTCCGATCTGAAGAAAGTCCGCGAGAAGTTTGCCGACGAGCGCCGCACCCGGTTCGCCGAGGCCGCACCGGCGCGGGAAATCGACTGGTCGGCGATGATCGAGAAGGAGCCGATCACCGTCATTTTATCGCAGCGCGGCTGGATTCGGGCAATGAAGGGGCATCTGGCCCTCGACCAGGTCGCCGACCTCAAATGGCGTGAAGGCGATGAGCCTTTCATTCACTTTCATGCGCAAACGACGGATCGGCTGGCGCTGTTCGCTTCGAACGGCCGTGTCTACACGCTTGCCGGCGACAAGCTGCCAAGCGCGCGCGGCTTCGGTGAGCCGGTCAGGCTGTTCATCGACCTCGAAGCCGAAGTCGACATCGTCCAGCTCGTTAGGGTGCGGCCCGAGATGAAGCTGCTGATCGCCTCCTCTGACGGCAAAGGTTTTATCGCCGCCGCCGATGCGACGCTGGCCGAGACCCGCAAGGGCAAGCAACTCGTCAATGTCCGCACCCAGGCGCGCGTTGCCGTGGTCCGGCCTATTCCGACAGGCGCGGACATGGTCGCAGTCGTCGGCGAAAACCGGAAGATGGTGGTCTTCCCGCTCGCCGATCTTCCCGAGCTGGGGCGTGGACAAGGGGTGACTTTGCAGCGCTATCGCGATGGCGGACTGTCGGACGCGATTGCATTCCCGCTCGCCCAGGGCCTGAGCTGGGCGCTGGGAGGCGAAACCGGAAGGGTGCGGACGGAAACCGACCTCTCGCCATGGCGGGCGGCACGCGGCGCAGCTGGGCGCATGCCTCCCATAGGATTTCCCCGCAGCAACCGGTTCGACTGAGCGATTAATTAAATGGCGTTAACAAGAAGCGGCACGAAAAATTGGATACCCGGAATTAACTCCTCCTCTGCATAGAGGCGCTATGCAGGCTGCAGCTTCTCGGCCGGCGAGCGTTCAAAGGCTTCGTCGGGCGGACAGATTGAATGCGACTCCGCGGCTCTCCGCGGCGGACGATCTCGGCTTGCTCAATGCCCTCCCGATAGCCGCCGCGGTCATCGAGCGCACCGACGAAGGTGCGCTCAAAGTCGTCGCGCATAACAGCCGCTTCGTGTCCGCGGTCGAACAATCGAGCTGCACGTCGCTCGATTGGAACGACGCCGAGTGTCTCAAGGCGGGGGCCATTGCCGAGCTGATCCATAGCTTTTTCGAGGGATCAAACACGGCTGGCGAGCTTGATTTCAAGGACGGCGAGGGCGTCTCTGCACATTTCTTCCGCCTCAAGCTTGCGCCTTTGCCGAAGATCGATGCGCCCAGTCCGCGTTGCCTGCTCAGCGTCGTCGACCGCACCGTTGAAGTTCAAGCCGAGCGAACGCTCCGCGCTGAGATGCTTCGCGACAGCCTCACCGGCTTGCCCAATCGCCTGGCATTCACAGAAGCAATCGAAGACGCAGGCGCAAACGTGGCCCGTGATCTCGAGCATGCAGTGCTGGTCGTCGACATGCTGCGCTTCTCGCGAATCAACGAATCGATGGGCTGCCTTGCCGGCGATGAGCTGCTGATCACATTCGCACGCCGGCTGATCCTTGCTCTTCGAGCGGGCGACGTACTGGCCCGAACGGGCGGGAACGAGTTTGGCGTGCTCGTGTCGCTGCGCCGCGGTGTCGAGGACGCTTTCAAGGCAGCCGAGCGCATCCAGCAAGTCATGGCGTCGCCCTTCAGGCTCTCGGAGCTGGAAATTCGCGTCGAATGCGGGATCGGTGTCGCGCTGATGACCGCTGGCCAGGACCCGGAAGAGCTGTTTCGAAATGCCCAGTTCGCGGTGAAGCAGGCGAAGGCCGCCGGCACTCCGCAGGTCTATGAGCCGCGGCAGGCGACCGAGGCACGGCGCAGATTTTCGATCGAGACGGAGCTTCGCCGAGCCCTCGACAAGGACCAGCTGAAGCTCTTTTATCAGCCTCTCATCAACCTCAAATCGGGTGAGGTCGCCGGGTTCGAGGCGCTGGCTCGCTGGACGCACGAAGATCGGGGCGAAATCAGCCCGACCGAGTTCATTCCGGTCGCCGAGGAGTCCGGCTTGATCCTTCAGCTCGGCCGCTGGGCGATGGACAGCGCCGCGCAAACTCTCGCCGGATGGGACCGCGACGCAGGCGAGAAGCTGCCGCTCTATGTCGGCGTGAACTTGTCCGCGATCCAGGTCGCTCGCGACGATGTTCCCGGCCTGGTTGAAAGCGCGCTCAAATCGAGTGGCCTTTCGGGGGACAGGCTGACGCTTGAGTTGACCGAAAGTTCGATCGTTCAGGACCCCGCGCGCGCAACGCGTGTCTTCGATGCCTTAAAGGCTCTCGATACGACCGTTGCGATGGACGATTTTGGTACCGGCTATTCGAGCCTTGCTTACCTCCAGCGCCTGCCGATTGATGTTCTCAAAATCGACAAGAGCTTTGTTTCGGGCATGATGGTCGATCCGGATGCCGTCGCGATCGTTCGCGCGGTCCTCAGCCTGGCGGAAGCCCTCGGAATGTCCACGACGGCGGAAGGGATCGAAACGGTCGAGCTTGCGACGACCCTGGCGACGCTCGGCTGCGCTTCTGGGCAGGGCTTTTACTTCGCCAAGCCGCTCGAGCCGAATTCCGCGCTTCAATATTGGAAAACTCGCCGACGCGCTTGAAAAGCCGCACCGCTGTGCCCGTCAAGCCCTTAGAAAGAGGTCCGAATAGCGTGCTGCGCGCCGCTTGCGTGTCGCAGTACGGAACGTCTTTCCGATGCTTCTGACGAGCCTGGCGTGCCGGACATCTGGCGGATGAACGCCGATCCGAAGAACGCCGAGCGGGGCATGGCGCAAGGTCGCCGCGGCGGCGAGCGATGACAGGAGCCGGAAGTTCGTCCGGCTGGCCCAGGTGATCACCGGACCGCGCGCGAGTTGACGTCCACTTGGCGGCGACCAGACCCGAAAATGATCCTCCGCCAGCGGGATTGAACAATCGCGTAGCGCCTCCAGCGCACCCGTGCCGTAGAGCCATGCAGGCGCGACAAAGCCATCGAGTGGCCGACCGATCACGTCCTCGAGCAGCGACCTTCCCCGGATTATGCGCGCGGCGGCATCGTCGCGCGAAAGGCCGAGAAACTCACCTTCCCCGGCAGTCATGAATTGCGCGCGAAAGCGATCGCCGGCTGCCTCGTGATGACTGGTATCACGATGGTAGAAACCATGGAGGAAGATCTCGGCGCCATTGTCGGCCCACCGGCGAAGGCGGTTGGCGAACGGAGACCTTGGTACGATCGGAGCGTCGCCCCAATGGTTCGGCACCACGAACATTGCTATCTGCGTGCCGACATAGGGCTGCAAGAGCTCGAGCAGTCGGTCGACTTCGTTTTCGAAGCGCGGGGAAACGTCGTGAATTGACGCGAGCAGCAAGGGAAGGCGAGTTGGGGACATGATGCATATGTGCGACAGAGAGATGTTGCTCGCCAGCCCATTAACAAAGCTTCACTTGAAGTTCACTGCTGCCAACCGGCACTTACGGCCAATGCGGATCGCCGACGTCTGCGCATTCTATACGCCCGCCGGCGGCGGGGTGCGCACCTATGTCGAAGCCAAACTGCGCGCAGCACCTCGTTTCGGACATGAGATGATCGTCATCGCGCCGGGCGAACGTCATGAGGTGATCAAGCGCGGCCCGGGAGCGGTGCTTGTCACCATCCCGTCGCCCCGCCTGCCTCTCGACAGCCGCTACCGCTATTTTGATGACGAGCGCGCACTTCATTCGGTTCTGGACGCGTGGCAGCCCGACCATGTCGAAGCATCCTCGCCATGGTGGAGTGCGACCATGGTCGGCCGTTGGCAAGGCGCCGCAAGCCGGTCGCTCGTCATGCATGCCGATCCGCTTGCTGCTTACGCGTATCGCTGGCTCGGCGGCTTCGTTTCGACCGACCGCATCGACCGCATGTTCGGTTGGTTCTGGCGACACCTCCGCGGACTTGGGCGCATGTTCGACACGGTGGTGTGCGCGAATGCGCACCTTGCCGAGCGGCTTCGCCAGGGCGGAGTCGACAACAGCGAAACGGTGCGCATGGGCGTTGAAGGCGGTCTCTTCTCGCCATCATTGCGCTCAGCCGCATTACGCGAGCAGGCTTTGTCTGCGCTCGGCCTTGAAGCGGACGCCACATTGCTTCTCGGCATTGGCCGGTTCTCGGCGGAGAAGCGCTGGGAGATGGTACTTCGCGCCGTCGCCGACGCGGCTCGCAAGCGCAACGTCGGAATGCTGCTTGTTGGAGATGGCCCGAGACGCCAGAAGCTCGAGGCGATTGCCGCGAGGAGCTGCCGCGTCGCGGTGCTGCCCCGAATCGACGACCGTGACGAGCTTGCCCGGCTGCTGGCAAGCGCCGATGCCTTGGTCCACGGCTGCGAAGCAGAAACATTCTGTATGGTCGCTGCGGAAGCGCGCGCAAGCGGAGTTCCGCTCATCGTGCCCGACCGGGGTGCTGCGATCGACCAGCTCGTTCCAGGTGCCGGCAAGGTCTACCGGGCGGCGAGCGAGGTTTCGCTCAAGCGCACAATCGGCCGGTTCATCGATCGCGGGCCGGAGCTCCAGCGGGCAGCTGCGGCGCGGACCAGCCGAGTGCGCACGATGGACGAACATTTCGCCGAGCTCTTCGCCCGCTATGAAATCCTTGCGCAGCAGCGCATCGTCCAGCCTGCTCTTGCAGATTTTGCGGTCGGCGATTCCGCTCGCGAGCTCGCTCTTGCGCGATCGGCTTTGCTCGGAAGCTGATCCGCTCACAATTGACTAACTTGCGCGCCGCTGCCTTTACGCTCAGACTTCCGAGCGGGGGCGGATGGCAAGGATCTTCCTCAGCTACGTCCATGACGACCAGCAGCGTGCCCGGCTGATTTCAGCCGCGCTCGAACGCGCCGGTCATTCGGTTTGGTGGGATCGGCAGATCAAGGGCGGGTCGCAATTCTCGGCGGAGATCGAAACTGCGCTCGCCGACGCGGAGCGTGTAGTGGTCCTGTGGTCTCAGCGCTCGGTCAAATCGGCATGGGTTCGCGACGAGGCTGCCGCTGGGCGCGATAGCGGGCGCCTTGTTCCAGTTACGCTCGATGGCACATCGCCTCCGCTCGGTTTCCGCCAATTCCAGACGATCGACTTGTCGAGATGGGCCGGCCGCGGCCGGTCTGGCGCTCTTAATAGCCTGATCCAAGCAGTTGGCGCGCCAGAAACCAAGGCAGTGACAGACAAAGCTGACAGCAAAGCGGGGCGCGTGACTTGGCAATCCACTCCTCGCCGATGGCAATTCTTCGTCGCAATGATTGCCGCGCTCCTGCTCCTGATCGGAGGCGGCTGGTGGCTTAGGAACCCCAACTCGTCCGAAATTCCTGTGGTTGCGGTTGAGCCCGCGAACGGCTCACCTGCAGCGCAGCAGCTCGCGCGCGATCTATCGTTGCGCCTAGCGGACCTCCCCACCGGTGACGACGCATTCCAGCTTATTTCCGGGCCGGGAAGATCCGACCTCGTTCTTCAGGTGGGCGGAAGTGATCGGGGTCAGCAGCTAAGTCGAGACTTGAGCCTGATGGCCGGGAAGGAACGTTGGATCCTTTGGTCGGCCAACTGGCAGCAACCCGCTTCGCAAGGCGCCACCCTGCCGCAACAAATCGCAGTCGAGGCGCAGCGCGCCGTGTCCTGCGCGGCCGATGCCTTGTCGTATCGACGCGAGCAGATCCGTCAGGATACGCTGAAGCAGTACGTATCCGGCTGCACAGGCTTTGACAGCGCATATGGCGCGAACCAGGACAACAGCGCTACAGTGAAGCTGTTCGAACAAGTTGTCGCCAAGGCACCCAATTTCGAGGCTGCATGGGCAAAATTGATCGCGTTGGAGATCGATGAGCTTTGGGCGGTCGAAGATTCGTCGGCTCTGCAGCGAAAGATGGCAAGCCAAATCAAGAAAGCTCAGGATCTCGGCCTGGATTTTGGCGAATTGTACGCAGCCAAGGCGGTCATCCTGTCGCCGTCCGATTTTATCGGTATCTTTCGCGCGTTCGACGAAGGCCTAAGGCGTCACCCCGACAATGCGCTGCTTTACCGATGGCGCGGCGAACGGTGGATGTACGTCGGACGGATGAACGATTCTGTGGCTGACGTCACTCATGCGGTTCAGCTCGATCCATTGTCGCCTGCCAATCAGCAAACCCTCGCTTCTGCCTATGCTTATGCCGGCAACTCGGAGGCGGGCTATGCTCAGTTGAAAAAGGCTGAGCAGCTTTGGCCCGGAGCTCCGACCGTCATCTCGGCCCGATATCGTCTCGACCTTCGCTTCGGCGACCCAAGGGAAGCCAAGCTGCTGCTTCAACAACCATTCGAGCAAGGTCCGCTTGAAGCGGAGCAGGCTGCGTTCATCGAGGCGCGTATCGATCCCAGTCCCTCGAACATCGAACGCTCGATCGCTGAAGATCGCAAGATCTACCAACAATATCCGGCCTTCGTTGCGCAAATCGTGCAAACGCTTGGGCAGTTCGGCCGCAAGGACGAGGTGCTCGACATTCTGCTTCATTATAGCGGAGGCGAACAAAGCGGTCTTGCTGCCGAGGTCTTATTTCGTCCTGCGCTTAAAGACGTCTGGCGCGACCCGCGGTCGATGGCCGCCGCTGCGCATTTGGGATTGTTGCAATACTGGAAGGCGACCGGCAATTGGCCGGACTTCTGTTCCGATCCAACGCTTCCCTACAATTGCAAAAAAGAAGCTTCGAAATATCGCATCTAGGCGCTCGCCTTTGCAAGTTCGTCGCGGACGATCCGCTCGAATTGCTCGCCTGAAGCAAAGCCACTCTCGACCCAGCGATCCTCGATCGAGCGCAGAGTCTGGGCAACGATCGGCCCTTCCTTGAGGCCGCGCTTGATCAGCTGGCCGCCGCCAATCGGAAGGCGTGGGCGATGCCAATTGGCGATGGTGGCCACGGCGGATGCGCGGTTGGCGAGGAGCAGGCGGTCCACCGCGCACTCCGTGCCAAGACGGTAGGCGATGGCTTGCGGCGAGCTGCCAAGATCCGACTCTGCCGCACAGGCGAGCCGCTTTTTCGCCTTGTTCGACAGTCTCAGACGAGCGCCAATGTCACTGGCAATCTCTGCATTCCTCGGCAGCAAGGCCGCGAGGCGGCGCAGCGCGTTGGGCTCAATCTTGGCCGCGCGCTCGGCAGAGACCAGGGCTTTCAAATCGGATAGCCGCTTCGCTTCGATCTCGGGCAGGATCGACTTGAGGATCTCACGCTCCAGCATGATTTGAACCGTGCGGCACGGATCCGGCAGTTCCAGCAGCTTTAGAAGCTCGTCGGCAATTCGCTCGCGCGATAGGGCCATGAGATCCTTTGCACGCGCCGTGCAGGCATCGAGCGCTGCCGAGTCGGCCTCGCCCGCATCGAAGCGGGCGTGGAACCGGAAGAAACGCAAGATCCGCAAATGGTCTTCGGCGATGCGCTGAAGGGGATCACCGATAAAACGGATGTGTGGCTGTTCAAGGTCAGCAAGACCGCCGAAATAGTCGAACAGCTCGCCCGTGACCGGATCGGCCGAAAGGGCGTTGATCGTGAAATCGCGCCGCGCCGCGTCCTCCTTCCAGTCGTCAGTGAATGCAACCGTCGCGCGGCGCCCGTCGGTCGACACGTCGCGTCGCAAGGTCGTGATCTCGAACGGCTGACCGTCACTGACCGCCGTCACCGTCCCATGGTCGATGCCGGTCGGCACGGCTTTGATCTTCGCTTTCTCAAGCCGCTGGATGACTTCGTCGGGGGGAATTCGTGTTGCAAGGTCGATATCGCTGACCGGAAGTGAAAGCAGATCGTCGCGGATCGCGCCGCCGACGTAGCGGGTGAGCCCCTGGTCGGCGCCGAGCGCTCGCAGCAGCCGCTTCATCCCGCGCTTCTTGCGCCATTTGCCGGCGTCGAGATTCAGCGCCACTGAAGCCTGCGCGCTAGGTTGACGATGATGGCTGCGGTCACGCCCCAGATCCTGCGCTCGTTCCAGATGATTTCGTAATAGTGGCGGGTTCGGCCTTGGAACAAGGCTGTTCGCTCGTGCTGGTTTTCCCGATCCAGAAGAAAGCTGAGCGGAGCTTCGAACCAGTCGGCGACTTCATGCTCATGCGGCTCGAGCGGAAGGTCAGGCGGGACGACGCCTATCACCGGCGCAACGACGAACCCCGTGACCGTCCGATATTCCTCAATCTGTCCAATTGGCTCAACCGCGACCGGATCGAGCAGGATTTCCTCATGCGCTTCGCGGAGCGCCGCCGCCAACGCATCTTCGCCCTCGTCTAGGCGACCGCCTGGGAAGGCGATCTGGCCGGCATGCGTTCGCAGATGTTCGCGGCGGACGGTGAGGATAACTCCCGGATCGGGTCTATCCGTAACGGCAATCAGCACGGCGGCCGGGATGTCGGCCCTCGATCGCCGCCCGAGCAAGTCGCCTTCGAGCAGTGGCTGCGAAGGTGGCGCCCCAAGTGCTTTGCGCAGCCGGTCGCTGAGGTTCATTCTGCCGGCTCCAGCGGGAAGAAGACACCAGAGCTCCAAATGCCGGGCGGCACTCCCCTGTCGGCAAGGGCGATCTCCGCAAGCTCATAATAGACCGGACGGGTAAGCTCGGCCTCCAGTCCATGACGAACCAGCAGGCGAGGGGAGGAACGAGATTGAGGGTCGACGATGCGCAGCGGGTGTTCGGGCCCGAGAATCAGTGCATCGCCGCTGTCGAGGCTGAATGCGACCCGCTGGTCGCGGCCCTGCCCCTCGCGATGCATTGCAACGGCGCGGAATGCGGTCGCCTCCACGTCGATCTCGAGCTTTTCGGCAGGAGTGACCAATATGTGCCGCCCGTCCGGCTCCCGCCGAAGGACGGTCGAAAAGAGACGGACCATTTCGGGTCGCTTGATTGCCTCGCCGTCGTAAAACCAAGTTCCGTCGCGCGCGATTCGCATTCGGGAGTGGCCACAACGCTCTGGTTGCCACTGATCGACCGGTGGCAAACGGCGTTCGTCGATCAGCACCTGCAGCTCGGCAAGGCTCATCCCCTGCAACTCGATTGGTGGGCGGCTCTCCGGCATTCAAGAAGCCCATTGGATTGCTTCCACGCTCTGCTCAAGGCAGGAGTTGGCGATGACGGCTCACCGAACGGCAATCGTGACAGGCGCTGGCAAACGCATCGGCGCAGTGATCGCGGGCTCGCTTGTCGCCGACGGTTGGACCGTAATTGCCCATGTTCATCACGGCGAGGACGATGTGCCTGACGGCGCAACAAAGCTGGTCGCTGATCTTGCCGATGTGGGATGCGCCCGAGCCATCTTCGATGCCGCTTTCAGTCTCCCCCCCGTCCGGCTGCTGGTGAACAACGCCGCCCGCTTTGCCCACGATGATTTCGGCAGCTTCAGGCCGGACGAGTTCGATGCTCACATGGCCGTCAACGTCCGCGCGCCGGCTTTGCTGATCGAGGAACTGGCAAGCAAGCATGACGGAGGCGATGCGCTGGTCGTGAACCTTCTGGATTCCAAGCTGGTTGCGCCCAATCCGGATTTTTTGAGCTATACGCTTTCAAAATACGCACTCGCAGCACTGACGGAGCTTGCCGCTCGCGCGCTTGCGTCTCGATCGATCCGGGTCAATGGGATCGCGCCGGCGCTGATGCTCCGCTCAAACGGACAAAGTGAGAAGAATTTCGAGCTCATGCATACGAACAATCCGCTCGGCCGTGGGATAGAAGCCAAAGACGTGGTTGCGGCACTTCGCTACTTGGTCGACGCCGTCGCCGTGACGGGACAGGTCATCACGATCGATGGCGGACAGCGATTCTACTCTCTCGATCGCGACGTCCAGTTCCTGGAGGACGAATGAGCGCCACCGACCCATGTCTGTCGGGGCTAATTCCCGATCATTTGAAAGTGCGTTCGGCACGGATTCTCCTCGAATCGCTCGAGGTCCAGGCGGACATCGGGTTTCACGATTTTGAGATCGGGTCGCCGCAGCGGCTGCTCGTGACGGTCGAAATCTGGCTCGATGATCTCGCCGCGCCCGCCAACGATGATCCCGAGCGTGCGTGGAACTATGACTTCCTTCGACGCGAAGTGGCAAAAATTGCCCAGGCAAGACGCTATAACCTTCAGGAAACGCTCGCACATGCCATTTTCGAGCGTCTTTCGGCGTTCCGGGGGACGCGGGCTCTGCGAATCCGCCTTTCGAAGCCCGACGTCTATCCGGACGCGCACGGCGTTGGAGTCGAAATCGCTTCTTTTTCGGGCTCTTGGCCGCAGGCTTGAGCAGCAGAACTCAACAGCCGTAGTTTCCGGCCTTCCGGCTGTGGAACAAAATCCGTTGCACGCTCTTTGAGGCGGATATAAGGAAGCCCGCCTGCCGCCAATGTCACATTGAAACATCGGCGGATTAACAACGTTTTTCGGGCGAGCGTCCGAACGCCCGGGTTGACCGTGGAGCCCCCCCACGGCGTGTCGAGGAGAATTGCGGGTTAATGTCCTACGCGCAACGCAAAGATCTCAGCGGTAACCGCACCCTGTCGATCATCTTGACCGTGGTGGTCATCAGCTCGCTGCTCTACGCGATCGTTACCGGTCTGGCGTATGATGTGGTCAAGCACGCTGCCGAAAACCTCAAGGTCATCGACGTCGAGCAGCAGCCTCCGCCACCGCAGCAGCCGCCTCCACCGCCCAAGGATATGCCGAAGGTTCCACCGCCGCCGGTAACTCCGCCTCCGCTGGTGCAGGTCAACACGCCGCCGCCGCCGACGATCCAGACCGTCACCGCGCCGCCTACGCCGCCGATTATCCCGCCGGTCGTTCCGGCGCCGCCGCCGCCGCCGCCGCCGCCGCGCAAGACGGTTTCCGCGCAGCCGGCGCGAGGCGACGTCCGAACGGCATTCAGCAATGACGACTATCCGGCCGAGGCCATTGCCGCGGAAGCTCAGGGAACTGCGCAGGCGACGTTGACGATCGGACCTGATGGCCGGGTTACCGGGTGCAATCTGATCAAGTCGACGGGCAATAACGCCCTGGATTCGACGACCTGCAATATCCTTCGCCGCCGGGTGAAATTCACTCCTGCGCGGGATAGCAACGGCAATCCGACCTCGGACACATACACGACCCCGCCGATCAGCTGGGTTCTTCCCAAAGACTAACGTTTAAACTCTCAGGACAGGTTTTCAGAAGGAAGTTTTAGCATGCAAGCAGCAGCAGCACAGGGCGCACAATATGGCATTGGGCCGGCTCTCCAGCAGGGCGGCGTCATCACGATCTCGGTGTTCGTAATCCTCGTCATCATGTCGCTTGGTACGTTCTACATTCTATTCACCAAGCTCATGCAGCAGCAGAAGATCATCTCGCAGGGCCGCAAGGTCCGGGCGAGCTTCTGGAACTCGCCGAACCTTCGTGAGGCGGCGACCAAGCTCGACGCAAAGAGCGCCTACCGTTCGATCGTCGACGATGCGCTCATGGCGCAGGAGCAGCATGGAAAGCTGACCGACCCGATCGACCAGCACGACTGGATGGCCAACAGCCTCGCTCGCAGCCAGGGATCGATCAGCGCACGCCTCGGTGAAGGCCTGGCCTTCCTTGCGACGGTGGGTTCGACCGCGCCGTTCATCGGTCTGTTCGGCACCGTCGTTGGCATTTATCGCGCGCTGATCAAGATCGGTTCGTCGGGCGAAGCCTCGATCAACACGGTCGCAGGTCCGGTCGGTGAAGCGCTGATCATGACCGCGCTCGGCCTCGTCGTCGCGGTCCCGGCGGTGCTTGCCTACAACTGGCTGATCCGCCGCAACAAGTCGATCATGGAGGATCTTGCTGCCTTCACGAACGACATCCACGGCTACATGATGTCGGCTGGCACCGTGAAGCCGCAGTTCGGCGCAGGCCCGGCCAAGGGCACGGCTCGCCCCACCGGTGCGCCGACGCAGCCAGGCAGCGACCCGCTTCGCCGCACTCCGACGCCGACCGGCGCAAAGTAGCCCTCAACGGAAGTCCGGCTCTGCGGCCGGACTTCCGCGTCTGTTGAAGTTAGGAAAGAAACCAGCCGCATGGCAGGACAAGTACTAGAAGGTGATGACGACACGGCGATTTCGGACATCAACGTCGTTCCATTGACCGACGTGATGCTGGTGCTCCTGATTGTCTTCCTGATCACCATTCCCGTGGTGGTTCACCGTATTCCGGTGACTCTGCCGAAGGTCAGCTATGAGCCGACTGTTACGAAGCCGGAAAACGTATCCTTGAGCGTTCGCAACGGCCCCGGCGGGACCTGCGAGGTCTATTGGCAGCTCGATAAGGTCACTCAGAAGGACTTGCTCGATCGAGCGGTCAAGAAGCTGGAAGACCAGATCAAGGCCGTCGGCGGGGTCCAGAACATCAATGAGGACAACATGCCGGAGGCTCACATCCGCGGCGACATCAACACGCAGTACAAGTGTATCGGCGCGACCATTCTGACGATGCAGGAAGCTGGGTTCCAGCGCGTCGGCTTCATCTCACAACCGGGCGCCGGCCCGGTTCCTCGCCAGTAGGAGCATTTCGCCATGTCGATGCAGACCGCTAGCGACAATGCTTCGGGCGAACCGATGCTGGATATCAACGTGACGCCGCTGATCGACGTCATGCTGGTTCTCCTGATCATGCTCATCATTACCATTCCGCCGCAGACGCATGCGGTGAAGCTGGACCTCCCGGTCAACCAGCCGAACCAGCCACCGCCGCCGATCAACCCGATCAAGAACGTGGTTTCGGTGAATGCGCAGGACCAGGTGCTGTGGAATGGCAGCCCTGTGTCCATGGGGCAGCTTCGCAGTTACCTCGATGCAACTCAGCAGATGAACCCGATTCCGGAGCTTCACCTGCAGCCGGATGCCACTGCGCGCTACGAGATTGTCGACGAAGTGCTGGCCGTCACCAAGAAGGCGCACGTCCAGAAGATGGGGTTCGTTGGCAACGAATATTATCAGAACATCTTCTAGGCCGCCGGCCTGGATTTGTTCGAAGGGTGGTTCCTATCGGGAGCCGCCCTTTTTCGTTGGATCTTTGCTTCTCGCGGGAGTTCATGAGATCATATATCCTAATTGTAGAGTAGCATGCGCCGCTTCCCTGGCGTTCTTGGGACGATCAAGCGTGAGCATGTGCAAAAGGTCGGCTTTGTCGGGAACGAGCGCTATCTAGGCATCTCAGCCGCCTCGCCACTGGCGCTTGGCTGAACCCCATCCTATTCACGCCGCAATGACCGACCAGCGCCGTTTCGCCGTTGTCATCCTTGCCGCGGGGCAGGGCACACGCATGCGCTCCGACACGCACAAGGTCCTTCATCCGATCGCGAGCCGGGCGTTGCTGCTCCACTTGCTCGATCGCGTCGATGCGCTCGGCGCAGAGAGAAAAGTGGTGGTCGTCGGCAAGGGCCGGGAGCAGGTCGAGGCCGCGATAGCCGCTCGAAACGTCGGGATCGCCGTCCAGGCGGAGCAGAAAGGCACCGGTCATGCCGTAGAGCAGGCGGCCGAAGCGCTCGCCGGCTACGATGGCCCCGTGCTGATCCTTTATGGCGACACGCCCTTCGTCCAGACGGACACGCTGAGGCGCATGCTTGACCGCTTGGACGGCGAAGGTGGCCCCGGGATCGTCGTACTCGCCTCGTCGCCTGAAGACCCGCTCAACTATGGCCGAATCATCCTCGGCGAGGGCGACCGCATCGCAAAGATGGTGGAATATAAGGACGCGACCGAGGAGGAGCGGGCGGTGCGCCTCTGCAACTCCGGGATGATGGCTGTTCGCGCCAGGGACCTTTTCCGCTGGATCGAACAAGTCGGTAACGACAATTCGGCCGGCGAATATTATCTGCCCGACATTGTCAACATCGCTGCGGCCGAAGGGCGGGAAGCCGTCGTCATCGAGGGCGACCCGTATGAGGCTGCAGGGGTCAACAGCCGCTCCGAGCTGGCGCATCTTGAGCTCCAATGGCAGCGCCGCCGGCGCGAACAGGCGCTCGACGAGGGCGCGACGCTGATCGACCCGGAGAGCGTTTGGTTCGCCTATGACACGAAGCTCGGCCGCGATGTGACAGTCGAACCGCATGTCGTCTTCGGCCCGGGCGTCCAGATCGCCGATGGCGCGACGATCCACGCCTTCAGCCACATCGAAGGTGCAACCATCGGAAGCAAAGCGAGCATCGGCCCGTTTGCCCGGATTCGCCCCGGAACGCGCCTCGCGGAAGGGACGAAGGTCGGCAATTTCGTTGAGCTCAAGAAGGCCGAGGTGGCCCAAGGCGCGAAGATCAACCATCTTTCTTATGTCGGCGATGCATCGGTGGGGGCCAAGGCGAATATCGGCGCCGGGACGATCACCTGCAATTACGACGGATTCAACAAATTTAGGACCGTCATCGGAGCCGGCGCCTTCATCGGCTCGAACACCGCGCTCGTCGCGCCAGTGACGGTCGGCGATGGTGCAATCGTGGGAGCCGGTTCGGTGATCACCAAGGACGTCGAAGCTGACAGCCTGGCGATCGAGCGCAGCGAACAGAAGGGCATTGCCGGCTGGGCACGCCGCTTCCGCGAACGAGTGACACGCAAAGCGGCGGAGTAGCTGGACGCGGTTACCACCCTGTCACCATCGCTTCACTTGCTGTTCGGCAAAGTGCCGATAGGGGATAGCATGCCAACTTTGAAAAAGGAGCGGCGTCCCAGATGTGCGGAATTGTTGGTATTGTCGGGAAGAGCGACGTCGCCCAGCGGCTGTTCGACGGTCTGAAACGGCTCGAATATCGAGGCTATGACTCGGCCGGGATCTGCACGATCAGCGAGGGCAAGCTCGAACGCCGGCGCGCCGAAGGCAAGCTCGACAATCTCGCCCGGGAACTGACAGCCCATCCGCTTCACGGAAGCACCGGCATCGCGCACACCCGCTGGGCGACTCACGGTGCACCGACTGTCGGCAATGCCCATCCGCACATCGTCGGTGCTGTGGCGCTGGTCCACAATGGAATCATTGAGAACTTCAAACCGCTCCGGGACGAGCTCATCGCGGAGGGCCGCAGGTTCGCCAGCGAAACCGATACTGAAGTCGTCGGACACCTCGTCGCCCGGGAAATCGAACATGGTGCCTCGCCGCAGGACGCTGTGGCTGCAGTGTTGCCGCGCCTCGTGGGAGCATTCGCGATTGCCTTCCTGTTCCGCGACCATCCTGATCTGATTATCGGCGCGAGGATGGGAGCTCCGCTCACTGTCGGCTATGGCGAGGGGGAAAACTACCTCGGCTCTGACGCGCTCGCCGTCGCACCCTGGACGCAGCGCATCGCCTATCTCGATGAGGGCGACTGGGCCGTGGTTCGTCGTGAAAGCATCCAGATCTTCGATCGAAACAATCGACCCGTTGACCGGGAGATTGTCGAGTCCGGAGCGTCGTCGGCCCCGGTCGAAAAGGGCAATTATGCCCATTATATGCAAAAGGAGATCTTCGAGCAGCCGATCGTGGTTGCCCAAACTCTCCAGACCTATGTTCGCCCGTTCGAAGGGGAGGTGGCGCTGCCCGCGGCCGAGGCCGACCTCGCCTCGATCGAGCGCGTAACGATCGTTGCCTGCGGCACTTCATTCTATGTCGCGATGATCGGCAAATATTGGATCGAGCGGTTCGCGGCAATCCGCGTAGAGGTCGATGTTGCGAGCGAGTTTCGTTACCGCGAGGCGGTCCTGCTCCCGAACACGCTGGGAATTGTGATCTCGCAGTCGGGTGAGACGGCCGACACTCTGGCCGCGCTTCGTCACATGAAGGAAAACGGCGTTCGGACTGCCGGGATCATCAACGTTCCGACCAGTTCGATGGCGCGCGAGGTCGATCTTCTCCTCCCGACCCACGCCGGCCCGGAGATCGGCGTTGCCTCAACCAAGGCTTTCACCTGCCAACTTGCGGTGATGGCGGCGCTTTCGGCCTATATCGCGCGTTGCAAGCACAGGCTGAGCAGCGACGAGGAGAAAGATATCGTCGCGCATCTCCAGGAAGCGCCGGCGGCGATCAACGCAGCCCTCGCGCACGACGACGAAATCGCGGCAATGGCGCATCTGATCGCCCCTGCGCGCGACGTCCTCTATCTCGGCCGCGGGCCCGATTATCCGATGGCCATGGAAGGGGCGCTAAAGCTCAAGGAAATCAGCTACATCCACGCCGAAGGCTATGCCGCCGGCGAAATGAAGCATGGGCCGATCGCGCTGATCGACGACAATGTGCCAGTGATCGTGCTCGCTCCGTCCGGCCCGTTGTTCGACAAGACGGTCAGCAACATGCAGGAGGTTCGTGCGCGCGGCGGCAAGATCGTTCTCATTAGCGACGCGCGCGGGATTGCAGAGGCGGGTGAAGGCTCGATGGCGACCATCGAAATGCCCGAAGTGCATCCGCTGATCGCACCTTTGGTCTATGCCGTGCCCGTGCAACTGCTCGCCTACCATGTCGCGGTCCTCAAGGGCACCGACGTCGACCAGCCGCGTAACCTGGCGAAGAGCGTCACGGTGGAATGACGGACGGCCAGAGCCTCTCGCGCCTGCAGAAGACCGTCAATGTTCCGAGGCGCACCACCGCGGTTCGCCGGCTGTTTCGATCGAGCGAGGCGGTGCTCGTCGCGCTTGCGACCGCGCTCGGGATCGGCGCTGGCCTCCTCACTTTCGCGATCAACCGGACCGCGCATGGGCTTCAGTCGCTGATCTACGGACTCTCGGGCACGGGCCTCAGCGCTGCCCCTTCAGTGCCGCCCTTGTCGCTGATCGCGTTGCCGATCGGCGGCCTCGTGCTGGGGATCACCAGCCGTGCCGCTGCACGGCGGTGGCGAACGCCCGTGGACGTCGTCGAGGCCAATGCCCTCCACGGCGGGGTCATTCGCTTACGCGACAGTCTCCTCGTTTGTGCCCAGACCCTTCTCTCGAACGGTGTCGGCGCGTCCGTCGGTCTTGAAGCGGCCTATGCACAGGCGGGCGGCGGCTTTGCATCGGTCGTCGGTCGATGGCTGCGCCTTCGCCGAGCCGACATGAGGATTCTGCTTGGTGCAGGAGCAGGCGCCGCGCTCGGCGCGGCATTTAGCGCACCCCTTACCGGTGCATTCTATGCGTTCGAAATCGTGATTGGCGCATATACGCCCGCCGCCATCGCGCCCGTTGCAGCGGCAGCACTCTCGGCCGTGCTGACCGGAAGGCTGCTCGGGCTTGAGCCCTATCTGATCGCGCTTCCCGGTGCGAAGGCGATTACCACCGAGGATTATGTCATCTACGCCGCGCTCGGGGTGATCTGCGCTGCAATTGCCATCGCAATCATGCGCGCGGTGACGTTCATCGAGGAGAACGTCCGCGCCTTGCCTGTGCTCGACGCCTGGCGGCCTGCAATTGGCGGCCTGCTCCTGATTCCGCTTGCGCTTGTGACGCCACAGACGCTCTCCGCCGGGCACGGAGCGCTCCACCTCGATCTTGGCGGAGAAGTCGCACTCCGCGTCCTCCTCCTGATTTTCATCTGCAAGATACTCGCCTCTGCAGTCTCGCTTGGCTTTGGATTTCGCGGCGGCTTGTTCTTCGCCTCCCTGTTCATCGGTTCGCTTGCCGGGCAGTTGTTTGCCGGGACACTGGCCCACATCGCGGGCGCTCCGCCGATCGATCCATCCGACGCGGCACTGATCGGCATGGCGGCCATGGCGGTTGCGATCATCGGCGCGCCGATGACCATGTCCCTCCTGGTGCTTGAGACGACGCACGATTTCGCGCTGACCAGCGTTGCAGTGACTGCGGGGCTATGCGCCAGCACGGTCGTGCGCGAGACGTTCGGCTTCTCCTTCTCAACGTGGCGCTTTCACACCCGCGGCGAAACCATCCGCAGCGCCAGGGATGTTGGCTGGGTGAGGACGCTTACTGTCGGCAAGATGATGCAGCGTGTCGCCGAGATCGTGCCCGCAGCGATGACGATTGCGGAATTTCGCCGCCGTTTCCCGCTTGGATCGACCCCGAACGTCGTTCTGACGGATGCCACCGGAATATATTTCGGGATCGTCGATACTCCCCTTGTATTCGAAGCAACCCTCGATTCGGACCAGGAGGTTGGCGTTCTTGCGTCCATGAAGGATGTCGTTCTCAACCCGGCGGAAAACGTCCGGCATGCGATGGCCGTGTTCGATTCGAACGGAGCCGATTTCCTCGCGGTCGTGAGCGACGAGCGCGAGGTCGTGGGAACCTTGTCCGAGAGGTTCGTCCAGCGCCGCTACGCCGACGAGCTTGAAAAAGCCCAGCGAGAGATGTTCGGTGAATAGGCGAGTCCGAAACCTCGCGCTGGTCGGGGCTGTCGTGCTTGCCGCCGCGGTTGCCGGAACGTTCATGACCCGCGGCCTCAATACGACGGGTCAGCCGCGGCGAAATTCCATTACGGACGAGCAGCAACAGCGCCGCCCGATCATCCAGATTGTGCGCCAGCAGACCGGCTTGCCGAGCTTCGCGGACACGATTGCAGCACTGTGCCCCTCGATTGCGGCAATCGCGCCGGCGGGCGCAACCGGTGCAGCGACCACGGGCTTTGCAGTTTCAGCCGACGGCTGGGTGATCGCTGCCTCCGCCGCTCTTCCGACCGGTAATCTTGAAGTGCATTTCGGCGCTGGACCGGCGGTCGGGGTCAGCGAAGTGCGGGCCGATCCCGTCTCCGGTCTTAGCGTGCTTCACACGGACGCAACGGGTCTCCGCCCGGTGCGGCTCGCGGACCAGGCTTTTCCAAATGTCGGAGATTTCGGATTTGCGGTTGTCGATCCGGCGGCGAGCGGGTGCAGTGCACAGGTGGCGATGATTGCCAGCGACTTCCTGGTAGATGGTGGCGGACAGGCCGCCTATGTCCGCCTTCAGCCGATGGGGGCAGACTTAGCCCTGGGTGCGCCATTCATTTCCGGCGTCGGTGAAGCTGTTGGAGTGGTTGCGCCAAGCGGTCGGCCCAACTCGGTGATCCCGGCGGACGTCGTGGCCGACGTTGCCAATGAGCTGCTTCGAGGCACTTTGTCGCCAATGACCAGTTTCGGATTTCGCGCGAAGGATTTCGATCAGGGCCTTGCCGGACGCCTCAGCGACGGCCGCTCGGTCGGTACCGTGGTCGCATTGGTCCAGCCCAAGTCGCCGGCTGCGAAAGCAGGATTGCAGGCGGGAGACATCGTGGTTGCTGTGGATGGTTCGCCGGTGGCGAGCGCCTCGGAGCTTGGCCGTGCGCTCGACGGCGAGGGCAAATCAACCTCCATCGATATTGCGCGTGGCGATCAGCGCCTGACGATGAGCATCGCGCGGGTCCCCGGAAGCTGACGGCCGAACCGCTTTTTCAAAATCGCGCGCGCGACAAAATTCATGGATTTGTCAATAAGTTGATGTATTCTCGCTGGCGGCGGGGAGGAATCGATGGGCGTTTCGCAGCAGCGAAAGGTCACGCCGTACGAGGCGATCTGGCCGGGTTTCGAGAGCTACTGGCGGGATGGTTATGCCATCGTTCGCGGCTTCTTCCATCGCGATGAAATTTCGGACATCGCGGCGGCGCTCGACCAGCTTTATGCAGAGGGTGTCGCGCACGGCCGCTGCTTCCGGCACGGCAACCTGTTTTACAACGTCGCACGTGAGCGAGCAGGAAGTGAACCGCTCGTGCGAATGGTCCAATGGCCCTCCTACCATCATCCGGTGCTCAACAAAGTCCGGCTCGACGGCCGTTTTGCCGATCTGCTCGAGCCGCTGATCGGGCGCGACCTTAAGCAGATCATCAACCAGGTACACTGGAAGGCATTGGGCTCTCTGGGGGATTTTGCCTGGCATCAGGACAGCCGTTTTCGCCGTCCTGCCGAGGCATATCGCAATCTTGCAACAGCTTATGTCCAGACCGGCCTCGCGATCGATCCCCACACGGCCGAATCCGGCTGCATGCGGGTCATTCCCCGCAGCCATTTGCGCGGCGAGCTGGACATGGACTGCTCGAAAAAAGCGCTGGGCACGGAAATGACGGACGATGCCCTGGAGACAATCAACTTTTCTTCGGCGGATGTCGTTGATCTGTTGCTCGAGCCCGGCGATCTTGCACTATGGAGCCCCTATCTGGTGCATGGGTCCGGCAAGAACCTCTCCGACCATAAGCGGCGACTCTATATCAACGGCTATGTCCGCGCGGCCGATTGCGACCGCGGCGAATGGGCCTTCCGGCGCGGTCGGCCCGTGCCGTTCGGACCCAGGCCCGCAATCGTTCACTATGACGACCTTCATGATCGGCCCGAGCCGCACTATCCGGCGGACTAGGCCGCGGCCCTCATCTCCTCGAGCCGTGCGATGTGTCGGCGAAGTCCTTGGTAGAGGAAGTCGATCACGGCTCGAACCGCGGGAACGTGACGAACGCGCTCGTGAGTTAAGAGCCACAGCATTCGGCCATGGTCCCCCAGCGGCGGTAGGCAGCGGATCAGCTCGGGGTCGGAATCGGCCGCGATGCACGGTAGCACCGCTACTCCGAATCCCGAGCGAACTCCCGACAGAAGACCCGCCGAGGTCGCATGGTGGACGGCGACCTGGTGCTGCAGGCCGAGTGTCTTCAACCACGCCTCGTAATGCCGCCAGAGGTTCCCGCCGCC
>JANWLR010000007.1 GCA_025450755.1 Sphingomicrobium sp. | reverse complement strand
GCCGCAGCTGCGGTGCGCGATTACACGCACCAGCGAGCGCACTCACGAGATCATTCGTTCGAATTTCGATCGCTCGCCGCTGTTCGCTGGTGCGATAGAGGGCAGGGGTCCGCGCTATTGCCCGTCGATCGAGGACAAGGTGAAGCGGTTCTTCGATCGGGAATCGCACCAGATCTTCCTCGAGCCGGAAGGCTTGGGCCATCCTTTAGTTTATCCGAACGGCATCTCGACCTCGTTACCTGCTGGCGTCCAGGAGACTTTCGTTCGCAGCATCGCGGGTCTCGAGCGAGCACGGATCGTTCGGCCGGGCTATGCGGTCGAATATGAATTCATCGATCCCAGGCGGCTCAACCAGACGCTTGAAGTCCGCGAAATGCCTGGCTTGTTCATCGCCGGCCAGATCAATGGGACGACGGGTTACGAAGAGGCGGCTGCGCAGGGTCTTGCCGCCGGCCTGAACGCAGCTGCCCGCAGCCTCGACCTTGAAGAGGTCCGCTTCGATCGTCGGACTTCGTACATTGGCGTCATGATCGACGATCTCACCCTGCAAGGAGTCACCGAACCATACCGAATGATGACCGCACGTGCCGAGTATCGGCTGTCACTTCGCGCGGACAATGCCACGTCGCGTCTTGGAGTGGCCGCAATGGCGGCGGGCTGTTTGTCCACCCGGCGGTGCAGGCAGATAGAGAAGCATCTCGCTTCGCGGTCGAGCACTAAATGGGCTGAGACCCCCGAGGGGCGCGCCGATGCTCTTTATGCGCCCTATGTTGCACGCCAGCAGCGCGAGTGGGAGCAGGTTCAGCGAGACTCACGCGTTTGGCTTCCGACAGCCCTCGATTATGCGACCGTTCCCGGGCTCTCCAACGAAATGGTTGAGCGGCTGAGGATCGCTGCTCCCGAAACGCTCGACCAAGCATCCCGCGTTCCAGGCCTGACGCCGGCAGCGCTTTCAGCCCTCTATGTCGCGGCGACCCGTCGCGCCGCTGCGTGATCGAGCAGCTCGCCGATATTGCACGGCGCAATGTTTCACGTGAAACGCTTGAGAAACTGGAGGCCTATGCCGGCCTCCTCCGCGAGGAAGCTGGACGGCAGAATCTCGTCTCCGCTTCCACACTCGATGATCTTTGGGACCGTCATATCCTCGATTCTGCGCAGCTCGTGCGGTTCGAACCCCATGTCGGAGCGTCTTGGCTGGACATCGGCTCGGGCGCGGGATTACCGGGGGTGGTGATTGCTTGCATCGTCGACGGCCCCGTCACGCTCATCGAGCCGCGTCATCTTCGGGCCGAGTTTCTCCACAAGGTTAACGAATCACTTGGGTTGAACGCCAGGATTGTCGCGACCAGGGCGCAGCGCGCTCAGGGCGAATATGACGTAATCACCGCACGCGCCGTGGCGAACTTGTCCGAATTGCTCAAAATATCCGCACATCTGTCCACAAGAAAAACCGTCTGGGCCCTTCCGAAGGGCCGCAGCGCCGAAGGGGAACTGGCCGAAGCGAAGCGGACGTGGCAAGGTGCGTTCCACGTGGAACGAAGTATCACCGACGCCGACAGCTTGATCGTCGTCGCGACCGGGGTGAGGGCGAAATGATGATCCGCATCGCTGTGGCCAATCAAAAAGGCGGGGTCGGCAAGACGACGACGTGCATCAACCTGGCCACCGCGCTCGCGGCGATCGGTTGGCGCGTTCTTCTGGTCGACCTGGATCCGCAGGGCAACGCGTCGACCGGATTAGGTATCTCTCAAGCGCGGCGTACGCGTTCAAGTTATGACGTGCTGATCGGCGCCTGCTCGGCCGTTGAAGCTGCGATCCCCACCCGGGTGCCGCGCCTCGACGTTTTGCCGGCGACGGTCGATCTGTCAGGTGCCGAGGTCGAGATGGTCAGTCTCGATGACCGCGCTCACCGGCTCGACAAGGTGCTTGCTGCTTCGCCCTCGGGACGTTGGGATATTTGCCTGATCGATTGTCCCCCTTCGCTCGGATTGTTGACTGTCAATGCACTGGTTGCCGCGCGCCATCTCCTTGTGCCGCTTCAGTGCGAGTTCTTTGCACTCGAGGGCCTGAGCCAGCTGTTGCAGACCGTCGAGAGGATTCGCGTCGCATTCAATCCGGAACTGTCGATTCTCGGCGTTGCTCTGACGATGTTCGACCGTCGAAACAACCTTTCGCAGGCGGTAGCCGAGGACGTGCGTGCTTGCCTGGGTGCGACCGTATTCGAGACGATCGTTCCGCGGAACGTCCGCCTCTCGGAGGCGCCAAGTCATGGCCTTCCGGCGTTGATTTACGACCTGAAGTGCCCGGGCTCAGAAGCCTATGTGCGGCTCGCGCGTGAGCTCATCGGACGCCTTCCACAACTGGCCGTCGCAGCATGAGCTCCGATCGGCCGGCAAAGGGCCTCGGCATGGGACTGCAGGCGCTCCTCGGAGAGGCGGCGCGGCCTGCTCAAGGACCAGTCGAAGGCGCTTCGGCCGATTATTCGGAATCACGCGGCGGAGTTCGCGAAATTGAACTTTCCCGAATCAAGCCCAACCCCGGACAACCGCGCGTCCAGTTCGACGAGGTGGCGCTGGACGAGTTGGCGGATTCGATTCGTCAGCGCGGCGTGCTCCAGCCGATCCTGCTGAGGCCGCACGAAGGCGACTATATGATTATCGCCGGAGAGCGGCGTTGGCGCGCGGCGCAGCGGGCGCGGCTTCACGCGATTCCGGCGATCGTGCGCGAAATCGATGAATCGACGACGGCCGAGCTCGCGCTGATCGAGAACATCCAACGCCAGGATCTCAATCCGCTCGAGGAAGCGGAAGGCTATCGCCAGCTGATCAAACAGCATGGACACACGCAGGACGATGTCGGACGGATCGTTCATAAGTCTCGAAGCCACGTTGCTAACCTGTTGAGATTACTAGATCTTCCTGATTTCGTGCGACAATCGTTATTGAAAGGCGATATCAGTATGGGTCACGCTCGGGCCGTCGCAACCGCGGACGACCCGGTCGAACTGGCCAAGCAAGTCATCACCAGGGGTCTTTCGGTACGCCAGGCCGAAGAGTGGGCTCGGCGCGAAAAGCAAAAACCGAAGGAGGGCGGCAATCGGGCCAGTACGCGCGGTCAACTGGGGCAAGCCGATCCGGATTTGATGGCGCTTGAACGACAGCTCAGTGACATCCTCGGGCTGAAGGTTCAGGTGAGCCATAAGGGGCAGGGTGGCAGTGTTGCACTTCATTACTCCAGCCTCGACCAGCTCGACATGATCTGCCAGCGTCTGAGCGGAGAACCTATCTAGAGCTTCGAGCCTTCCGTGCGATCGCCACCAGCTCCTCGCCAAGCGCTTCGCGGCTGGGAGCATTTGTGAACATCAGCGAGCGCTCTAGCTGCCCCAAACGCTCCGCGGCCGTTGCAAGCCCTTCCGCGGTCCATCTGCCAACCATATGCTCGACCTTGGTTTTATCCTTCCAGAACAATGATTTGCCGAGTGACGCCATGACCGCGTCCAAACGCTCTCCGCGCTCGATACGCGCCCGCGCGGGGGCGAGCATCAATAGACGCCGCTGGAGCGAACGAATGACCGGAATCGCTTCGGAATCCGCACTCGGCATCCGCGCCAGTTCATCGGTAAGCTTCTGGAGCTCCCCGTCCAGTGCAAGGTCGGCTAGACGAAGAAAATCTCCTTCCGAACTGTCAGCCCCGACGGCATCGATCGCCGAAGGGTAGAGCTCCTTGGGCGTCTCGGGAGAGGCATCAACGTAAAGAGCCAACTTCTGTAACTCCTGCGCCACGATTGCCTGATCGTTGCCGGCACTGCCGGCAATGCGCGCGGCAAGGGGTGGGGCAATCTTCAGTCCGAAGCGGCGGCCGACGTCGTGAACCATCCGTTCGGCATCCTGCCCTTCCGGTGCATATGATGCATAAGCGAGAGCAGCCGATGAAGATTCAGAAAGCTTCAGCAGGGGCGAAGTCTTCGTGAGCGGTCCGGCGATCGCTATGACCGGATTTTCGATGGAAGATGCTTCGAGCAGTGAAGCGACGCCTTGTTCTACGTCCTTGGTTGCCGGCTCGATCCAGATAACTCGCTTACCGCCGAACAGGCTCATTGCGCTCGCCTCATCGACCAGTGTCGCGGGATCGGATTTGATCGTGCCCGCAGCGATGATGGATTTGCTCGCGCCGAGACTCTCCACCAGGCGTTGAGCGAGCGCGCGCGACTGCGCCTCGTCAGGCCCATGGAACAGGTAAAAGCGGATGTTGGCCCGCGGCTGGTCGATTTCGCGGGCGAGGCTCGTCTTTGTCGCCTTCATTTACTACCGGCGGTCCGATCGGCGTAAAGTGCGAGCCGCGACACAATCTGATCGGCAACGATGTCGGTGAGGTTCTCGAGAGCGGTTTGCTCTGCTGCCACGGTCGCATATTCCGAGCTGACGATGTCGATGCCGGCATCGGATCCAGCGGTCGCGTCAAGCACCACGGTACCGTTCCTAACATCGACGAGTTGAAAGCGCGCGCGAAGGGTCCTTCGTTCCTGGGTTGCAGCCTGGTCGGAACGCAGGCCGTAGCTGGTAATGTTGTCATCGAGACTGACGTCAAGCCTATAGACAGCAGCCCCGGTACCCGATTCGCCAAGCCGCTCCACGAGCTTGTTGCGCATCAGCCAGCCCGACTGACCGGCGATCGGCGCCACCGTGACCGAGCGAAACGTCGAAGCGACCGCACCTGCACTGCCGCCACCGTAAAGGGGCCGAAGCCCGCAGCCGGCGAGGCACAGCAGAGCGATGGCAAGTGCCAAAGCACGGCTCATGCGACAATATTCACGAGTCGGTCCGGAACGACAATCACCTTCCGTGGCGGAGCTCCGTTCAACTGGCGCTTGACCTTCTCGGAAGCGAGGGCGAGCGCCTCGGCCGCGGCGCGGTCAAGGCCGCGAGGCGCGCAAAGCGTGTCGCGCAGCTTGCCGTTGATCTGGACTGCCAGAGTCACCTGTTCATCGACCAACAGCGCTGGATCAAAGCTCGGCCAGGCGGCATCGGCGATCATGCCGGTCTCGCCGAGCGCAGCCCAGCTTTCCTCCGCGAGGTGCGGGGCCGCCGGTGCAGCAAGCAGGATAAGCGTTCGTACGGCCCCGTGTCGCGTCGCAGACGGCTCCGCTTTCTCTATCGCTGTCGCAAGTTCGTACAGCTGCGCGATCGCCTTATTGAACTGAAGAGCATCGATGGCTTCGCCGACCGCGGCGATGGTCCTGTGGAGCTTGCGCTTCAGACGCTCGTCCGTTCCCTCTGCGCGCTCGCTCGTGCTTGCCAGCCGCCAGACTCGCTGGACGAAGCGCGACGCGCCCTCGATTCCGGCCTCCGACCATTCGAGATCGCGCTCGGGCGGGCTGTCCGATAACATGAACCAGCGGACTGCGTCGGCCCCATATTTTGCGAGGATCGGCTCCGGGTCGACAGTATTACGCTTCGATTTGGACATTTTCTCGATGCGGCCCGGGGTGACCGGCTCACCGCTTTCGATATGGACCCAATCATCGCCGTCGCGCTTCACTTCGTTCGGACTTAGCCAGCTGCCGTCGCCTGCGCGGTAGGTCTCGTGGGTCACCATGCCTTGCGTGAAAAGTCCCCGGAATGGCTCGGTGATGGAAATTCGCCCAAGCCGCTGCAGCGCGCGAGTCCAGAAGCGAGCGTAAAGAAGGTGCAGGATCGCGTGCTCGACGCCGCCAATATATTGAGCGACGGGTAGCCATTTCTCCGCTTCAGCGGGATCAAATGGCCGATCCGCGGGCTGGCTGGCGAAGCGGATGAAGTACCAGCTCGAATCGACGAACGTGTCGAGCGTGTCCGTCTCGCGCGTCGCCTTTTCCCTGCAGCTTGGACACTCGACATGCTTCCATGTCGGGTGTCGATCCAGCGGATTGCCCGGCTTATCAAACTCAATGTCATCGGGGAGCACGACCGGCAGCTGGTCGCGGGGCACCGGCACTGCGCCACAAATCGGGCAGTGAATGATCGGGATCGGAGTTCCCCAGTAACGCTGACGCGACACACCCCAGTCGCGCAGCCGATATTGGACCGTACCTTTGCCCCAACCCGCAGCTTCGGCGCGGCGGATCACCTCGGCCTGCGCCTGCTCTGTGTTGAGCCCGTCTAGGAATTCCGAATTGACCGAAACGCCGGACGCCGTTTCGGCCTCATCACCAATCGGCTCGGATGCAAAATCGGTACTCGGCGCGACGACGCGTTTGATCGGCAGGTCGTATTTTTTGGCGAACTCGATATCGCGCTGGTCGTGTCCCGGAACGCCGAAGAGCGCGCCGGTACCGTAGTCCATGAGCACGAAGTTCGCGATGTAGACCGGCAAGCGCCACCCGGCATCAAGCGGGTGAACGACTTCGACGCCAGTCTTAAAGCCTTTCTTCTCCGCTGTCTCGAGTTCGGCCGCGCTGGTGCCCCCCGCCTTGCACTCGGCGATAAATTTGGCCGCTTCCGGGTCGGTAAGAGAAACTGCCTGGGCGATCGGGTGATCGGCAGCCACCGCGACGAAGCTGCTGCCGAAGATCGTATCCGGCCGCGTCGTGAAGACCTCGACCTCTTCAATTCCGTCGAGCTGCTGAGCAAGCCGGAACCGGAACTGGAGCCCACGGCTTTTGCCGATCCAGTTCTCCTGCATCAGCCGGACCTTTTCGGGCCACTGGTCGAGGCTCTCAAGTCCGCCTAGCAGATCGTCGGCGAAATCAGTGATCTTGAGGAACCACTGCGAGAGCTTCTTGCGCTCTACCAGCGCTCCCGAACGCCATCCGCGACCGTCGATTACCTGCTCGTTGGCGAGGACCGTCAGGTCGTGGGGATCCCAATTGACCTCGCTCTCCTTGCGATACACGAGTCCGGCATCGAAAAGATCGAGGAAGAGCGCCTGCTCGTGGCCGTAATATGATGGGTCGCAGGTCGCGAACTCGCGTTCCCAGTCAAGTGCGAAGCCGATGCTCTTCAGCTGCCCGCGCATTGCCCGGATGTTGCCCCGGGTCCATTCGCCCGGGTGAACCTTGCGCTCGATCGCGGCATTTTCGGCGGGCATTCCGAACGCGTCCCAACCCATCGGATGGAGGACTTCAAAACCCTGCATCCGCCGGTAGCGCGCGATCACATCGCCCATCGTGTAATTGCGCACATGACCCATGTGGATGCGCCCCGAAGGATAGGGGAACATCTCAAGCACGTAGGTCTTCGGCTTGTTGCTGTCGCTGTCGGCGCGAAATGAACGCGCCTCTGCCCAGCGCGCCTGCCACCGGCGATCCGCTTCAGCCGCGTTGAATCGGCCGCTCATGGTGACGCTTATCGGCTGCGTCTACTGGATCCGCGCACACGCCTTCCCTCGCCCGCCCCCGGAATCGTCGAGCGGCGCAGGTCGCGGGCCCGAGTGAGGATGATATCCTCGAGCTTCTGGACGGTCGCTGCGGTGACCGGCGAATCGACCCAGCCACCATTCTGGTAGACCTGCTTGGCGGCCGAAACGCGAAGCGCGTCCGCGCGCAAGTCGGGGTCCAGAACGGCGACAGTGAGCTTGACCCGCTCGCCCGGCGCCTTGGGGTTCGTGTACCAGTCGGTGATAATCACGCCGTTCTGGGCGTTGGCCTGGAGGAGCGGGGCAAATGAAACCGTATCCACCGCAGCGCGCCACAAATAGGAGTTGATCGCTAGTGTCGTGACCTCTGAGGGTGCGAGCTGTGTCGGCAGGTTGCGGTTGCGCGTGCAGCCGGGCGTCGCAATTGCGAGGACTAACAGGGCGGCGGCGGTCGTGTGCAGGCGGTTCATCTCTGGTCCTTGGGGATCATGTAATGGGCTTCAGCGGCGTTATAGATAGTCAAGGGCCGCCCGCAAGCATGTGCCGCATGGGGATGCGATTGTTGTGCGTCAGCAACAGGGGTCAAAGGAATCGATTCCGCTCATGGAACCTTCAGTTGAGTCCGACTATATTCAAATCGACAGGGAGTTGATTGTGCTGAGAGTCGCGCAGCGGAATGGAGCCAGGATGGTTGCGGCACTTGCCGCGGCCGGCCTTGTGCTGACTCCCGCCTTTGCGACCGGGCTTTCGCCAAAGAAGCGCCCTGCTGCAGTTTCGCTGAGCTTCGATCCCATTTCGTCCTTCACTCCGGCGAACGCAGATCCCAAGCTGGCTGCGGCGCTCGCGAGCAAGGGCCTCGCGCTGACCGATTTCAAGTTCACGCCCGCACCGGCGAAGGGTCGTCCTTCGCAGGTCCGCGTCGCCGTTCGGGCTCGGGTCGCCGGATCGCCGGAAGCGCATCTCGCGCAAACTTCGGTCCCGAGCGCGATCAATTCGCTCACGCCCACAGGCTACAACCTCGGGCTCGCCGTTGGCTGGCGCCGATTCGCGGTTTCGGGTGATGTGGCTAAGGTGAAGAGTGCGGATCCCGCGGTCGGCGGTCGGGAGAGCGCTGTGCTTGGCGTCAGCTATTCGCTCAGCAATCGTCTGAGCACCCGCGTTGCAGTCGGCGCCGATCGAGCAACGGGGAGCCCGGTCGTTGGGCTCCGGCAGGGCAACAATGTTTCGCTCGACGTGGGTAGCTCCTACTCGCTGTCGCGCCACATCGCCCTGACCGGCGGCGTTCGCTACAACATCGAGCGCGAGCGCTTGTCGGCGCTTCAGGACGACCGCCGGGACAGCCAGGCCGTGTACGTGGGCACCGCCTTCAAGTTCTAAACGCCGAAATTCCTGCCCACCCAATGAAGCCCAAAGTCGCGATTCTCGCGTAACGCTTCGAATCCATGCCTCCAAGCGCAAGCAGTCGCCGCCTTCCAAGCCTGGCAAGACTTGCCGCACGCATGCGGGGCAGTGGCTTCCACTCCGGATGACTTGGCGTTGGATAGAGCGGCGAAAGGAGCACAAGCGGCGCTCGACTCAGCAACGCGTTCCTGAGTTCGCGAGCATTATGGACACGGGCAGCGGTGCCGGGGCACCCGGTCATGACCGTCAAATGGCGCAGCCTTGCCAAATGACGCAGTCGCCGCCGCTGACTTGGATTCAGGTTCGCGAGCACCAGGATGCCGCTTTCCTTCGGCAGTGCGCGGACCACGCCCCAGATCTCCGAGCCGATTGGCTCATTGGCGATGAACCATTGCTCAGGGGTCATCTGGCGGTGCTTCACGCTGCTTCCTATAGCGCCTCGGAATGACCAGTCCCGCTGAACGACGACAGCAGGTCCTAAACGACATTGCCCGAGCGGCGGAGCTCGCCAAACGAGACGCCGCGGGCATCCGGCTCATCGCGGTAAGCAAAGGCCGGACAGTCGAGCAGATTGAGGCGCTTATTGCCGCGGGACAAACCGACTTCGGCGAGAACCGCATGCAGGAGGCGCTTTCCAAATGGCCAGAGCTGCTCGCCCGCCACCCGAACTTGCGCCTCCACGGGATCGGCCGGTTGCAGAGTAACAAGGCTGCCGATGCGGCAAAGCTGTTCGACAGCATCCACTCGCTCGACCGCTTTTCCTTGCTCGAGGCTGTCGCGATGGAGGCCGAAAAGGCGGAGCGCTTTCCTTCCGTATTCGTGCAGGTGAACATCGGCGAGGAGGAGCAGAAGGGCGGGTGCACAATCGCCGAGGTTGGGGCGATGATCGAGGCCGTTCGCGCTTCACCCCTTCCGCTTTCGGGACTCATGGCGATTCCGCCGTTGGGAGTTGAACCGGCGCCGTATTTCGCGCTGCTCGCTAAACTGGCACGACGGCATGACGTCGAAGGTTTAAGCATTGGAATGTCAGGCGATTTCAAAACCGCAGTAATGCTGGGCGCTACTGCGGTGCGCGTCGGGACCGCCCTGTTCGAGGACTAATCTTGTGAAATTCGATGCGATCATCTTCGACTTTGACGGCGTGCTGCTCGAAAGTGAGTTCGAGGGAAACCAGCGGCTGGCCGAGCTGCTGACGAGCCTTGGTCATCCGACCAGCGTTGCTGAGGCAATCGAACATTATACCGGCCTTGCCGGCCATGACTTCATCGCCGCTGTGGAACGCCGTATCGGCCGCCCTCTTCCAATCGAATTTCACGAGCGCGGAAAAGTTCACCGCGAACGCGCACTGCACGAAGGCATTGATGCGGTCGACGGAGCTGTGGAATTCGTCCGGTTGCTTCCAGCGGAGCTGCCCAAGGCCGTCGCCTCGTCGAGTTCAACGCACTGGGTTAGGACGCACCTTGAGCACCTCGGCCTCGCCGGAGCATTCGACCAGCATATCTATAGCGGCCGCGAGCACGTCGTTCGGGGCAAGCCGGCGCCCGACCTCTATCTTCATGCCGCGCGAGAACTTGGGGTCGAGATCGGCCAAACACTCATCATCGAGGATTCGAAGGTTGGCGCGACCGGCGCGTTGGCATCGGGTGCTACTGTCGTCGGACTCGCTGCAGGCCGCCACTGCTTCGACGGTCACGCGGATATGCTGCGTTCGGTCGGCGTTGAGAAAATCGCCCACAGTTTTGACGATCTCGCAAAGCTGGCCGGGCTCGATCAGACGAGGAAATGACCCGAGCGCTTGCGCTTGGTCGCGAGGTAATCAGCGTTGTGAGGATTGGCGGGCATCTGATGCGCCACACGCTCAACGACCTCAATCCCAGCGGTCTCGAGACCTTCGACCTTATCGGGATTGTTCGTCAGTAGCCGTACCTCGTTGACACCAAGAGCGCGCAGCATGGACGCCGCGTGGCCGTAGTCGCGTTCGTCGTCGGCGAAACCGAGGCGCCGATTGGCGTCCACCGTGTCGAGCCCGCGATCCTGCAACGAGTAAGCGCGGATCTTGTTGGCGATGCCAATGCCTCGTCCCTCCTGGCGCAGGTACAACAAGATGCCGCCACCGGCCGCGCCGAGGATTCGCAGCGCATCCTTGAGTTGGGGTCCGCAATCGCACTTGAGCGATCCAAAAACGTCGCCGGTCAAGCATTCGCTATGCAGGCGGACCAGCGGAGGCTTCCCGCCAAATGCGCCGATCAACAGCGCGACGTGCTCTTGGCCGTCGTCTGAAGCGCGGAAGGCAACGATCTGTGTCGGGGGCAAGTTTTCGAGCGGCAATTTGGCGCGGGCGACGATCTCGACCGCCGAATGACGGCGCTCATGCTCGATATCCGCGAGGGAGATACTTTGGTTTGCAGCCTCCGCCTGGAGCAGCCACAGCGCTGGAAGCAAACCGGCCGAGCGCGCCAGGTCGACCGCTCCCCGCACGGATTCGACGCAACTGTCCGTCAGAGGCTGGAGCGGCCCAATGGGCGGTCGGTCGAGATCCCTGCCTGGGTCGGCAATCGCCAGCGCCGTCGCCGCATCCAGCCACTGCGCTCGATCGAGGACGACCGGAGCCCCGGGGTCTGCCGCCTCCCGTTCGTTGGCCAAATGGAGCGCTGCAGCCCGCTCACCGCTGATGACCAATCGGGCGCGTTGCCTTGGATCAAGCAGATCGAGCAGCTCCTGTCCGACGGTCTCGACTGCAGCAACCGCGATAGGAGCGCCCGCTGCAGTGATCCGAATCGGACGTCCGCCCCGCAGCGCCGCAATCGCATTGCGGACAGCTCCCGCCGTCGTCACGCTTCGATCTCGCAAATCAGCGGGACATGGTCAGACGGCCGCTCCCAGTTGCGGCAAGGTTCGAGTACCTGATGAGTCTTCAGCTGTCCGGCGAGCTCGGGCGACGCCCACATATGATCGAGACGCCGGCCGCGGTCGTTTTTGGTCCAATCGGGGGAGCGATAGCTCCACCAGGTGAAGCATCGCTCCGGTGCAGGAATGAAGGTGCGGCCGATGTCGATCCAGTCGTGGGCCTGGCGCAGTCGGGTGAGCGCCTCGACCTCGACGGGGGTGTGGCTGACGACCGTCAGCAGCGCCTTGTGGCTCCAGACGTCGCATTCGAGCGGAGCGACGTTGAAGTCGCCAACGATGATCGTCGGCTCGGAGAGGGCGTCGGACCAGCGCGTCATCCGCTCGATGAAGTCGAGCTTCTGGCCAAACTTTGAATTCAACTCGCGATCAGGAGTGTCGCCACCCGCCGGCACGTAGACATTTTCAACCCTGATCCCGCATTCAAGGCGCACTCCGATGTGACGCGCCTCGCCATTGTCCTGCCAGTCGTGCTTGCCCGGATCCCTGATCGGCACCCGGCTCAGGATCGCGACTCCGTGATGCATTCGCTGACCGTTCAGCGCGATGTGGACATAACCGTGCCGCTGGAACAGCTCGGAAGGGAAGATGCCATCGAGCACTTTGGTTTCTTGAAGGCACAGGATGTCCGGCTGTTGCTCCTTGATGAGCCGTTCGACTAGCCCAGTACGCGCGCGCACCGAGTTGATGTTCCACGAAGCTATTTTCAACCGCTTGCCCACGAGTTCCCGCTTACCCTGCCTCGCTCCACAATAAAAAGGCCCCCGCTCCGGGGGCATGGAGCGAGGGCCGACCGAGCGCTTGTCACGCAAGGGATTCCGCAGGACCCGGGTAACAGGGGGAAACCCCGGCGATCTACAGAATCAAAGCTAATTCTAGGCGGGGGCCCCTGACGCGAGGATGAACGGGTCGCAAAGTGAAACTTTCTTTCGGCTCTAGCGCCGCTTCTTTGGCTCGGCATAAGTGAAAGCGCTGTCGGGTACCGCGACATTGTAACGGACGTCGGACAGCCTCACCGTGGTGCGGTGGCCCTGGGGATCGATTGCCGTCCATCCATACATCTCCAAACCTCCTGGACTGGAGCCGTTGCGGAGGAAGGCCAAGGTGATCTGGCCATATTGCGAGGCGTTCTTCGCGCGGGCAACGACGACCCGACTGTCGTTGCTCGGCAGGATTTCGGCCTTCCCATTGAAGTCGGGAGAGCTCGAAAGCAGCGCTCCGAGCGGCGTCTTCGACAACGGCCAGCTCGACTTCTGCCCGACCTGATAATCGAGGAAGGTCAGCCGCTTTCCATCAGCGACCAGAAGCACATCGCCACCATGATATTCGAAGCGCACCCTGCCGGGCCGCTTCATTTGCAAGGTGCCATCATCGACGCGGCCCTTCGCATCGGTCTGCGTGAACTTCGCGGTCATCGTCTGCACCGATGTCAGGTGCGCCTTCAGCCGCGCGAGATCCGGAGATTCGGCGGCGGAGGCCGGCACGGCGGCAATCGTTGCCGCGGCGACCATTGCGCGCGCGAAATTGGTTGCAAAGCTCATTTCTACTCCTGGAATTTTTCGCCGGAAACTGGCGTTTCGGCCTTGAATGCGTCGTGAACCCGACGGTTCCGCTTTGTTCAGGCTCAGATCGGGTGCCCGTCGGGATCGATCAGCACTTCGCGCCGGCCCACATGGTCGGGCTGTCCGACGAGACCGTCCTTTTCCATGCGTTCGATCAGCCGCGCCGCGCTGTTGTAACCGACGCGCAGCTGCCGTTGCAGATAAGAGGTCGATGCCTTCTGGCTTTCGGCAACTATCTGGATCGCCTTTCGATAGAGTTGGGTTTCCGCATCGTCCTCGCCGGTCGGCTGCCCATCGAACAAATAGCCCCCGTCTTCCGGCTCCTCGGTGACGGCCTGGACATAATCGGGCGAGCCCTGACGCCGCCAATGCTCGGCAACCGCGCGCACTTCCTCGTCGGCAACGAAGGGACCGTGGACGCGGATGATCTGCTTGCCGCCGGGCATGTAAAGCATGTCGCCCTTGCCCAGCAGCTGTTCGGCGCCCTGCTCGCCAAGAATGGTGCGACTGTCGATCTTGCTCGTCACCTGGAAACTGATTCGCGTCGGGAGGTTCGCCTTGATGACGCCCGTGATCACGTCGACCGAAGGCCGCTGCGTCGCCATGATCAAATGGATTCCTGCAGCGCGCGCCTTCTGCGCCAACCGTTGGATCAGGAACTCGACCTCCTTGCCGGCCGTCATCATGAGGTCGGCAAGCTCGTCGACCACGACGACTATTTGTGGCAGGACATCGTACTCAAGCTGCTCGGTCTCGTAGAGGGGTTGGCCCGTGTCGGCGTCGTAACCGGTCTGCACCCGACGGCCGAGGCTCGCGCCCTTGGCCTTCGCTTCGCGAACCTTGGCGTTGAAGCTCGTCAGCGCTCGGACGCCGAGATTCGCCATCATCCGGTAGCGCTCTTCCATCTGCTCGACCGTCCATTTGAGTGCCCGGATCGCTTTCCCCGGTTCGGTAACGACGGGCGACAGAAGGTGCGGGATATCGTCGTAAATGCTGAGCTCCAGCATCTTCGGGTCGATCATGATCAGCTTCACCTGATCGGGCGCGTAGCGGTAAAGCAGCGACAGGATCATGCAGTTGAGGCCGACCGACTTGCCCGATCCGGTCGTTCCGGCGACGAGAAGGTGGGGCATGGGCGCAAGATCGGCGATGACTGGATCGCCGGCGATATTCTTGCCGAGAATCAGTGGCAGCGACATGTTCTGGTCTTCGAAAGCCTGGCTGCCGATCAATTCGGAGAGCGAGACCATCTCCCGCTTGGGGTTGGGCAGCTCGATCCCGATCACGCTCCGCCCCGGGATCGTCGCCACGCGCGCAGAGAGGGCGGACATGTTGCGCGCAATGTCGTCGGCCAGCGCAATCACCCGGCTGGCTTTGATTCCACTCGCCGGCTCCAGCTCGTACATTGTGACGACCGGGCCGGGACGCACCTCGACGATGTCACCCCGGACGTTGAAGTCGTCTAGCACTGTCTCGAGCAGCCGAGCGTTGCGCTCGAGCCCGGCGCGATCGATTTGATGGCGCGTTTCCCTCGGCGGCGGCGACAGGAGATCCACCGTCGGTAGATGGTAGCTGTCGCCAAGCGCCAGGCTCGGCTGAGCTGAGGAGGACTTCCGGTCCCTTCCGCGACCCGCGGGTGCGACAGTCTTTGACGGCTCGGCGACAGCGACTGTCGGGCGAGCCTTCGGGGGGGCGGCAGGAGTCAGGCGCTCCTCGCGGATTTCTGTCGAACGCGGCGCGGCCCGGCGTTCGATCGGTCGTCGCGCGAACAGGCCCGCGATCCAGGCGCGCTCTTCCTGGCTGAGGCCAAGCGCAAAATAACCGACAATCAGGGCCGCCAACATGAAGAGGAGGAGCACAGCAAAGCGAGTCGGCGCGGCGACCTCCGGATTGGAGATGAGTCCGATCGCGGCGTCGAGTCCATGCGCGACAGCAAGGCCAAGTGCGCCACCCCACCCCGCAGGCAGGCCCGATACCGCCGAAGCGCTGGTGAGACCGAGCGCAATGCCGAGCAGAACCGCGCCAAGCGCTGCCAGCAACAGGCCGCGGCCGATTCGTCCGGCAGGTTCGAGCCGCAGCATCCTCAAGCCAGCGATCGCCACCACAGGGAGAAAGAGCACGGAGCCCAAACCGAAAAGCAACAATAAGGCGTCGCTGAAATAAGCCCCCAAGCTTCCGACCCAATTGGTCGGTGGGCCACCGGCGGCAGTGCTTAGCGATGGGTCGGTCGGGTTGTGGGTCGAGAGCGCGACCGCACCAATGATGCTGACGACGATGAGCAGCGCGCCGCCGGTGCGCACGAAGAAGCGGCGCACTGCCTCGCGCAGCGCGTCCCGCCAGTCAGGTGCCAGTTCGCGCTTCGGCGCGCGCGTGGCAACGGTCGCCATTTCCCACCCCCAGAAGTTGGCCGATAGAATCCTCCACGTGGAGTCCGCGGTCAAGCGAAGTCGTGGCGTCATTGCGACGAACGGGTTAGTGGCTTGGGCGTGGATCGTGCGGACGTCATCATCCTTGGCGGCGGGCTGGTTGGGCTCGCGCTCGCCTCCGCTCTCGATTCGAGCGGAATATCCGCAATTGTCGTCGATCCGGCCGATCCGGCGCCCCGCACCCAAAGCGCATTCGACGGACGTACGAGCGCAGTCTCGTCGAGCTCGATGCGCATGCTGGAAACGGTCGGGGTCGCCGATCATCTCGCAGAGCCCGGCTGTCCTATATGGAGGATCGCTGTCGCCGATGGTCTCAAGCCCGGCGGGCTGAACTTCGACCCTGCCGACGATGAACCGCTCGGCTTCATGCATGAGAACCGGAATTTGCGGGCAGCCCTCCAGGCGCGCGCCGACGCCGGGACGAACAGCTGGCTGATGTGGAAGTCGCGCGTGGCAGTCGTCGAGCGTGGCGATTACGGGGTCATTGTGTCGCTCGAGGACGGGCGAAAGCTCAGCGCGCCGCTATTGGTCGCTGCCGATGGCCGCAATTCGAAGACGCGCGAGGCCGCCGGCATCAATATCGCGGGATGGACATATGATCATCAGGCGATCGTCTCGGTGCTCCGACACGAGTCGCCGCACGAACATGTCGCTTATGAGATTTTCTATCCTACGGGGCCCTTCGCGCTTCTTCCGATGAACGATGACTCGATCGGGCAT
>JANWLR010000006.1 GCA_025450755.1 Sphingomicrobium sp. | reverse complement strand
GCCGATAGTGGTGGGCTCTTCCCAGAAGATGACCTTCATGTCGCGGGCGAAGCGGCTCATCAAGTGCTGCGGCCGCTGGAACACGAAGTCCCACCGCAGGTGCGAAAAGCAAATCAGTGTTATGGGCTCGTTATCCGGCGCCGAGTGCTCGGCTTCGGACGATACTGGGACCCCGACGCGAGTCAGCATTTTTGTTTTTACCTCCATAAGGTTGGTCTGCCCTTGGAGATTGAACGGGTCGAACTGCATTGCGGTTCCGTGACCGTCCTCAATGTTAGCGCTAAATCATTATGCTGCATCGCAGCAATCGGCCGAGTCGTTATCCGGAAGCGTCGCGCCGTTTTGCATCCGCAATGTTACTTAGCCAGAACGACAGCGCGATCGTTCCGGTTGACCAGGAGCAAGCGCCCGTGGAAGGAGGCTGGCCCAAGGAGAGAGGCCTTGGCCACCACCATCGAAGAACTCGAAAAGCGCCGTGAGGCGGCGCGCATGGGCGGCGGTGAGAAGCGTATCGCGGCACAGCATTCAAAGGGCCGCCTGACCGCCCGCGAGCGGCTGTCGGTGCTGCTCGATCCCGGCAGCTTCGAAGAATATGACATGTTCGTCGAGCACAATTGCGCCGACTTCGGAATGGAAGAGCAGCGCATCCCCGGCGACGGCGTTGTCACCGGCTCCGGCACGATCAACGGCCGCCTCGTCTATGTCTTCGCCCAGGACTTCACGGTGTTTGGCGGCTCGCTCTCCGAACGCCACGCGCAGAAGATCTGCAAGATCATGGACATGGCGATGAAGGTCGGCGCGCCCGTCATCGGCCTCAACGATTCAGGCGGCGCGCGAATCCAGGAGGGCGTCGCCAGCCTCGGCGGTTATGCCGAGGTATTCCAGCGCAACGTGCTCGCTTCCGGGGTTATCCCGCAGGTCAGCCTGATCATGGGCCCGTGCGCCGGCGGCGCGGTCTATTCACCGGCGATGACCGACTTCATCTTCATGGTGAAGGACTCGTCCTACATGTTCGTCACGGGCCCCGACGTCGTGAAGACCGTCACCAACGAAGTCGTGACCCAGGAGGAGCTGGGCGGCGCGATCACCCATACGAAGAAGTCCGGCGTCGCCGACGTTGCGTTCGAAAATGACATCGACGCGCTTCTTGCGACCCGCGACTTCGTCGATTTCCTGCCTTTGTCGAACCGCCACGATCTGCCGGAGCGGCCGTGCGAGGATCCGGTCGATCGAGTCGAGCAGAGCCTCGACACTCTTGTCCCGCCGAGCGCGTCGACTCCGTACGACATGCACGAGCTGATTCGGAAGGTCGCCGATGAGGGCGACTTCTTCGAACTGATGCCCGCTCATGCCGCCAACATCATCATCGGCTTTTGCCGGGTCGAGGGCCGCACGGTCGGAGTGGTCGCCAACCAGCCGATGGTCCTTGCGGGGGTCCTGGACATCAATTCGGCCAAGAAGGGCGCACGATTCGTGCGCTTCTGCGACGCCTTCGACATCCCGATCCTGACCTTCGTAGACGTTCCCGGCTTCCTTCCCGGAGTCGGGCAGGAGCATCACGGGATCATCAAGCACGGCGCAAAATTGCTGTTTGCTTATGCGGAGGCGACGGTGCCGAAGATCACGGTCATCACGCGCAAGGCGTACGGGGGTGCCTATGACGTGATGGCCTCCAAGCACCTCCGTGGCGACCTGAACTATGCCTGGCCGACAGCCGAGATCGCGGTGATGGGCGCGAAGGGCGCGGTCGAGATCATTTTCCGCCAGGATTCGAAGGACGCCGAGACCATCGCGAACCGCACCGCCGAATACGAAGCCCAGTTCGCCAATCCGTTCGTGGCAGCGAGCAAGGGCTTCATCGACGAGGTGATCATGCCGCACTCGACCCGGCGCCGGGTCGCGATGGGGCTACGCAAGCTCAGGAATAAGCAGCTCGAGAATCCGTGGAAGAAGCACGATAATATTCCGCTGTGAGCGGCATAATTATCTTCAAGAACCGTTCGACGCGAATTGTCTTGGATGAATCGGATGCGCATATGCTTGGGCTGAAAGGGAGAGTGCCGGGAGGGACCTTTTGAGCACCTACACCGCCAAGATCCGCTGGATTCGCGATCCGGGCACCGATTTTAGCAAGGGCCAGTACAGCCGCGCCCATGAGTGGATCTTCGACGGCGGCCTGACAATCCCCGCGAGCCCGAGCCCGCACGTCGTCCCGGCGCCTTGGAACGACCCCAATGGTGTCGATCCCGAGGAGGCGTTCGTCGTTTCGCTTTCGTCCTGCCACATGCTGTTCTTCGTCGATTTTGCCAGGCGCGCGGGCTTCGTCGTCGACGAATATGTCGATGAGGCCGAAGGCGTGCTCGAGAAACGCGCCGACGGGAAGATGGCGATGACGCGCGTCATCCTCCATCCCCGCGTCATTTGGGGCGACACTCCGCCCGACGACATTTCGATCGCCGACCTCCATCACCATGCTCACGAAGCCTGTTTCATCGCCAACAGCGTCACCACCGAGGTAACGGTCGAGAGCTAGCCGCCGACCGCTCCGCGGACCGCCTTATGCAGCGCCTCGGCGCGGAACGGCTTGGCAAGGAGCGGCGCATCGGGCGCGGTCCGCTTTACTGCCTCGGTCTCGTTGTAGCCGGACACGAACAGGATCGGCTGGTCGGGACGCTTGTCGAGGATGCGCCGGGCGACGTCCGCGCCCGACAGGCCCGGCATGATGAAATCGAGCACCACGAGATCGGGGATTTCCTGCTCGATAAGCGCCAGGCCGTCGCGGCCGTTGCTCGCCTCTCGCACGCGATAGCCCTGCTCTTCCAGCGCGGCCACCACGAAGCCGCGCACGTCCGGATCGTCGTCGATCACGAGCACCGACAAGGGTGCCATCGGTACGCTCGCGCTGACCGGCTCCTCGGACGCAGGCGCGGCCTCGAGCCCGGCCTCCTCGGCCTTGCGGAACAGCAGTTTGACCGCAGTGCCCTTGCCGGGACAGCTTTCGACCCTTGCGGTGCCGCCCGACTGCCGGGCCATTCCATAGACCATGCTGAGGCCGAGGCCTGTTCCCTTGCCGACCTCCTTGGTGGTGAAGAAGGGCTCAAACGCGCGCTCGGCGACCTCGGGTGGCATTCCGACGCCGGTGTCGCTGATCGTCAGCTCGACATAGTCGCCATCCTCGAGATCGGCCTCGCCGGCAATGTTCACCTTTCGCGACGCGAAGCTGAGCACGCCGCCGTCCGGCATCGCGTCACGCGCGTTGATCGCAAGGTTGAGGATCGCGACCTCGAGTTGTGTCGGGTCGGCGAGCACCGGCATCATCCTTTCGTCGAGGTCGAACTGTTTGGTAATTCCGGGGCCGAGCACGTTCCTCAAGAGCGGCCGCATGTTCTGGATGAGGGGGGCGACGTAGGTCGGCCGCACCTCGAGCCGCTGCACTCGGCTGAACGCGAGCAGCTGCCCGGTGAGCCGAGCGCCCCGCTCGGCAGCGGCAAGCGCATTTTCGGCATAGCGCTTGAGTTTCGGGTCGTCGGCACGCTTGGCGATGATGTCGAGGCCGCCGACGACGACGGTCAGGAGGTTATTGAAGTCGTGCGCGATTCCGCCGGTGAGCTGCCCCAGCGCCTCCATCTTCTGGCTTTGCCGAAGCTGCTCCTGCGCCGCCTTGAGGTCGGTGATGTCGCGCGCCTCGAACAGCAGGTAAAGCACCTTCCCGTCCGGCCCGCGCACCGGCTGCACCGCGACGTCGAGATAGGCCGTGGGCGCTCCGTCTCGCTCCATCGTCACCTCTGTCGTGAAGACGTTCCCCTTGGCCGCCGCAGCGATCGCTTTCTTCATCAGCGCGACATGCTGCGGGTAATGGCGCATCGTCGGCGCGTCCCACAGCTTGTTGCCGATCGCCTCGGTCGGATTGTTGTCCCGCCACGCCTCGCGCCGGTTGTTGACCGCAAGCACCGTTCCATCGGGCTTCAGTAGGACCATGACCTCAAGAGCGGCTTCGAATACCGCACGGAACTGGGCCTCGGACGCGGCAAGCTGCGCCGTCTGCTCCTCCACCTGCCGCCGGAGCTCGAGCTCGGCCTCCTTCGCGAGCGTAATGTCGCTGCCGACCCCGATGAAGCCGACGAGATCCCCGTCCGGTCCGAACCGCGGCTGCGATACGGTCCTCAGCCAGCGATATTCGCCGTCGAAGCGCTTGTAGCGGGCCTCGAGCGTGAAGCGTTTCAGGCTCGCCTCGCCGGCGACGCTCTCGGCGACGATGCGGTCGACGTCGTCCGGGTGAATCTTGGTCCGCCAGTCGAGCTTGCGCGCCTCCTCCGGGTCGCCGTCGGGCCCGAGCGCGAACTGCAGATAGGCCTCGTTGACGAAGTCGCGTGAGCGGTCGAGTCGGGTCACCCACATCAGTGCGGGCGCCGAATCCGCGATCCGCCGGAAGCGCGCCTCGCTCTCTCGCAGCGCCCGCTCGGCGACACGCTGCTCGGTCATGTCCTGCAAGAGGATGATGATCCCGCGCACTTCGCCGGTCGTGTCGGCCCATGGCACATAATCGACCTGCAGCGCGAGCGTGCCCCGCCCGGGATGCTCATATTCCGAAGCGAACAGCTTGCGCTCGCCTTTCAGCGCCTGCTCGAGCAGCACCCTGCGATTCTCGAACACCTTCTCGCCGACGATGTCGCGCATGTGGCGCCCAAGGATCTCCTTGCGCGGCTTTTCCACCCATTCGGCGAATGGCTTGTTGAGGAAGCGGTAGATGAAGTCGCGGTCGACAAACGCGGCCATGACCGGAAGGATGTCGGCGATCGCCAGCATCGCCGGGAAGTCGAGCACCCCGCCGAGCGCCGTCACCAAAGGCTCATAGTCGCTGGGCGTGCGGGGAGCGCCGATCGGCCTGTCCAGAAGCAGCTCCTGGGGAGCCGCTGCGTCGCCCCTGCTCTGACCGCTACGCGCCATTCCCCCACTCGTCATCGTCTTAGAGTTACGCGCTTTTTACCGAGAGTCGATTCACATGGAATAGGCCCCAAGGCGGTAAATAACGGCCGTAGCGCCAAGTGGTTGCGTCAGCGCAATGAGCGAGCCGCCGTGCACAGCAGGTGCCCGCAACTTCGTGCAGAGCAACGACTACGACCTTGGTATCGATGACGAGGCTCCAGGTCCTGCCATTCTCGACCTCATAGCGGCCTTCGCCGCGGAACAGATGGGCGTTCGCAAGCGCTAGCTTTCGTCGCCCATGCGGAGGGCCGCGATGAAAGCCTCCTGCGGGATGCTCACGCTCCCGTATTCGCGCATGCGCTTCTTCCCCTCTTTCTGCTTCTCCAGCAGCTTGCGCTTCCGCGTCGCGTCGCCGCCGTAGCATTTCGCCGTCACGTCCTTGCGCAGCGCTCCGATCGTCTCGCGCGCGATGATCTTGCCGCCGATCGCGGCCTGAATCGGGATCTTGAACAAATGGCGGGGGATGAGGTCCTTTAAGCGCTCGCACATGCCGCGGCCGCGCGCCTCGGCATTTGCGCGGTGGACGATCATGGAGAGCGCATCGACCGGCTCGTTGTTGACCAGGATGCTCATCTTGACGAGGTCACCCTCGCGGTGGCCGATTTGGTGATAGTCAAAGCTCGCATAGCCGCGGCTGATCGATTTCAGGCGGTCGTAGAAGTCGAACACCACTTCGTTGAGCGGAAGTTCGTAGCGGAGCATCGCGCGGGCGTGGCTGCCGGTGCCGACGTAGGTCAGGTCCTTCTGGATTCCACGGCGGTCCTGGCAGAGCTTCAGCACCGCGCCCAAATATTCGTCGGGGACGTAGATGGTGGCGTCGATCCACGGCTCCTCGACCGCCTCGATGAGGCTCGGGTCGAGCCAGTCGGCGGGATTGTGGATGTCGCGGGTCTCCCCGCCGCGCAGGCGCACCCGGTAGACGACGGAGGGCGCGGTGGTGATGAGGTCGAGGTCATATTCGCGGGTGAGCCGCTCCTGGATGATCTCGAGGTGGAGGAGGCCAAGGAAGCCGCAGCGGAAGCCGAAGCCGAGGGCGGCGCTGGTCTCCATTTCGAAGCTGAACGAGGCGTCGTTGAGGCGGAGCTTGTAGAGGCTGTCGCGGAGCTTCTCGAAGTCGTTGGCGTCGACCGGGAAGAGGCCGCAGAAGACGACCGGCTGGACGAGCTTGAAACCGGGGAGGGCTTCCGGCGTGGGGCGCTTGGCGTCGGTGATCGTGTCGCCGACACGGGTCTCGGCGACTTCCTTGATCTGCGCGGTGATGAAGCCGATCTCGCCGGGGCCGAGCTCGGAGAGCTGCTCGATCTTGGGGCGGAAGCAGCCGACGCGGTCGACGAGATGGGTCGTGCCGGCAGCCATGAACCTGACCTGCTGACCCTTCTTCAGCACGCCGTCGATGACGCGGACGAGGATGACGACGCCGAGGTAGGGGTCGTACCAGCTGTCGACGAGCATCGCCTTGAGCGGGGCGGCGGCGTCGCCCTTGGGCGGCGGGATCTTGGCGACGATGGCGTCGAGCAATTCGGTGATTCCGAGGCCGGTCTTGGCGCTGGCGAAGACGGCGTCGGAGGCGTCGAGGCCGATGATCTCCTCGATCTCCTGCCGGACGCCTTCGGGATCAGCCGCGGGCAAGTCGATCTTGTTGATCACGGGCAGGATCTCGTGGTCGTGCTCGATCGACTGGTAGACATTGGCGAGGGTCTGCGCCTCGACCCCCTGCGCGGCATCGACGACCAAGAGCGCGCCCTCACACGCGGCGAGGCTGCGACTCACCTCATAAGCGAAGTCGACGTGGCCCGGCGTGTCCATCAGGTTGAGCTCGTAGGTGACGCCGTCCTTTGGCCACTCGAGCCGCACGGTCTGCGCCTTGATGGTGATCCCGCGCTCGCGCTCGATGTCCATGTTGTCGAGCACTTGGGCGGTCATCTCGCGTTCGGTGAGGCCGCCAGTCGCCTGGATCAGCCGATCGGCGAGCGTCGACTTGCCATGGTCGATATGGGCGATGATCGAGAAATTCCGGATGTGCGCGAGAACTGTCATTTGAGCGGCGCGCTAGCAAAGCGGCGGCAAGCTGTCAGCACGCGCGGCAATTGACGCAAATCAAAGGATCGGGCGCTTCCGACTCAGTTAAATCCCTGATAAACCGGCACACCTAATCGTAGGGGGCTAGTCGATGACCAAAATTGCGCTTCTGGCGGGCGCGGCGCTCGCAATCGTTTCAGCACCTTCATTCGCGGACCCGAGCTCGGGCCACAAGGACCAGGCGCGCGGGGAAGCACAAATCCCCATCTGCACCCATCGCATCGGAACGCTCGCAATCGTCCCGCCGGACAAGGAGTGGTGGCGCGAGCTCAACCTCGGCAGCCCAGAAGCGATTATCAAGGTCTTCGTCCAGCAATCGGGCTGCTTCACCATGGTCAACCGCGACCGCGCAATGCAGAGCCGGTCGATGGAACGGGCGCTCGCCGATAGCGGCGAGCTCCAGCGCGGAAGCCACATGGGCGCCGGACAGGTCAAGGCGGCGGATTATTTCCTCCAGCCGGACATCGTCAGTACTAACAAGAATAGTGGCGGCGGCGGCGCCGGAGCGGCGATCGGCGGGATCCTCGGCCACTTCGGCGGTTGGGGCGGCGCGGTCGGAGCAATCGCCGGCGGGATCAACGTCAAGAAGGGCGAGGCCAACGTGACCCTGTCGCTGGTCAATGCGCGGACGACCGAGGAAGAAGCGCTGACCGAGGGCTATGCCCGCAAGACCGACGTCAGCTGGGGCGCTGGCGGCGGCTATGCTTCCTGGTGGGGCGGCTTCGGAGCGGCGGGCGGATACGGCTACCAGAATACGGAGATCGGCCAGATCATCGTGCTTGCCTATCTGGACGCCTACAAGAAACTGGTGACGCAATTGGGCGGCATCCCGGCGGAAGCCGCCGTCGCGCCCGAGCGCCAGCACTAGGCGGTCGCAACAGTTCATTCGAACCAGCGGCGGTGCCCTCGGGCGCCGCCGTTCTTGTTGCGGCTTAGGGATTTGAGGTGAATCAGTAGACTGTCAGCCCAATTGGGAACGCTGAAGGCCGTGGCAGCTTTTCGACCGATTCCTTCCATTGGCTCGCCTTAAAGCTTAGGAGTTCGGATGATCACGCTTAGCTTGACTGTTCTGCCATCCGAGGCCCCGCTCGAAGATGATCGCGGCGACGATTGGGGTGAGTGGAATTTCCTTTCGTTGCCGCAGGCCGGTGATCATATCGACATCGAGCGCAACGATCAGGCAGAGATCCTGGCCGTCAGGAGGATAGTCCATTTCGCGGGTCAGCATCCTCTGCCCAGGTCGGAAACGCCATACCGGCAGCGCAAACAGCCGTTCGTGCGCATTATCGCTGTCCGAGTTTCAACGCCCATAAAGACTAGCGTCTAACCTCTCCATTCCACTCATTCGTGCCCTTGGCGGAGGGCCAGTTTTCGACTTCGTTGCGGACATTCACATAGCCATCGTATGACGCCAAGGGCTGGAACCTATGCGCGCCGATGCCGGTTTTGTTGGCAAGCAGGGCAAAATTCATTCTGTCGGGACGGCAAGGCGACGCAGCCGGGCTCGCAAGGAACAAGTGAGGCGGCCCGTGCCGTGCGCGCAACGTGAGCAAAGTCCCCGATAGCATTGCCAGCATCGAAGACCTTCGCCGGCAGGCTCACCGGCGAGTCCCCAAGCCTTTCATGGACTATGTCGAGGCGGGTTCGTTCGCCGAAATCACGCTTAAGGAGAATCGAAGCGATCTCGATTCGATCCGCTTTCGCGAGCGGGTCATGGTCGACGTTTCCAACCGCAAGCTTTCGACCACGATCGTGGGCAGCGCCGTCACCATGCCGGTTGCCCTCGGGCCGGTCGGGATGTGCGGCGCGGTCTGGTCGAATGGCGAAATCCTCGCGTGCCGGGCAGCGCAAGAGTTCGGCGTGCCGTTCGTGCTCTCAACCAACGCGCTGTTGTCGATCGAGGACGTGGCGCAGTCCGTTGAACGCAATTTCTGGTTCCAGCTGTACCTGCAGAAGGACCGCGGATTTTCCAAAGAGCTGATCGACCGCGCAAAGGCGGCCGGGTGCCCAGTGCTGGTCCTGACCATGGACCTGCACGTCGAGGGCATCCGCTATGTCGACGCGCACAACGGACTGGGTGCGCCTCCGAAACTGACGCCGGCGAACATATTGAGCATCGTCTCGCATCCGAGCTGGGCGATCGCCATGCTTCATTCGAAGCGGTGGACCTTCGGCAATTATGCGGACCGCGCAAAGCCCGGGAACGTGAAGGACATGGCCAAGCTGGTCAGGAGCCAGCTCGATCCATCCTTCGATACGAAGACGCTGCAATGGGTCCGGTCGCTGTGGCCGGGCAGGCTCATCGTCAAGGGAATCCTCAATCCCGACGATGCCAGGATGGCCGTCGATTCGGGCGCTGACGCGGTGCTCGTCTCGAACCATGGCGGGCGGCAGCTGGACAGCGCCCCGTCAACCGCCTGCATGCTCCCGCGGATCGTCAAGGCGGTCGGGGGGAGGACCGAAGTCTATGTAGACAGCGGCGTAAGAAGTGGCCTCGACATTTTGAAATTCCTCGGTCTCGGGGCGCGTGCCTGCTTCATCGGGCGAAGCTATATCTATGGCCTCGGCGCTTATGGCCAAGCGGGCGTCACGAAGGCGCTCGAAATCCTGCGCGAGGAGCTGAGCATCGCAATGGCGCTCACGGGCGTTACCGACGCGACCGAAATTCCCGGCGACCTCATATTTCGCGGGCCACGCGAACCGGTTGAGCCGGAACAATCCGCGACGCGGCGCTCGAACAGGAAGCAGGAGAAAGATTGAATGGCCCAAGCTGCGCGCGGCGTGCTCGTCCCATGATCCGGACCGGCGAGCGGATCCGCAAGCTGTCGCCATCCGGGCGGGTGGCGGCGGATTATCTCTTCTACCCCGACCAGCAAGCGCGCTCGCTCGGGAAAGAGCTTCGGCGCAGCCTTTCTTGCCCCGTGCAATTCGAAGCCCAGTCGCGCGCGCTCTACGTCACCGACGCGTCCAATTACCGGCAGGTGCCGATCGGCGTCATTCTCCCGCGAACCATCGCCGATGTGGTCGAAGCCGTGGATATCTGCCGCCGCCACGACGCGCCGATCCTGGCCCGCGGCGGAGGCACCGCCATTCCGGGACAGAGCTGCAACGTCGCCGTGGTCTTCGACTTCTCGCGCTTCATGCACAAGATCATCGAGATCGACCCCGGAAGCCGGCGGGCTCGGGTCGAGCCGGGCTGTATCCTCGACCATCTTCGCAAGGAAGCGGAGACGCATCACCTCACCTTCGGCCCGGATCCGGCCACGCACGATCACAACACTCTCGGCGGAATGATCGGCAACAATAGCTGCGGCGTTCACTCGGTCATGTCGGGGCGGACGTCCGACTATGTCGAGAAGCTCACGATCCTCACCTATGACGGCGAGCTGATGCAGGTCGGGCCGACGCCCGAACCGGAGCTTCGCAACGTCATCGAGCGCGGCGGGCGGCGTGGCGAAATCTACCGCAAGATGGTCGAATTTAGCGATCGATATGGAAAGCTGATCGAGGAGCGCTACCCGAAGATTCCGCGGCGGGTTTCCGGCTATGAGAACCTCGACCAGCTCCTCCCAGGAAGCGACTTCAACGTCGCCCGGGCGCTGACGGGAACCGAGTGCACTTGCGCGCTTGTTCTCGAAGCGGAGCTGAACCTGATCCACAGCCCGCCGCATCGGGCGCTCGCGATTATCGCTTTCGACGATGTCTATGCCGCTGGTGACGCCGTGCCGCAGATCCTCGAGCACAAGCCATGCGGATTGGAGGGCTTCGACGACCTGCTCTTCAAGGCAGTGAAGGAAAGCAACGCGCCTCCCGCAGGCCTCCATTATTTCCCCGAAGGCGGGGGTTGGCTGATCGTCGAAACCGGCGGCGAAACCCCGCGGGAAGCGGAAGACAAAGCGAAGGAGGTCGCGAAGAAGTTTAAGCGCGTTCAGATCGTCACCGATCCGGTCAAGCAAAAGCAGGTCTGGGTCGACCGCGAGTCGTCGCTCGGCGCCACCGCTTTCGTCCCCGGTCAGCCGGTGACATGGGACGGCTGGGAGGATAGCGCGGTTCCTCCCGATCGGCTCGGCGACTATCTCCGCGATGTGCGGCGACTGATGCACCGCCACGGCTATGAAGCGGCCTTCTACGGCCATTTCGGCGATGGTTGCCTTCACTGCCGGATCAATTTCGAGCTCGGCACCGAAGCCGGCCTCGCCAATTACCGGCGCTTCGTGACGGAGGCGGCGAAGCTCGTGGTCTCCTACGGCGGATCGATCTCGGGCGAGCATGGCGACGGCCAGTCGAAGGCCGAGCTTCTCGAGATCATGTACGGCCCCGAGCTGGTCCAGGCTTTCGGCGAGTTCAAGGCGATCTGGGACCCGGCCGGGAAAATGAACCCGGGAAAGGTCGTCGACCCGTTCGCGCTCGACTCCGACATTCGGCTCGGCCCCGAGTACCAGCCACCGCAGCTCGACAGCTGGTTCGCCTATCCGAGCCTCGGCAGCTTTGCCCGTGCTACGATCCACTGCGTCGGTGTCGGCAAGTGCAGGCGGCGCAGCGTCGGCAATGAAGTGATGTGCCCTTCCTATCTCGCGACCCACGAGGAGAAGCACACGACCCGAGGGCGAGCCCATCTGTTGCAGGAGATGGTCCGCGGCGACATCATCCGCGACGGTTGGGACAGCGCCGAGGTCGAGGACGCTCTTTCGCTCTGCCTCGCGTGCAAGGGATGCAAGAAAGACTGTCCGACCGGCGTGGACATGGCGACTTGGAAGGCCGAGTTCCGCGCTCATCATTATCAGCACCGGCTGCGCCCCCGGTCTGCATGGTCGATGGCCCAGATAGAGCGCTGGCTTCGGTGGGCCGAGCACGCACCCTGGCTTGCAAACTTCAGCACTCAGACGCCGGGCATTGGCTCTATCGCAAAATGGATCGGCGGGATCCACCAGGAGCGCAAAATGCCGCGCGTCGCCAGCCGCTCATTCCGGCGGCAGTTTCAGGGCCGTCGCGCCGGCGGCGATCGCGTGATGCTCTGGCCGGACACGTTCAACAATTATTTCCGGCCGACGACGGCAATGGCCGCAGCGAGGGTGCTGGAAGCTGCCGGATACGAAGTCGTCATTCCGGGGCGTCCGCTCTGTTGCGGTCGGCCGCTCTACGATTGGGGCTATCTCGACGCGGCGAAGGTCCTCTGGGAACAGACCTTCGAAACGCTGGCAGAGGTCATCGCCGCCGACACGCCCATTATCGGGCTCGAACCTGCGTGCACGTCAGCGTTCCGCGACGAGCTCGTTGGCCTCTTCCCCGATCGCAAGGAAGCGAAATGCCTCGCCAGGCAAGTCGTCCAGTTCGACGATTTCGTGGTCCGGAACTTCGAGCGCTTTCCAAGCCCTAAGCAGGGCGGCAGAGCGCTGGTGCAGGCGCATTGCCACCATCACGCGGTGCTCGGCTTCGAGGCCGAGTTGCAGCTTCTTCAAAAGCTCGCCATCGATGTCGAACGGCCGCCGCAGGGCTGTTGCGGGATGGCAGGCGCATTCGGATTTGCTCGCGAGACCCATGATGTTGCAATGACGATCGGCGAGCGGGTCCTGCTGCCGGCGGTACGCAATGCGCCGGCCGACACAATCATCGTCGCTGAAGGGTTCAGCTGTCGCGAGCAGATCGAGCAGGGTACGGGCCGCAGCACGATGCACGTTGCCGAACTTCTCGATCAGCGGATGTTTCGCGAGAGCTGATGTCCGATTGCGGCCGCTCCGCTCATCCTTGGGTCGCTCATCCTTGGATCGCTGGGCGTTGGCTCGGGCGAAGGGCTAGCAGCACCTGCGATAGCTATACGACATGGACCCGTATGGGCTGTAACCATAGCTATAGGGTGAGTAGCTGTAGCTCGGGTAGGAATAGCCATAGCTGTACGGCGAATAGCTGTAGCTCGGGTAGCTGTAGGAGTAGCTGTAGCTGGGGTAGCGGTAGGTCCGATATCCGTAGCTTGAGTAGCGATAGGGCGAATAGCTGTAGCCGTAGCTGTAATAATGATGCCGGTGATGGTGGCGCGCGGCTGCGGGCGTCGCAATCAGCGCGGTGGCAGCTGCCGCGGTCAGGATCAGAGTTCTTTTCATGATGACCTCCAGGGGCGGGCGCGAACGTCCGCATCTGCAGGAGGAACGCGGCTCATCGGCGGCTTGTTTCGGGAATGCGGCGAGCTGCGCCTCAGCGAAGTCTAAGCGAAGTCTAAGCGAAGTCTGAGCGAGGTCTGAGCAAGGAAAGGGCGGCCCCGACGCTTCAAGGACCGCCCTTTGGGAGGCATGCGAAAGGGTCAAGCGATTTGTGTGAGGCAGGGGATCCGCTTGCGCCGCAGCGCAATGCCAATGCCACAAAAGCCAAGGAGCATCAGCGCCCATGATGCCGGCTCCGGGACCGGGCCGACCAACAGGTCGTCGATCTCGAATGCGTTACTGGTCGAGCTCAGGCGAAGGTAGCTGAAATTGCTCACGTCCGAGCCTGTCAGGCTGAAGGTCACGATCGGATTGGTATTCGGGTCCGTCCTGTTCCCGTTCGCCGGATTAAAGATGTCGATCCCGGTGAAGGTCGCCAGGACATTCATGCTCGCGTCGAGAAACTGGAGCGTGTTGTAGCTGTCAACCGAGCCCCACAGGAAACTGATGCTGCTGATATCGCCGAACCCCGTCAGGTCGATCGTCCCGGTCGAGCCCGTGCTCGGGCCCACTGCGTAATAATAGCCGCTGCTGCCGAACGGCTGCGCATAGAGGATCCCGTTTGTTCCGGTTACGAAAGCGCCGCCGGTCACCGTTGGCCGCGAGCCGGGATCGAATGTGTAGGTCGGCGCGGGCCCCGAATAGGGACTTACCCCTGGGACGTTGCCGGTAAGCGTGATTCCGGCGTTCGCTGCCGATCCTAGAGCAAGCGCGACCGCGCCGACGACGCCAAACAACAACCTTTTCATTAGATGCCTCCCGCAAGCGCTCGCTTACTTACAAACGTGAGGCTGCTCCTAACGGGCCGTTAACCAGCTAAGTTCCTATTGCTGTTTTATTTTAAATTACTAAGTAATTCCTGCCACTGATCAACATAGATCAGTCTGAACAACAGCAGTTTTTCGCGTAATAAAGAAAGACGGCTCGCAAATCCTGCAAGCCGTCTTTCAATGCTTCATCGTGATGCCGCTTGTGGGGGAAATTCCAGCAGCATCGGGTCGCAAAACCGGCGATATCGCGCATGGTTCCGCGGGTGGGTAGTTTCCCACGGCGCTGACATTCACTCAAAAGAAAAGGGCGGTCCCGACGCGTCGGCACCGCCCTAACTGGTAAAAGCTAAGCTTAGGCGAGCTGCGCGAGAGCCGGCTTGCGGCCGCGGCGCATTGCAAATCCGATGCCGCCAAAACCGAGGAGCATCAACGCCCAGGTTGCCGGCTCGGGAACTCCAGTGATCGCGAAGTTGTCGACTTCGAACGAGTTCTGGCTCGACGACAACCGGAGGCCGCCGATGTTGGCCTGATCGAGCGGACCGAAGGTCAGAGTCACGATTGGGTTCGTGAGCGGATTGCTGGGGTTGCCCGACCCGTCACTGACGTCCGTTCCCAAGATCGTGCCGAGGACGGTCACTCCATCACGCGCAATGATCTCGAGCGTGTTGTAATAGTCCGCCGATCCCCAGATGAAGCTCATCGAGCCGATCGCGGAGATGCTTGAAAGGTCGATGAACCCCGGTTGAGTGGTGTTCGGGCCGACCTCGTAGAAATTGCCGGTGCTGCCCAGGGGCTGAGACCAAAGCAGGCCATTGTTGCCCGTAACGACTGCGCCGTTGGTCGTGGTCGGTGTCGTCGCCAGGCTATCCCAATCATAAGTTGGGGTCGGACCCGAGTATATCGCGTTACCCGGCGTGGTTGAGTATGAACAGTCTACGCCGCAGGATGCAGCATTTGCAGCCGATGCCAGCGCCAGCGCCGATGCGCCTAGCAGACCAATTACGAGCTTACGCATGTAAACCTCCCAGTGATTGCCCCGACTCGGAGAGGCGGTTAACTCTCCGTAAACCAGATTCTTTACGTTTTGTTAATTGTTTTTTTTACTTGCGGAAATCCGCCAAACGTTTTTTTGAACATGGCGGCGCGTTGCTGGGACATTGTCGGCAGGCCGGCAAGTGGGGTTCGGCGCTCGCCCCGGAATGGCACACAGGCGGCGCTTACTGGGCGCCTGCAGGGACGGTCCCGTCGAGGGAGCCGTAAACGGTGCGGCCGCCAAGGACGGTTGTGACGACCCGGAGATCGCGAATCTTCTCGGCGGGCACGCTGAGGATGTCACCCGAAAGAACGACGAAGTCGGCATATTTGCCGGGTTCGATCGAGCCTTTCACTTTTTCCTCGAAGGTCGTGTAGGCGCCGTTGATGGTGACCGAGCGGATCGCATCGACGCGACTGATGCCCTGGTTGGGTCCGAGCCTTCCGCCCCATTGGGTGCCGCGCGTCACCTCGCCATAGATCTCGAGCAGGGGCTCGGCGTAATAAGAGATGGGGCCATCCGAGCCTCCGGCGAACATGATGCCGTTCTTCAGCCACTCGGCGTACGGCTCGCTGCGGTCGGCGAGTGGGCGCTTCCATGCCTTGAGGATCAGCGCTCCGAGCTCGTAATTGTGCATGTATTGCGAGTTGATGATCAGACCGAGCCGCTTCGCGCGCGCGTAATGCTGCGGACCGAGCAGGAAGGCGTGATCGATCATCCAGCGGCGGCCGGTGAGCGGAATCTCCTTGTTCGCATATTCGAAGGCGTCGAGCGCTTCGTCGATTGCCGCGTCGCCGACCGCGTGCGGGCGCAGCCGGTAGCCATATTTCGCGACAAGCGCGGCGAATTTCTCGAACTGGTCGGTGGGGACCTTCTGGAGGCCGCGATAGCCGGGCTTGCCGGGATAATCATGCTCGAGCAGCGCGGTCAGTTCAGCGCCGTCCAGCCCTGTCTCGCCGATTTCGTCCGAGCGGAACATGCCGTCGCCGTCAGATCCAGGCTTCGGCAGCGCCTTTAGCAGGGCCTCGACCTGGTCGAGCGGAAGCGCCGGATCAACGTCATAAGCGAAGTCGACCCGCACCGTGAGCTGGCCCTCGTCCCGCAGCTTGCGGAATAAAGCGGCGTCGGCAGGCGTTCCGCTGGGGTCGCCGGCGCTGGTGAGGCCGTGGCTGTTCACCAGTGCAAGCACACGCTTCATGCCCGCTTCCTTCTCAGCCTCGGTTGGCCGCGGGATGAAACGGCGCACGAACCTGCCCGCATTATCCATCAGGAGGCCCGTCGTTTCGCCCTTGGCGTCCTTGTAGATCTGTCCGCCTTGCGGATCGGGCGTGTTCCGGGTGACTCCGGCAAGCCCGAGCGCGCGGCTGTTGACGATGATGTAGTGCGGTCCGGGTATCGCAACGGGATTGTTGGGTGCGGCGCTATCCAGATCGGCGCGGGTCGGCAGCCGCCCTTCTGCGAGCTGATATTCCCACCATCCACGCGTGCCGACGATCCAGTCTCCGGGCTTTGTAATTTTCGCGCGCGCGCGAAGTGCCGCCTGGATATCCTTGATTGATCGGATGTGCGTGAGATCGACCTGGACCGGCAGATCCTCGCCCGCGGTCAGGTGGACGTGGGTATCGTCGAAGCCGGGAAGAACGGTTTGACCGTGGAGGTCGATGACCCTCGTATTCGGTCCCTTGATTTTCAGGACTTCGGCGTCGCTGCCGACCGCGACGAAGCGGCCGGCCTGGATGGCGGCCGCGCTGGCAATCGAGAACTTCGGGTCGACCGTGAGGATATGAGCATCGCGGATGATCAGGTCGGCGGGTGCCGCAAGCGCGGTCGAAGAGGCGAGGGCGGCGATGGCAAGAGTGAACGAACGCAGCATGTCTTTGTCCTTCGTCTAGAGCGAGAAGCGGGCGCCGAAGCGGAAGAAGCGGCCGACGACATCGTAGAACTGTCCGTTGGTGCTGCTTTCGTTGATTCCGCCGGCGGCTCCGGACGGGATCATTGGCGGGTCGGTATCGAGGAGGTTGTTGACGGCGGTGAACAGCTCAATCGAGCGATTGCCGCTCAGGTGGAAGCGATAGCTCGCCGAGGGATTTAGATAGAGGAACGCCGGGACGCTGTTGCGGTTGACCGAATTCGCGCCTGTGCCTTCGTGCAGGATGGTGCTGAAGACGCCCGGTCCAACGAAGCGAGCCTGGAGACCCAAGTGAGCCGGTCCGTGATCATAATCGAGGAATGCGTCGCCGACCCACTTGGGCACACCCGGAGTCCGGTTGAAATTGCTCACCTGGCCGAGCCGGTCCTGGACTCCTGCCGGCGTGGTGAAAGTGAGCTTGAGGACGCGCGTCGCGAGAAGCTTCGCGGTCAGCTTGCCCCCGAGGACTTGCGGCTGGGAATAGTTGAGCTCGAAGTCGATTCCACGCGTCGCCGCCTGGGCGAGGTTCAGCCGCGTGTTCGTGATGAAGGCGATGCTCCCGTCGGGATTGAAGGTGATCGACTGGCAGTAAAGGGCATTTCCGGCGAAGCAGCCTTGCGCGAGTGTCGGTGCGCCCAAGGTCGCGATCGCGTCCCGGATCTTGATGTCATAATAGTCGACCGACGCATTAAGGTGCGGAAGGAAAGCCGGCTGGAAGATTGCGCCCGCCGTCAGCGTATCGGCCTTTTCGGGCTTCAGATCCGGGTTCCCAGCCTCGATCTCACGGATCTGGACTGCTCGGCCGAGCACGGGATCGAATACATTGGTGTTCGAGCTTCCGCCATTCTCGAACAACTCGGAGATGTTCGGCGCGCGGATGTCGCGCGAGCGTGTCGCCCGGAGGCGCAGCCCCGTGACAGGCACGTAGGAAAGCCCGGCCTTCCATGTGTAGGCCGTGCCGCTCAGTGAATAGTGGGTGCGGCGGACCGCTCCGTTGATGCTGAGCTCGCGGGCGAAGGGCATGTTCCTGGCGAGCGGGGCCTGCGCCTCGGCATAGCTTTCGAAGACCCGGACCGTGCCTTTCTCCGGCAGCTGGTTGCCGAGCAGCCATCCGCCAACCGAGCCGTTGGCGTTGACCCGCTGCGAGACGGGATCGGACGTTCCGACCGCATGGTCGCGGCGGCCCTCGATTCCGACGGCGAGCGCCACCGGCCCAGCCCAGGTGGAAAAGGGGGTTCCGCGAACATTCGCTGCTGCGACCGCTTGCGTAGTCACCAGTCGGAACTCGGCGGTGCCGTTGACATAGGGATTGAGTGTCAGCGAGCCCTCGCCGAAGACATTTACCGGAATGCAGCCCGGCGCCCTGGACCGGCAGACGATATTGCCCGTCGCCGGGTCGACCACGGCATCGACGGCGTTCAGATATTCGAGCTGCTTGCGGTTGTTCGGCCCGAAATCGAGGTCGTAGATGTTCTTTCCGAACTGCGCATAGGCGTCTGCGGTCCACGGCCCGAAATGCGTGGTGAGCCCGGCGACCTCCTCATAGCTATCGTCGATTCGGTCCAGCTTGATCTTGCCGGTGTCGTCGCTGACGCGCCCAATCGTGATCGTCTGCAGATTGTCCGCGATCATCAGGCTGCGGACCGGTGCCGGAAGGAAGGCATTGTCGCGGCGGATGACAAGATTGCCGCGGTCGCGCGGTTCCTGGCTAGCGCCGCCGGTGTCGGAGGCTCCGCCGGAGAGCTCGGCGTAGAGCTGGACGTCGGGCGTGACGTCGAACGTCGCCGCTGCGAGTCCATTGATCGAAGTGACGGGCGTCCCGAGCAGCGCGAGCAAATTCTCGTTCTGGTTGGTTCCATCGCCGCCGATCATCGTCGAGCCGAAGAGCTGGCCGAAATTGTAACCAAAGGTCGTGCCATTCGGCCCGAAGGCAATCCCGCGGAGCGGTCCGCTGACGATCAGCCCGCCCGGCGTGGTGAACGCCGAATGGACATTGGGCGAGATGATGAAATTCGGCAGGCCATTGGTGGCGAAGGCCGGGTTGGTGATCAGGCCGACATCGCGGCGGCCCCAGTTGCGCGTCAGCTGGGTCCCGATCCCGCCGATCTTTACATAATCGAAGCCGGCCATGATGTGCCCGCGACCGCCGGCGAAGCTTGTGCCACCGGCGAGCGAAAGCCGCCGCTCCTCGCCGTCACCTTGCTTCGAAATGCCGCTTGAAACGGTACCGCGAATACCCGTGAGGTCGGTCTTGAGGACGATATTGACGACGCCCGAGACCGCGTCCGAGCCGTAGGCCGCAGAGGCGCCTCCGGTTACGACCTCGACGCGATCGACGAGCAGGGTCGGAACGACCTTAAGGTCGACGGAGCCGGTGGTCGCAGTCGGCACGTGACGACGTCCGTTGACCAGGACCAGGGTGCGCGTCGGGCCAAGCGCTCGAAGATCGGGGTTGATCTGGGCGCCACCGCGCGAGGTCACGCCCGCCGTGTTCGGCGAATCGATTTCGCCGAAGCTCGGGATCTGCTGCAGCACTTCACCGATTGTGGCCGGCGCTCGATCCTCGATCGCCTGCGAGCCGAGCACGGTAAGCGGCGTTGGGGCGCGAACACCGGCGGGCAGGCGCGAACCGGTGACGATGATCTGTTGCGGGGGGTTATCGGCCGGTGCTGATTGCGCGGCCGCGGAGACCGAACAGAGGAGCAGCGCGGACGCGCAAACGCCGCATCGGGGGCGAGCGAAAAAAGTAGGAGTCATGACAAGCTTTCGGGTGCGCGGGGGGCAATAAAAAAGCCCGCCGGAGGGCGGGCCGCTGGGGTGGAGAGATAAGAGCCTAGCCCTTACGCCATCGCCACGCGCGTGCGCCCGCCTTTGCCGGACGCCAGCGCCACTGACCCTGCTCGAAAGCAGAGGCTTCAAGGGCTGCAGCGGCAGGCACGAACGTCATGCGCACGAGCTAACGGCCGATGCGATGCGCCGTCAAGCGGTGAAATTGCGCAGCGGACCTACTGCAGCCGCTGCAGAATCAAGCGCATATAGTCCTTGAGGCGCGCCAGCATCTCGGAATTGACCTCGCCGAGAATTCCGCGCGCGTGCGGCGGCAAATGCCCGACCGGGTCGCCGTGTGTCTCAAAGACATAATAATCGAACACGTCGCGCCAGACGGCGCGCTGCTCCGGAGGCAGCATCTTGATCGCATAGATGGCATAAGCGAGCGCGTCATAGGGACTGCCGATGTCACGCCGGGCATCCGTCCACCAATAGTTGATGAACAGGTTGACCGTCTCGAGCGAGTCAACGCCGTGCCACCAGTAGAAGGGGATATAAATGGCATCCCCTGGCTGCAACTCGGCATATTGGGCGCTCTTCAGCGCGTCGCTGAATCGCGGGTAGCGCTCAAGGTCCGGGTTGAGCGGATCAACGAGGCTGATCGGCGTTCCTGCCGGGGTGAGTTCGAGCGGTCCGACATAGAGGTTCTTGAGCTCCTCGGGCGGGAACAGGATGAAGCTGCGCCTGCCGCCAACCACGACACCGACATTCTCGGTAAGATCATAATGGGGAGCGACGCGGATCCGGTTGCCGAGCCAGGCACGCGGTACGACATCGGGGCGAACGAGGTCGATTCGGTTCTCCTTCTCGAAGCCGGGAAGGAGGCTGGGCACCTCCTGCGACTGGACGGCGACGGCATAGGGCTGCGGGTTTTCCTTTTGCCGCAGCAGCCAATCGAGGAACGGATCGAGCGGGGACATTCCGCGCTTGAAGTTCAACTCGCGATAATCGTCAGTGTAGAAGAACCGGCCGGCGATCTCGGGCGCTCCGACGATATGCGGCACTGGCTCGGGCGAGTGAAAGCGCCTCAGATATTCGACGAGCTCTTCGTCCGAGCGCCGGGCGGCTTCGACCGCGGGCCAGCTGGCCGCGAGGCCACGAAGCACGGCCGGCTGACGCGCGGCGCGGATTTCCTGGAAGGCGGCCACGTCGACGCCCGCATATTCGGCGATCGGCTGTCGTGAAGTGAGGTCGGTCACTTCCGCCAGCTTAGCAGCGTCGAAGCAGGCTGTGCGAGAGGCGCTGAAAATTCCGCATCCGTTGATCGAAAAATGCCGACGACTGAGGCTCCACGGTTGCGTCACTCGGCGCCGCCG
>JANWLR010000005.1 GCA_025450755.1 Sphingomicrobium sp. | reverse complement strand
CTCGAGCTGAAGAACACCATCAACACGATGGTCGACCAGCTCAACGCCTTCGCCTCGGAGGTCACCCGCGTCGCCCGCGAGGTCGGCACCGAAGGCAAGCTCGGCGGCCAGGCCCAGGTGCGCGGCGTCGGCGGCGTGTGGAAGGATCTGACCGACAACGTCAACATGATGGCGGCCAACCTCACGGGACAGGTCCGCAACATCGCCGACGTCACCACCGCCGTCGCAAAGGGTGATTTGTCGAAGAAGATCACGGTCGACGTGAAGGGCGAAATCCTCGCCCTGAAGAACACGATCAACACGATGGTCGACCAGTTGAACGCCTTCGCAGGCGAGGTGACGCGCGTTGCGCGCGAGGTCGGCACGGACGGCAAGCTCGGCGGCCAGGCGGCCGTGCCTGGCGTCGGCGGGACCTGGAAGGACCTCACCGACAACGTCAACCTCATGGCGACCAACCTCACAAACCAGGTGCGCGGAATCGCGGAGGTCGTGACCGCGGTGGCGCAGGGCAACCTCAAGCGCAAGCTGACCGTGGACGCAAAGGGCGAGATCGCGGCCCTCGCCGACACGATCAACTTCATGATCGATACGCTGTCGACCTTCGGCGACCAGGTCACCAACATGGCGCGCGAAGTCGGCATCGAAGGCAAGCTCGGCGGACAGGCGCGCGTGCCGGGCGCTGCAGGTTTATGGCGCGATCTTACGGACAATGTGAACCAGCTCGCGGCGAACCTAACGAACCAGGTTCGGTCGATCGCGGAAGTCGCAATGGCCGTGACGAAGGGCGATCTCACCCGATTCATTGCCGTCGAGGCGTCAGGCGAGATGGCGGCCCTGAAGGACACGATCAATGAGATGATCTCGAACCTGAAGGAACAAACTCTCAAAAATGCGGAGCAGGACTGGCTCAAGACCAACCTCGCCCGTTTCAGCCGAATGCTCCAGGGCGAGCGCGATCTCGCGACCGTATCGAACCTCATCATGTCCGAGCTCGCGCCGCTGGTGAATGCGCAATATGGCGTGTTCTACGTCACCAAGCGCGAGGAGGATTCGACCAAGCTCGAGCTCGTCGCGAGCTATGGTGCGGAAACGTCCGAGCAGCTGAAGCAGGACTTCCGCCTGCGCGAAGGCCTCATCGGCCAGGCGGCGGCGGATCGACGGCCGATCCTGTTGAAGGATGTCCCGCCCGATTTCATCCGCATCGGCTCGGGTCTCGGCCACGCGAAGCCGGCTAACGTCAGCATCCTCCCTGCCCTTTTCGAAGACGAAGTGAAGGCCGTGATCGAGCTCGCCTCGTTCAGCGAGTTCAACGAAACCCACCAGAACTTCCTCGACCAGCTGATGGAATCGGTCGGCATCGTGTTGAACACGATCGCGGCAACCATGCGGACCGAGGGTCTGCTCAAGCAATCGCAACTGCTGACGACCGAGCTTCAGGCGCGTCAGACCGAGCTCACCCGCAAGCAGCAGGAGCTGCACGCGACCAACGAGGAGCTGCAGGAGAAGGCGCAGCTGCTCGAAAATGAGAAGAAGCAGGTCGAGGCGAAGAATCTCGAGATCGAGATGGCACGCCGCGCCCTCGAGGAAAAAGCCGAACAGCTCGCGCTCACCTCGAAATACAAATCCGAGTTCCTGGCGAACATGAGCCACGAGCTTCGAACTCCGCTCAACTCACTCCTGATCCTCTCCAAACTCCTGACCGACAACGCGCAGGGCAACCTCAATGAGAAGCAGGTCGAGTTCGCCCGGACGATCAACTCGGCCGGTTCGGACCTCCTGAATCTCATCAATGACATCCTCGACCTGTCGAAGATCGAATCCGGAACGGTGACAATCGAAGTCGGCGAAATGCCGATGGCGCATCTGAAGCAGCACATGGAGCGGACGTTCCGCCAGCTCGCTTCGGACAAGGGGCTCGATTTCAACGTCAAATTCGACCCGAGGCTGCCGCATAAGATCCTCACCGACGAGAAGAGGCTGCAGCAGATCGTGCTCAATCTGCTGTCAAACGCTTTCAAGTTCACCTCGAGAGGTAGCGTGACGCTCGGCGTTCGCTGTTCGGAAAGCGGCTGGAGTCCGACGCACCCGATTCTGCGCAATGCCGACAAGGCAATAGAGATCGCGGTCGTCGATACCGGCATCGGAATCCCGGAAGACAAGCAGAAGCTGATCTTCGAGGCGTTTCAGCAGGCAGACGGAACGACCAGCCGGAAATATGGCGGGACCGGCCTCGGCCTGTCGATCAGCCGCGAAATCGCGCGCCTGCTCGGCGGCGAGCTCCAGGTGCGTTCGAAGCCCGGCGAGGGCTCGACCTTCACGCTGTACATTCCGCTCGAGGCCGAAGCGGAAGGCGCGACGGCATTTACCGGCACGCCAGCGCGTTACGACAATAGTGGTGCGCTGGTCCCGTCTGCACTCCCAACGAGCTTCGAGGTCAACGACGACCGCGACGAGCTCGGCAAGGAGCCGTTCGTCCTGATCGTCGAGGATGACCCCACATTCGCAACGATCCTGCTCGATGCCGCGCACGAGGCGGGCCTGAAAGGCGTCATATCCACCGCTGGCGCGGGCACGCTGGCGATGGCCCGCAAGCTGCAGCCGAGCGCGATCACCCTCGACCTGGGCCTTGCCGACATCGACGGCTTCGTACTTCTCGATCTTTTGAAGCACGATCCCGATACGCGGCACGTTCCGATCCACGTCGTCTCGGGCGCAGACCGTAGTCAGGCCGCCATGGGAATGGGCGCGTTCGGAGTTACCGAGAAGCCTGCAGAGCGCGACCAACTCCTCGATCTGTTCCGGGATCTGCGCGCTGAGGCCGTGAAGAAGCCGCGCAAGCGCCGCAAGGTCAATGATTCTTCATCGCCGAGCGGCAAGGTCGTTCCGGAGCTGGCCGGCGCCAAAGTTCTGATCGTCGACGACGACATCCGCAACATCTTCTCCCTGACGAGCGTTTTGGAAAGTCATGACGTGGAGGTTCTCCACGCAGAGCGCGGGAAGGACGGAATTCTGATTCTCGAACAAACGCCGGACGTCGATGTCGGGCTGATCGACATCATGATGCCGGACATGGACGGTTACGAGACGATGCAGCAGATCCGCGAGCGGCCGGAGCTCGCCGACCTGCCGCTGATCGCCGTCACGGCCAAGGCCATGAAAGGGGATCGGCAAAAGTGCCTCGATGCCGGCGCGTCCGATTATATCGCCAAGCCGGTCGATATTGAGCTGCTGCTCGCGTTGCTGCGGGTTTGGGTCGCTCGCGCCCGCGAGGCGCAGGCGGCATCAGCGTCCCCGATCTCGGAGGCCGCCGAGTAGGCTGATGAACGGACCCGTTGGAGAAATGCCCGTGGCGCTGAGGGCCGAGGAGGATATCGCGACCGCTGCTCCGCCAGCCGAACGTGCGTCCGTTCTGCTAGTCGACGATGACGAACGGAACCTCCTTGCCATTGCGACGGTGCTGGAGGATCTGGGCGAAGTCGTTCTCGCGCGATCGGGTGAAGAAGCGCTTCGCCACCTGCTGAAGGGCGAGTTCGCGGTGATCCTGCTCGACGTCTACATGCCGGGCATGGATGGTTACGAGACCGCGCAGATCATCCGCAGCCGCGACCAGACGAAAGGCATTCCGATTGTCTTCCTTTCGGCCGTGAACAAGGAAGCGGAGCACCAGTTGCGCGGCTATGCGATGGGCGCGGTCGACTACGTCTTCAAGCCGGTCGACCCGGTGATCCTGAGGTCCAAGGTCGCCGTGTTCGTGGAGCTGTTTGAAAAATCGAAGGAAGTCGAACGCAAGGCGCGGCACGAGCAGGCCCTGCTCGACGCCAACTTGCGCGCGAATGCTGAGCGGCTTCGGGCCGAGCAGGAGCTTCGCCGTGCCGAGCAGCGCCAGGCTGCGATCATCCAGTCGCTTCCGATGGTCCTTTACCTTGAGCCTTACGATTCCACGCGAAGAGCGCCGACCTATCTTAGCGGCGACGTCGAAGCGATTACCGGTGTCGCTTACGAGGAGCTGCAGGCCAATCCGAAATTGTGGTTTGACCACCTGCACCCCGACGACCACGACAAGGTGAAGAGTGCGCTCAAGGCACGCAGTGTCAGCGGACGCTTCTCGATCGAATATCGCTGGCAGTGCGCTGACGGCGCCTACAAGCATTTCCTCGATCAGGCGGTCCTTCTCAGGGACGCCGAAGGACGGCCGGTCGAATTTGCCGGAACCATTACCGATGTCAGCGACCAGCGTTCGCTGGAAAGTCAGCTCATCCAGGCTCAGAAAATGGATGCCATTGGCAAGCTGACCGGCGGTATCGCCCACGATTTCAACAATTTGCTGGCCGCTGTCATCGGCGGACTAAGCCTGCTCGAACGGCGCGCAAATCTCGCCGATGAGGAGAAGCGCGTGCTCGGCATGACCAAGCGGGCAGCCGAACAAGGGAGCGACCTTGTTCGCCGGCTGCTGGCTTTCGCCCGGCGGCAACGGCTCGCGCCGCATCCCGTCGATCTGTTATTGCTGCGCGAGACAGTCTCCGAGCTCATTACCCATACGCTCGGCGGGCTCGTCAATTTCGAGTGGCGCGTCGATCCCGAGGTTTCGAATGCGTTCGCCGACCAGGCCCAGCTCGAACTGGCCCTCGTCAACCTCATTATCAATGCACGCGACGCCATGCCCGCCGGCGGTACCGTCAAGATCATGGCTGAAAACCGGAAAGTCGCCGAGGAGGAGCTGCCGGGGATTGCCGCTGGCGACTATGTCCGCCTAGCAGTGGAGGATAGTGGCACTGGGATCTCGCCCGAAGATCTCGAAAAGGTGATGGATCCGTTCTTCACGACGAAGGAGGTTGGCAAGGGCAGCGGGCTTGGACTGAGCATGGTCTATGGGTTCGCAAAGCAGTCGAACGGCGCCTTCCAAATCGACAGCAAGCTGGGGAGCGGAACGACAGCTGAATTGTGGCTTCCACGCGCTCCAGAGGCCTCATTGCGGGTCCAGGCCGCAGTGCCCGAGTCCCGTCCAGTGAAGCTTCGTCCCCTGAAGGTACTGCTGGTCGATGATCATGCCGAGGTCCGGAATACGACTGCGGCAGTGCTCCAGGATTCGGGGCATGACGTGCTCGAAGCCGCAAGCGGCAAAGACGCGATTGAAGCGCTTAAGGGGCGCACTTGCGACTTCGAGATCCTGATCACCGATTACGCGATGCCGCACCTGTCCGGTACCGAGTTCCTGCGCGAAGCGCGCTTATTGTGCCCGGACATCCCGGCGCTGCTTATCACGGGCTACGCGCAGGCCGAGATGATTGGAGACCGGCCGCAGGGAGTTGAAATCCTGCTCAAGCCATTCACGCCGAACGCGCTCGAAGCTGCGATGGCCCGGGTATGCGGATCGGAAGTTCTCGCCGGCTAACAGACCAGATTAAAAGCCAGACGAGGCAAATCGTCGACGACCCGCGCAACGAGTCCACCATTGATGAGTTCGGCATGGCGGCGAGCATGCCATCTCAAGAGATTTTCAGGGGCCTTTTCAGTGTCGGATAGGGATCAGACGCGCAAATCCCGTCTGGGAAAAGCAGCGACCTCAAGCCTTAAAGAGGGATTGAGGAGCTGTCGGGCGGTCATTTCCGGCTATCGAACCTTGCTTGCAGGTAGCGATCCAGACGTATTGCACGAAGAAGAGGCCAAGTCCCAAAAGCAGTAATCGAACGCTGAAACGACTGGCGGCATTGCCCGCCTTGGCTGCTTGCTTATAGCTGTTCAAATGCGGCTCACCATCGTCCAGTATGCCGGTGACTATCGCGAAGCCTGGCAGCGTTTCGATCGGGGCGGCAAGTCGACGTATCAGGCGCAACGCTATTCGGTAGATTTGGTTGGTAAGCTCGCCCAGCGATTGGAGCAGGTGGTAGTCGTGTGCGCGCTTACAGATGAGCCCTATGACGTCGTGCTCCCCAACAAAGTGCGATCGATCGGAGCCGGGCTGAAGCTGGGCTTTCAGCCCCGCGACATCTTGCCCCTTCTCGCGACGACCGCTCCGGACCGCATTGTTTTGACCACTCCGATGGTGCCGCTGCTTAGATGGTCCCGAAAAAAGCGTGTACGAACGATCACCGCACTTGCAGATTCGTTTCGGAAAGGCCGTGGCCGCAAGTGGATCGCTCATCGGCTGCTCGCGAGTGAACTCAACAGCGCGAACGTCGAATGGGTGGGCAATCATCAAGTTGCCGCATGCCTTTCGCTGGCCGATATTGGAGTGCGGCCGGAGAAGATTGTCCCATGGGATTGGCCGCCATCCCACTGTCCAAGCCATCACGCGCCGCGCGAACATTCTCCCGGCCAATCGCTGAAGCTCGTTTACGTTGGCTCGGTTGAGGAAGCGAAGGGCGTCGGGGATTTCCTGCGAGCACTGCAGCAACTCAAGGCTAAAGGTGAGCGCCACCAGGTCTCGGTAATCGGACGCGATCGCGACGGAAGCATGGAAAACCTCGCTGCCTCACTCGGTTTGGACGAGCAGGTTCGATTCGCGGGCGTGGTCCCGAACGAGGACGTTCCTCACGCGATGAGAGAAGCCGACGCCGTCATCATTCCGTCCCGACGCGAATATCCGGAAGGGCTGCCGCTCACGATTTACGAAGCACTCGCCGCGCGAACTCCGATTATCGCATCGGACCATCCGATGTTTCGCGGTGCACTCGTTCACGAGGAAAGCGCGCTTATCTTTCCTGCAGGTCAGTCAGATGCGCTTGCTGCCGCAATCAAACGGCTGAATGGTGATGGACAATTATATGCTCGGCTTTCGCGGAACAGCACCGCAGCCTGGGAGGCGCTCCAGCTTCCGGTTACTTGGGGCGATCTGATCGAAAAATGGCTGTCCAATGACCCTGCCGATCAGGAATGGCTTTTCGCGCATCGGCTGAATTCAGGACTTTACGATCGGCAGATCGAAGTTCGCAAAATCGCCTGAGGGCGACGCTTGTCGGCGCCCCTCACCCGTTCGTCGAAAGGAACGGCCAATCCCGACAAAAGTTAACCTAGCGGCCCGTCCATGTTCATGTTCCCTGCGTCACAGGCGGCCGGGGCTTGCAATCGGGACCGACAATCGAAATTGGCCGCTCAGTGATTCACGACAAGCGAATTCATCGAAGAGGGATGGCCCTCCTCGCAGCGATGCTGCTGCTGAGTGCTTGCGGAGGCTCCGCCGACGATCCGAACGGCGGCGGCCGCGGCGGCCATGGCGGCTTCGGGGGCCCAATCAACGTTGGCTATGTCATCGTCCAGCAAGGTACGGCCCCCATCGTCCAGGACCTGCCCGGCCGCATCTCCGCCTTCCAGATCTCTGACGTTCGGCCGCAGGTGAACGGAGTTATCCTGCGCCGGTTGTTCCAGGAGGGTTCGATCGTCCACCAGGGCCAGACGCTCTACCAGATCGACCCGAGCATCTATGATGCGCAGGCTGCACAGGCCCAGGCCAATCTGCAGGCGGCGCGCGCCCAGGCGGAAGCGGCACGGACGCTTGCGGCTCGCTACAAGCCGCTCGTCGAGCAGCAAGCAATCTCAAAGCAGGACTATACGAACGCCGTGGCCCAGGCGCGCCAGGCCGATGCCGCAGTCGCTCAAAACGCCGCCATGCTTCGTACTGCCCAGATCAATCAGCGCTTCACGCGGGTGCCGGCGCCGATCACCGGGCGCGTGGGTCTGTCGAACATTACCGAGGGCGCGCTGGTTACGTCGGGGCAGACGCAGGCACTGACGACGATTACGCGCCTTGATCCGGTTTATGTCGACATTCAGGAATCTGCGGCCGACCTTTTGAACTTGCGCCAGTCGCTTGCAAAAGGTGGTGCGGTCCCCACCAGTGCGCAGGTTCATCTCATCCTGCCCGATGGATCGGACTATGGATATACGGGGAGTGTTGAATTCAGCGAAGTCGTGGTCGACCAAACCACGGGCACAGTCACGATCCGCGCGCGCTTCGCCAATCCGCAATCGATCCTTTTACCCGGCATGTTCGTTCGTGCGCATTTTGCGCAGGCGATCGATACTTCAGCGTTCCTGGTGCCGCAGCAGGCGGTGACTCGCGATCCGCAGGGCAATGCAACTTTGTGGGTCGTCGGGCCCGGCAACCATGCTGTTGAGCGAACCATCGTCGCCGAGCGCACACAAGGTCCATACTGGGTCGTAACGCAAGGCCTCGCCGGCGGAGAAAAAATCATCACCCAGGGCACGGCCAACCTCAAGGATGGAGCCCAGATCAAGCCGGTCCCCGCGAGCGCGCCGCAAAAGGTGCAAGCGCCGCCTCCCGGCGCAATGAAAGGCGGTTACGGCCGTAACCGCCGCGGCTAGGCATGTCCCGGATCTTCATCGAACGGCCGATTTTCGCCTGGGTCCTTGCAATCATCATCATGCTCGGTGGGATCGGTGCAATTTTCGCGCTCCCGGTCGCTCAGTATCCGGACGTGGCGCCAACCCAGATCAACGTTCGTGCAACCTACCCGGGTGCTTCGGCGGCGACGCTCGAAAGCAGCGTCACGCAGGTGATCGAGCAGAGCCTTACGGGGCTCGACGGTCTTCTATATTTCAGCTCATCGTCGAGTTCTCGCGGGCAGGTCTCGATCCAGGCGGTATTCGACAAGAGCGTCAACCCGGACATCGCCCAGGTTCAGGTCCAGAATAAGGTCCAGTCCGCAGTCGCGCGCCTGCCGCAGGCGGTCCAGCAGCAAGGCGTTACTGTAACCAAGGGCTCGCCCGACTTCCTGATGATCGTCGGCGTCTATGATTCGACCGACAAGAGCACGAACGTCGACGTATCCGACTGGCTCGCGACCAATATCCAGGACGATCTCTCGCGCATCACCGGCGTCGGCGACGTGAACGTATTCGGCTCGCAATATGCGATGCGGATCTGGCTCGATCCGGGCAAGCTCCAGAGCTTTCAGCTGATGCCTAGCGATATCATCGCCGCAATCCAGAACCAGAATGTCGAAGTCGCGGCCGGCGAGGTTGGCGGAATGCCGCAGCCGCAGGGCCAGATGCTCGATGCGACGGTGACGGCTCAATCCCGCCTCCAGACGCCGGACCAGTTCCGCAACATCATCGTCAAGTCCAATCCCACGGGTGCGCGAGTCCTTCTATCGGATGTCGCCCGGGTCGAGCTTGGCGCCGACAATTACTCGGCGACGATCCGGATCAACGGCCATCCCGGCGCCGGAATCGGGATTTTCCTCGATCCGGGCGCGAACGCCCTTTCGACATCGAAGCTTGTCAAGGCCTACATGGCCAAAGCCGCTCCGCGACTGCCGAAGGGCTATGAAGTCGCCTACGCGAACGACAGTTCGGACTTCATCCGGCTGTCCGTAATCGAGGTGGTGAAGACGCTCGCCGAAGCGATGGCGCTAGTCATCCTCGTCATGTTCGTCTTCCTGCAGAGTTGGCGCGCCACGCTGATTCCCGGAATTGCGATCCCGGTTGTCCTGCTCGGCACATTTGGGATGCTCTACATTCTCGGCTTTTCGATCAACACGCTCACCCTCTTCGGACTTGTCCTTGCGGTCGGGTTGCTCGTCGACGACGCGATTGTCGTGGTTGAGAACGTCGAACGCATCCTTCACGAGCAGCCCGAGCTCACGACCAAGGAAGCGACGATCGTCTCGATGCAGCAGATTCAGATGGCGCTCGTCGCAATCGCTCTGGTGCTTTCGGCGGTGTTCCTTCCGATGGTCTTCTTCGGCGGATCCACGGGGGTCATTTACCGGCAGTTTTCGGCGACGATCGTCTCCGCGATGGCATTGTCCGTGTTGCTCGCGATCACGTTCAGCCCGTCGCTCGCCGCGAACGTGCTTCGGCGAAAGCACGCCAGCGTCGAGGAAACGTGGCTCGGTCGCCAAGCGCCCGCGCTCGCACATGGAATCGAAACCGCGCGCGTGAAATTCAACAACGGGTTCGATAAGACCATCAACTGGTATGTCGGCAACGTCGGCAAGGTCGTCGAGCGCAAATGGCTCTTCCTACTGATTTACGCCGCCGTATGCGTGCTGCTCATCTTCCTGTTCGAACGGCTTCCGACCGGCTTCATCCCGAGCGAGGATCAGGGAAACGCGTCGGTGCAGTTCCGCCTTCCCGCGGGCGCAACCTTCGGGCGCACCCAGGAGGTCGAGCATCAGGTCGAGAAATACTTCCTTCGCGGGCCCGAAAATAAGAATGTGCACACCTTCTTCGCGGTGACTGGCGGCGGCGGCGGCCTTTCGGGACAGAACACCGGCCAGGCGTACGTCAACCTCGCGCCGTTCGATCAGCGGAGCGGCTCCAAGAATAGCGCGCAGGCGATCGTCGCCCGCGCTTCGGGTGCGTTCCGCGGCCTTCGCGATGCCCAGGTTTTCGCCCTTGTTCCGGGGGCGATCCGCGGCCTTGGCCAGGCCAGTGGCTTTACAATGCAGCTGCAGAACACAAGCGGCATGAGCCGCGAGCAATTTGCCGCGGCCCGCGACCGGCTGCTTGAGGAGGCTTCCACCGATCCGTTGCTCGAGCAGGTCCGCCTTAGCGAACTGCCAGACGTCGCCAGTCTCAAGGTCAACGTCGATCAGCAGCGGCTTGCGGCTCTCGGTCTCAGCTCGGCGGACGTAAATTCAACGCTTTCGACCGCCTGGGGCGGCCGCTATGTCAACGACTTCATCGACAGAAGTCGGGTCAAGCGCGTCTATGTCCAGGGCGACGCTCCATTCCGGTCGGAACCCTCAGACATCGGCGGCTGGTACGTCCGCAACAATAAAAGCCAGATGGTTCCATTCTCGTCCTTCGCAACGACGAACTGGACAGTCGCGCCGGTAACGCTCGACCGGTTCGAAGGCTATTCCTCGTTCGAAATCGATGGACAGCCGTCCGCCGGGAAAAGCTCGGGGCAGGCAATGGCCGAAATTTCGAAGCTCGCATCGCAAATCCCGGGCGTCGGAGTCGCCTGGTCCGGTTCCTCGTACCAGGAGAGACTGGCCACCGGCCAGGGACCCCTGCTTTACACCATCTCCTTGATCGTGATTTTTCTGTGTCTCGCCGCATTGTACGAGAGCTGGTCGATCCCCCTCGCCGTTCTGCTCGTGGTGCCGTTAGGCCTGGTTGGAGCCATCCTCTTCGTAAGCTTGCGCGGCCTTGAGAATGATGTGTTCCTGCAGATCGGGTTGCTCACAACCATGGGCCTCACCTCCAAGAACGCGATCCTGATGAACGAATTTGCCGAGCGCGCGGAGAGGGAGGGCAAGAGGATTATTGACGCCGCGATCGAAGCCGCTCGAATCCGGCTTCGACCAATCCTCATGACCAGCTTCGCCTTCATCTTCGGCGTGTTCCCGCTTGCGATCGCGACCGGCCCGGGTGCGAACGGCCGAATCGCCATCGGAACGGCGGTTATCGGGGGCATGCTGACCGCGACGATTCTCGCGATCTTCTACATCCCGCTTTTCTATGTCTTGGTTCGCCGGGGTGTTCGCGATGGAATCGTGATCATTCGCGAGCGCATGCGCCGGCGCCGGGAAGTGCAGGCATGAAGCGCACTTCCGCCTTGATTGCGCTTCTCGCAACGAGCTGCACGACAATGGAGCCGAAGCTCGACCGGGTTGATCCCGCCATCCCCGCGTCCTGGCCGATCGCAAGCCCCGAGCTCGCGCAATCGGAAGCGGCGCTTCCAGCTGTCACTTACAAGCAGATCTTCACCGATCCCCGTCTGCAGACGCTGATTGCTCAGGCGCTGGTCAATAATCGCGACTTGATGGCCGCCGCTTCGAACGTCGCTGCGGCGCGCGAGCAATATCGGATCCAGCGCGCGCAGCAATTCCCGCAACTCGACGCGAGTGCGGGGGTGACCGTCTCGGGAAAACGGAGCAATTCGAATTCCGGTTCTAGCTCGGGTTCCAACTCGGAAAATTCCGGTTCCGGAGTGTCCGCAAACTACACTGCGGGGCTCAGTGTCCCAAGCTTCGAGGTCGACCTGTTCGGACGACTGCGTTCGCTGACCCACGCACAATTTGAGCGATATCTCGCAACCGAGGCAGGCGCTCGCGAAACGCGCCTCGCGCTCGTTGCCCAGATCGCGAACAGCTGGCTCGACTATGCAGCGGATTCAAGTCTGCTTCTCGTCTCGCAGGAGACCGTCAAGGCCTCGCAAGACAGCGTTCGACTGACGCGCATCCGCCTCGAAGGCGGGATCGCGCCCCGTACCGACCTCAGCCAGGCGCAAGAAATACTCAGCCAGGCACAAGCCAAGCTTGCCGAGCAGCGCACGCTGGTTGTGCAAGACGTGAATGCACTGCAGCTGCTTGTCGGCGCGCCAATTGCGCCAAGCCTCCTTCCGCCCTCGATCGAGCAGGCTGGCCCAACGGTCGCCGAGCTGCCGGCCGGCGTCAGCTCCTACGTACTTCTTCGCCGGCCGGACGTAATCCAGGCCGAATATCAGCTGCGCGCCGCAAATGCCGACATTGGTGCAGCCCGTGCTGCATTGTTCCCGAAAATCACGCTTACCGGCCTGCTCGGCTTCGCCAGTTCGGCGCTTGCAAGCCTGTTCACCGGCGGTGCGTTCGGATGGAGTGTGGGTGCGAACGCCGCTTACACAATCTTCAATGCGGGTGCCGGGCACGCCAATGTCCGGCTTAGCGAAGCGCAGCGAAATGCCGCGCTCGCGACCTATCAGGGCGCCGTGCAGACCGCCTTCCGCGAGGTTGCGGATGCACTCGCCCGCCGTGCGACGATGGACGAGCAACTCGCCGCTACCCAGCGGCAACAGGCTGCAGCGGCCGACGTCCTTTCGCTTGAAGAGGCGCGCTATCGGGCCGGAATCGATTCATTCCTCAATGTGCTCGATGCCCAGCGGTCATATTACGGCGTTCAGCAGACGCTGGTGAACACCAGGCGAACTTCGGCCCAGAACCGCGTCAGCATCTACCAGTCGCTTGGCGGAGACGCGCTGATCGAGAATTCTCCCCTGTGCAGCGTGAACTACCTTGGCTCATCTGGCGGCGCGGGCCTCGCGACCGACTGCAACAAGACCGCCTAGGTCCATTCTACGGCGTAGCCGTCGCCATAGAATTTGCTCGTGCTCCTGGTGTGGAAGGTGATTGCCTTCACCGGTGGGTATTTCGGTTCTCCGAGACCTGGCAGAACCTCGAGCAGTTCGTTTTCCCAAAGATAGACCGCCATCGGGAACGAGATCCTCGCTTGCGCAAGATGCGCACCGTTCGCGGGTTTGCCGACGCGGTGGGTTGTCGATGGCAGGCGGTCGTTCGAGATCCGCTGCATATAGTCGCCGGTATTGATGATGATCGAGCCGGGCGGTGCATTGAGGCGCACCCATTTGCCGCTTCGGTGATTCCAGACCTGCAGGCCGTCCATCCGCGATGCCGGGAGGATTGTGAACAAGTCCACATCCTCATGGCCGAGGAGCCGTCCCGCTCCTGACCGATCCTGCTCTTCGGTCATGGGCGGATAATAATTGAGCCGAAGCCCGAAGTTCGTTTGTGTCAGCTTGGCGTCGAGAAGGTGCGGATCGCAGCCCAGTCCTTGCAGCATCGCCTGGGCGAGCGGCTTGAACAGCTGCTCATGCGCAAGAACGAGTGGACGAAATTGCTGCTCATCGGCCGCGCTCGGCCAATATTCTTCCGGGCGAAACGGATCATCGCGAACTTGCGGGATGTCGAAAGCCCGGCGGCAGAACACCCAGCCTTCGACGAGGTCGGGATGGATTTCGCTCGTCTCCTCAATCGGGAAATAACCTTGGTTCACCGAACCGTAGCGTTGCGCCCGAAAGCGCATCTTCTCGGCCAAAGGCATTGACGTCATCAAATCAAGCGCCGCGTCGTGGGTGGAATCGTAGAGCGCCGGTTCAACGCCATGGCCGACAAGGACCGCGAAACCGATTTCCTGGAGTGCCGAGGCGAAGGCTTGCGCAAATTCCGCCTTGGCTGAAGCATCGCCGCTCAGGAACGGTGCAAAATCCAAGCTCGCGATCTCGTAATCTTCGTCGAATTGATCCGTCGCATCTTCTGCAAGCCGATAGGTGTGCGACTTGCGCACCTGATCGTACCGGCTGAATTGCTGGTTGACGGAGTCGACGTCGGCCATTCCCGCGGTTTAGCCCTGCGGCGCCAGCAGCGCCAGAAGCGCAAAGCTCGCGAGCCAATGTTCGCCCATATAATCGCCCGCGATATGGGGAAGGGCGGTCGCGAGATGCACGTCCGCCGCGGTTTTCGCATTTGAGCGCACTCCACCCTCAAGCAACGGCGCAATGCTTTGCCAGCACCATGCCCGGCTCAGGTTGAGGCCATCGAGGTGCGCGATCTTCCCGTCGCTTCGATCGCTGACGATCGCCGGCTCGAATAGCGACGCCGGCTGCAATTGCTCGACGCCCGGAAGGAATTGCCCGAACCAGGCCGCAAATTCCGCCGAATGCGTGCGCGCCATGCACAAGGCTTCGATCAGCGCTGGCGACAGGAACTCGTCGCCGCCCGGTTCCCATGCCTGGCAGTCGCGGTCCGCTCCGAACCAATGAAGCGAGCGCCCGCGAATGAGGTCGGCGAGCGGCTCGTCGAACCGCTCCGCCCAAGCGAGTGAAAGGATTAGCGCAAAGGCGGTGTTGAAATGCGTTCCGACTCGAATCGGGTAGGTGAGGATGTGCAAATAGTCGCTGAGGCGCCCGGCAAAAGCGCGCGCCAGCGGCTCGAGTTTGTCGCCCCAATTCTCCGGGTGTCGTGTCGCCTCGAGGTGCAGCTGGAGCAGCCATGCCCAGCCATAAGGCCGCTCGAAGCCGCGGCTCGTTGGACGCTCGAGATAACAGAGCTCGGCGGTCAGCTTTTCGGGCGTGAAACTGCCGTCAGATAGCGAGGAAATCGCGGCTGCGTCCTCGATATTCGGAAACAGCCGTCGAAGCGTGAGGAGAGTCCACCAGCCGTGCACGCAGCTGTGCCAGTCGAAGCTGCCGAAAAATATCGGGTGAAGCACGCGCGGTGTCAGCGCGTCGTCCTCCGATTCAAGAACGTGATCCAGCTTGTGCGGATATTCCCTCGTCACGTGGCCGAGCGCGATCCGAGCCATGTGCGATGCCAGAATGGCGTCGAGTTTCGTCACAGGTGGAACCCCGCGACGTACAATATGATGATGTTGGCGATCAAAAGCGGAATGGCCGTCGCGATTTGCATGCGGATTACCGCATACTGGTTTTTCAGCTCCAGCAAGGCGGCCGGCACGATGTTGAAGTTCGCTGCCATGGGGGTCATCAAGGTCCCGCAAAATCCTGAGAGCATCCCGACTGCGCCAATGACTGCGGCCTTGCCGCCATCGCCGTGGATCAGGATCGGAACGCCGATCGCTGCCGCCATCACCGGAAAGGCGGCGAACGCATTGCCCATGATCATTGTGAAGACAACCATGCCGAGCACGTACAGAAGCACGGCGAGGAAGACGCTGCCCTGCGGAATAATCTCGCCGACGAGTGCGCCGATGGTCGTTCCCAATCCCGCTGCGGCGAACACCGCACCAAGCGATGCAAGCATTTGAGGCAACACGATCGCCCAGCCGATCGAATCGACAAGGCGCGTCCCCTCCACCACGGAGGCGGCGAGCGGCGGCTTTAGCCAGGCGTAGCAGACGATCAGCGCCAGGATCACTCCGGCGCCGAGCAGGACAAGAGTCACCGCCTTGGTGTCGATGAGACCGGTGGCTCTCAGCGGCGTGTAGCTAAATAGCAAGGTTCCGGCGAAGGCCGTCATCGGGATCACCAGGGCGGGAAGGAACAGTCGGTTGCCGAACCGCTCGGAGAAATGCTCGCGCTCCTCGGCGCTCGTCGATTCCTTCGAGCCGCGGCCGAGCAGGTGCGCCCCGGCGATGCCAACCAGCGCAAGGACCAGAACTCCATTGCCGCTGTCCCCCAGGAGATTGCCGAACCAGAAGCTGATCGCGAGCAGGCCCCAGAACGCGGCATTGCCGAAGCGCTTGCGGTTCGTGCGGTCGCGCGCGCTGCAGATCGCGTAAGCCGCGAACATCGCGCCGGCGAGGACATAGAGCAAGTGAACGGTGATCATTTGCTTCGCCTCAGGCGCCGATCGAACAGCAGCAGCCGAGTCCCGTGAATCAGGAACGCGCAAATCGCGGTCGGGATCGCCCAGACCGAAAGCTGGAAGGGCGTCAACTGGATTCCGAAGCCCGCCAGCGCACCCTGGATCAGCAGGATCGACGAAACCGCGAGAAAGATGTCTTCACCGAAGAACAGCCCGACATTGTCGGTCGCCGCCGACATGGCCTTCACGCGTTCGACCGTTTCCTCGTCGAGCCTGCCATGCTCTTTCTCCGCGGCGGCGAGCGCCATCGGCGCGACGAGCGGCCTCACCGTCTGCGCATGGCCGGCGACAGTGGTCAGACCCAGCGCTGCGAAGATCTGACGAAAGCCCAGATAGACGATGAGCAGGCGTCCCGCCGTGGCCCGCCTCATCTGCAGGATCAGCGCTTTTGCCTGCTGCTGCAAGCCGTAGCGTTCAAGCAGGCCGATCACTGGCAGCACGATATAGATGAGGGTCACATTGCGGTTGTCGTTGAAGCCCTTGCCGACCGCCCCGAGCACTTTGAGAAAGTCCATCCCGCCAAGAAGCCCGGTGACGATCGCCGAGACGAACACGACGAGCAACGGATTGAACCTGAGGGCGAATCCGACGACCACAAGCGCAATGCCGAGCAGCGGCCAATAGTCGATCATTCCCCCCTCCTCCCGAACCCACCGCCGCCCGGAGTCTCGATCACGAAACGGTCGCCTACCTGCACCTTGGCATAATCAGTCGCGCTCAGCATTTCGACATTGCCGTTCGCGCGCTCGACCCAGTTGCGGCCAGGCTGCGCATCGCTTCCGCCCCTGATTCCCTTGGGCGGAACCCGGCGGCGGTTCGCGAGGATGTTGGCACGCATCGGCTGGAGAAAGGTCACGGCCCGGACGACGCCGTCGCCTCCGCGATGAGCGCCCTGCCCGCCCGAACCGCGACGGATCGCGAACTGGTCAAGCCGCACGGGCAATCGCGTTTCGAGGATCTCGGGATCGGTCAAACGGCTGTTGGTCATGTGCGTCTGAACGGCGCTCGTGCCGTCAAATCCTGGCCCAGCGCCCGAACCGCCTGCGATCGTCTCATAATATTGGTGCCGCTCGTTGCCGAAGGTGAAGTTGTTCATCGTCCCTTGACTCGGGGCGAGCTGGCCGGTCGCAGCGAACAACGCGTCGGTCACAACCTGACTCGTCTCGACATTCCCGGCGACCACCGCAGCCGGATATTTGGGATTGAGCATGGAGCCCTCCGGAACGATCAGCTCGATCGGGCGCAAGCATCCATCGTTCATGGGAATCGCGTCATCGATCAGCGTCCGGACGACGTAGAGCGAGGCCGCGCGGACAATTGAGAACGGGGCGTTGAAATTGTCCGGCAGCTGGTCGCTCGTACCGGTGAAATCGAATGTTGCGGACCGCGCTTGCTTGTCGATGCTGATCTTCACTCGGACATGCGCGCCATTGTCCATCTCATAATCGAATTCGCCGTCATCGAGCCGGCTCAGCAGACGCCGGACCGACTCCTCGGCGTTGGCGAGCACGTGCCGCATGTAGGCTGCGACCACCTCGAACCCATATTCGCGAGCTGTTCGCGCGAGAACCTCCGCCCCGCGCGTGCAAGCTGCAAGCTGCGCCTTGAGATCGGAGATGTTCCGGTCGGGATTGCGCGCCGGCCATTCGCCCGAGCCCAATAGCGCACGCATCTGCGGCTCGCGCAAACGGCCCTCATCGACCAACAGGACATTGTCGATCAGCACGCCTTCGTCGTCGATGGTCCTGCTGTCGGGCGGCATGGATCCGGGTGCGATTCCGCCGATATCGGAATGATGTCCTCGAGCGGCGACGAACGCGGACGGCTCGGCATCATCTCCATAGAAGACCGGGACGATCACCGTGATGTCGGGAAGATGCGTTCCGCCGCGATATGGATCATTCAGCACGTACGCATCGCCGCGCCTGATGCCACGTCCGTCTCGCGCCTTTCCACGCGTTTCGATGATCCGCCGGATGCTTTCGCCCATTGAACCCAAATGCACGGGAATGTGCGGCGCGTTGGCAATCAGTGCGCCCCGGGCGTCGAAGATCGCACAAGAAAAATCGAGCCGCTCCTTGATGTTCACGCTCGTGGCGGTCGACTGAAGCGCAACTCCCATCTCCTCGGCAATGGCCATGAAGAGGTTGTTGAAAATCTCCAGCCGGACCGGGTCGACGTCGGTCCCTATCGCCTTCTCGCGGTTGAGCGGCGCGGCCCTAGTCAGCACGAGCGTGCCGTCGCCGGCGCGCTCGGCACGCCAGCTTGGGTCGACTACGATCGTCGAAGTCGGGTCGAAGATGAGCGCCGGACCATCGACGATCTGACCCGCGCCCGAAGCCTCTTGTGCAACATCGAATGAGGTTGTGCGCGCTGAGGCTTCGACGATGAGCGCATCGACGATGATCTTTGCGCCCTCTTCGAAATAACCGAAGCGACCTTTGTGAAGCTTGGCGAATGCCGCGCGCATCCGCTCTTCCGAAGCGACGTCGATTTCCAGCGTCGAATCGCTTCCCGCCGTCCGCAGCCGAGCGCGACGGTTGAGCTCGATCCGATCGGTGTCAATCCGCTGTTGGATCAGCGCGTCGCGCGCCCTCTCCTCGAGTTCATCAAGCG
>JANWLR010000004.1 GCA_025450755.1 Sphingomicrobium sp. | reverse complement strand
GGCGCACGGCAGCCGATCCCAGGAACACCAGGCCGATCACGCCCGTCACCAGGTTTTCGCGCAATTGCAACATGCGCGCAGAGCCGGTTCCGAAGGCGACGAGGATCGACAAAGCTATGCCGCTCAGGACCAGCATCGAGATCGGATCGACCCGACGGTGGCGCAACAGCTCGGCGATGCTCCAAACGATCGGCGGCGCTGAGGAGGCCAGCAAAGCGCCTACGTCGCCGAGCCGTGCGTCGAGCAGCTCGAAAATGACGAAGGGCAGCACAAAGTTGATCGTCAGTTCGATAACGACGGTCGGGCCGTGCCGCCTCAACGCCAAGGCAAGCTTACTCACCCGGCAGTTCCGATAGAGATGGTCTGTCCGTCCCCATTTGCGGCAGAATAGCGCCTCTGGACCCGAGAGCAATCAGGTAACGACGCCGTTCCGGCGTTCATGAGCGGAAGAGGGCACGCCCTCGCCGCGCAGTCGCATCGCCGACAGGGAAGCGAGTTTCCTGGCTTCCCGGGAGGTTGATCCGAACAAAGCTCCCATTGGCAGGTTGGTCGACCACGTCGAGCAAGTCGTCGATATCGAAGGCCCAATCGATCCTCGATGAGATTAGCGCTCGCATTCGAATTCTTTCGGACCTCGGCCGAGCCGGCTCGCGCATTCGTGGGGCAGTCGAAAATCGGTACAGCTGACTTTCCAGCGGGGCACCGTCGTCGGCGGGCCGTTCTACAACCGACCCGGAAAATCTGTGACGGTTCGCGATCGATCGCAGGTGAACTCAGCAACACTGCGGCGGTCTGACATGTTGCCGCCCGCTGAAATCGAACAGGCAATGCTTGAAATTGTGAGGGCGAACTACGGCGCTGGTCGAGAGGACCTCATCCAGGCAACCTCACGCGCGTTTAGATTTGCTGCAACGAGCAGTCAGCTTCGAACCCTCTTGGCAGCGACAATTGATCGACTCGTTGAAAGTAACCATTTGATGCACGAGGGTGAGATACTGGTTGAGCGCAAAGCTCTCTGAAGCAATCGCTCGAGGCCTTGCGTCCGCCTTTGAGGGACAGGGAACCAAACTTGCCCGTCAACTATCGGCCGATTGTGTTGAAAAAGGAGCCCCCCAGAAAAGCCGAGCAACTTTGGTGCTGAGGCGGCCGCGCATGCGCAGGAATGATTCAGCGGAGGCGCACTCCTGATTCCAAAGCTGCGTTAGCAGGCAATAAAATTAGCGGCGTCGACTTTTCAACACTATCGGCCAGGTTCGGTCATTCGCCGGTGTGACCCCGAGATCGTCCAAACATCGACTAAACGGCTCATTACCATCCTGTCGCCCCCATGGTGGACGAGCGACTAGGTCCGACCCCTCAGGCACGGCGCGTTCTTCCATTCTTGATAACGTCTGCAGTCGGTGAAATGCGAGCTTACTTGCGGCTCAAGTGCGCGCGTGCGCTAAGAGTCGGGCCATTAGGGCGTCCATAAGCAAACGGAAGCAGACGACGTAAACGAAGGCTTGCGCCACCGTGGCAAAAAGCTGGCGCTGCGCGACAGCTGCCGCGACGCCACCAACAATGAGCAAGAGTCCGCTGCCGAGAAGACCGAAGCGGACCAAAAGCCACGAACGAATCCAAGGCTCGAGGTGCCTTGGGATCATGTCATCGTCATGTGCATCACTAGGCCGGACATCGACCACTCGCAGCCGAATTATTGCGACGACTGCGCAGGCAGCAACTGCCAAAAGAAAGGGCATCAGAGCAAAGCTAACGACGCCGCCATGCGCTTGACGGGATAGACCTGCCATGGCCAAAGCGCCGGCCGCCCCTCCAACGGCAACGCTCCCGGCCACTGCGCGAATTGTGCGGCGAGGGACCCCTGCGATCAAAGCTTTCAACGCAGTGTTCACGCCAACGTGGTAGCAGCTAGGTTGCGACACCGATGTATACAAATCGGTAACCTTGGCATTCATGTCGGTCCATCGACTTACAGGTGCTAAGCAATGTCTGGCGTTGCGGCATCCTGGCTTGCGGATCGAGTGGTGATCATGAGGCTTGCGAGGTTGTTCTGTCGGGCATTCGGACACCAGCCCGACCGGCGCCGCGTCTGGAGTGACAATTTGGATTATCGCTCTCAGTGTAAGCGGTGCGGTGATGAGATGGTGCGCGATCTTCATGGTTGGCGGGAATTTGATCTCGATCGTGATGCGGACCCGCGTCGCAAATCATCGAGATTGGCGAAGGATGATGATTAGTTGGGTTCTTTGGCCCAAGGGGTAACGCCTTGGATGGCGGGACGCGGGGCGGACGTTGAGTCGGCGCGCGAATATCTTCTCAGGGTCGAACGCGGACATCGCAGCCATTGAGAGGCGAAGCGAAGTCTAGGCTGCAGGTCCGCCGTCGCTTTCGATCGCGTCCACTTTGCTGACCGTCAGGTAGGCGACCAGTGCGACGATGATGACCAGGAAGATCGCGCTAACAGTCATCGTCGAGAGGCCGAGGCCGCCATCCTTTGGCGCTTGGGTTAGGAAGTCCCCCATCGACGCGCCGAGCGGACGGGTCAGGACATAGGCGCTCCAGAACGCCAGCACGGCTCCAAGTATCTTGCTGTAGTAGCCGATCGTGATCAACGCGATCAGGCCGCCGAAGATCGCCCCCGATAGGGCGTAGACAAGTCCCATCTGTTCGCTGACCAAATCGCCCGCCGCTGTGCCAAGCGCGAAGGTGAACAAGATCGCCAGCCAGTAGAAGACTTCGCGCGCCGGCGTATCGATGGCGTGGATCGAGAGGGTATGCTCCGCGCGATACCAGGCGAAAAAGGTGACCGCCAAGGCAATTGCGAACACCACTGTCGTGACGACGAGGCTGACCCCGAAGTTGTCGGTCAGATTGTCGGTGATGAGTGTTCCGACGATGCTCAGGAAGACAACGCAAATCCAGTAGATCCATGGAACATATCGATCCTGGCGCAATTGCAGCCACAGGAAGCCAGCCAGCACCAGCGCGGCGAGCAGTGAGGTCTTGGTCAACCCGAACCCGAGATTGAAGTTCAGGAAATCCGCCCCCGTCTCGCCAACCGTGGTGGCAAGGATCTTGATGACCCAAAAGGCGAGAGTGACGAGGGGGACCTTGTTGAGCAATTGGCGGCGGCCGAGGTCCGGCATACTCGTCCTTCTCGCGGCTGAGGGCATCCTGGATTAGAACCCGGACCCCGCTTAAGAGTTCCGATGAAGGGTTGCCTCGGACCTGACGCTCAGCTCCACATTGATGAGGGATAACAGGTCATTCAGGGCCCATGAGCGGCCGCAAGCGTACTTCGGTGCCAGGACGTCGGAGCAGTGCTTGGTCGATCTATCGGCAACGCACCTGGTATTGACGACCATACTGATCGCGGCGGTAGGACCGGCCGTTCTTCCTGATCAGCGCGCCGCCGGCCGCTCCCGCTGCTGCACCGATAGCCGCCCCAGTTGCCGACGTTCCCGCCACTGACCGCGCTGACGCCCGCACCTGCCGCAGCGCCCGCAAGAGCGCCTTCGGCGGCATAATTGTGCGCGCAGCCCGCTAGTGTGACGGCCGAACCAAAAAGAAGGGGAGGAAGGAGCTCACCTTCAGCTTCATTTTTGCATCTCTCCTTTTCGATCGTGAGCTGACCGGCCGCGCAGGACAGTCAAAATGTTGCGCGAATTGAGCCACCCGGCGCCCCCACGCCTTCTTTGGCCTGGCCCCAGTTTCGTCCAAGGAATGGGAACGACCCATGGGTCGTTCTGCCGCTCCACAAAGGTTGCGAATTTGTATACTTCGCAGGCCCAACCTCGTCTTGAGACCTACTTCACCCGGAGTATTTCGTGACGAATGCGGCGTCAGCCCTCGGGACGGAAGATCACGAGCTCGGTTGAGCCCGGCGTAGTTGTGAAGCGATGACGAAAGTCGGACGGCTGGGCTGCCTCGTTTACCTTCATGTCCGCAGCGACAAGATAGAGGGTGCCCGTCTTGGGATCGATGGTCATCGTCCTGGCTCCCATCTTGGTCGGTATCGTCCCGATGGTCTCGTAAGCGTCCGGGCCCTTTTCGGCGAACACATTCACAGTGCCATCGAAGTTTGAACTGAAGATGCGCTTGCGAACCGGGTCGAACGCCACCGCGTCGCTGAACGTTCCGATCGGCAAGGAAGCAACTACCGCCCCAGTGTCAGCGTTGACGACGACGAGCTTCTTGTTCGAACAGCTCGAAAATATTCGATGCGTTTTTGGATCGACTGCCATTCCATGGGGGCTTTGGCAGTCAGCCAGAGGCCATGTGGCATCGATCTTGCTGGTCGCCGTGTCGATGCTCAGAATCTCGCCCTTCTCGGCACCGTTAACGAAGAAGTGGCCAAACCCGTCGGCAACACCGAACTCAAGACCCCCGCCACCGTCGATCGTCGCGACAACGGCGTTGGTCTTGGGGTCGATAACTGTGATCTTCCCGGAATCACCGTCGACGACAAAGACGTGTCCGCTGGCCCGATCATAGGCGATGCCGTCGGCGTCTGGCTGCGCCTTGATCTCGGCCACCTTCTTGAGTGTCTTGAGATCGAACGCCCAGGCCACGCCGGCCTTGCCGTCGTCGGTATAGCCTCTGCCCACCGACGGAACGATGCCTATGCCGTGCGTTCCCCCCGGAATGTCGGTCACCGTTCCGACGATCTTGCCGGACTTCGCATCGACTACTGTTACGCGATCGGAATGCGAGATGAACACCCGATTGGAACTCGGGTCGAAGGTCAAATAATCCCATCGATCGGGAGCCCCCAGCTTGACCGTCTTTGTGAGCTGATACAGCGCGCTGGTGGACGCTGCGGCCGCCTGAATTGCGCTCCCGGCGAAGCAGGTGGCTCCGATTGCGAGTGTCAGGCCGATAGCAAGCTTATTCATGTTCTGTCCTCTCCGTCTGGGGTTTCGAATCAATGATGCAAGGTCGGCCCTCGTTCGACCATCGAGAAGGGCAGATGCCGCGGCCTGCGGGTATTGGAAAAGCGGATCTCATTCGCTGGTCCGCCATTTCAAACGCGCACGCAAATCTGGAACGGTGTCGCGAGCTCTGTCGCGAAGTGCTCCAGACGAAACCATCAACGCCGGCAGAAAGATCAGGACCAGTGGAACGGCTGCGGTGAGCCCGAATATAATCGCTGTCGCCAGCGGCTTCTGGAGCCCCGAGCCGCGGCTGAAACCCAGTGCCAGCGGGCTGAGCGTGAGAATGGCGATGATCGCCGACATCAAGATCGGACGCAGGCGCTTACGCCCGGCCTCAAGCAAGGCAGCAGGATCGACCGATCCGCCGGTATCGATTTCGGCAAAGAAGAACACGATCAATTCTGTGACCATGCCGACGACCATGGTGAGGCCCATCAGCGCCGAAATGTCGAGCTCAATGCCGGTCAGCCAAAGCCCGCAAAGCACGCACGCCGCCGACAGCAACACGGTCGCAATCGCCGCAAGGGTCCAGCCGATCCGCTCGTAGAGAAAGGTCAAGAGAAGGGCGGAAAGCAGCAAGGCAGCAGCAAAAACCATGGCAAGGTCGGCAAAGCTCTTCTGTTGCTGGGCGTAGAGGCCGCCGTAGTCGACGCGGATCGACGGAGGCAGGTTGAGCCCGGCGACCGTCTGGCGAATTTCCTTCATTGCCGAACCAAGATCGCGTCCCTCCAAACGGGCTGTCACGTCGATGAACGGGGCCAGATCCTCGCGCGTGAGCTGCTTTTGGCCGGCCATGATCGAGACCTTCGCGATCTGGCCAACGCGAACGGTATGCCCGTCCGGTGTGGTAATTGGCATATTGGCGACCTCGCTGGCGCGCTGGCGCAAGGACGCGGGACCACGCACGCGAACGTCGATGAACTGCTCGCCAACGCGGACCTGAGTCGAGGATGTTCCGCCAACCAGCGCCTCGAGCTGGCTGGCAACACTATCCGGGTCGAGCCCCTGTTGGAGGGCTGCTCCTGGATCAACCTTGACGCCGATCGCATCGCCTGCGACTCGCAAACCGTCGATGACCTCGACAACGCCCTGAACTTTGCCGATTGCCGAACCGACTGTCTTGGCAGCCTTTTGCAGTTCTTGGGGATTGTCGCCGAACAGTTTGATCTCAATCGGCTGCGGAACGGCCGTCAGATCGCCGATCAGGTCCTCCATCAGTTGCGCCGTCTCGATGTCGAGACCGGGGACTTTGGCCTGCACGCGCTGACGAATATCCGCCATGACCTGGTCGATCGGGCGCCGCGATCCGCCCTTTAAGCGGATGAAATAGTCGCCTTCGTCCGCCTCGGTCAGACCGCCGCCAAGTTGCAGACCGGTTCGCCGGGAGTAACTGGCCACTTCCGGCGTGGACTGGATGATTTGCTCAACTTGCTTGAGCAGCCGATTCGTATCGCTCAGCGCCGCTCCCGGCTGGGCTTTGTAGTCGAGGATGAAGCCGCCCTCGTCCATGTGCGGCATGAACCCTGACGGGACGTGCTGATAAGAAAGGTATCCGGCGACCGCGAGCCCAGCTGCGAGCACGACAACCAGCAGGCCCGGTCGCCTGAACGCACGATCTGCGCCCCAGTCGTAGGCAGCGACCAAACGTCCCATGAACCCTCCGGCGTTCTCGGCGGCTTCGGCGTCTTTTTCGCGCAACCAGTAGGCTGCAACTAAGGGGATAAGAAAGCGCGCATAGAGAAGTGAGATCACAAGCGCGGCCACCATGGTGACGGCCAGCGCCTTGAAGAAGCCGCCGGTTACGCCGGAAATGAAAGCAAGCGGCAAGAACACCACGATGGTGGCGCCCGTCGATCCGAACAGCGGTTTGGCCATTTCCGCGGCAGCACTGAGCAGACGCGGCGGATCGGTTGCCCCGCCTTCCTGCATGCGGCGCATCATGTGCTCGAGCATGACTACCGCGTCGTCGATGATCAAACCGACTGCGGCCGCCATCCCGCCGAGAGTCATCATGTCGAAATGCATGTTCAGCGCGAACAGGACCAGGCATGTCCCGGCAAGCACCGCCGGCAGAGTAGCGGCGGTGATCGCCATCAGTCGAAACGAACGGAGGAACACGAACAGAACCAGCCCGGCCAGCACCGCCCCGAGAAGTATGGCATCGCGCACGGCATTGGCCGCGCCCGTTACCAGTTCCGACTGATCGTAGAACGATGTGACCTTCACGCTCGGCGGCAGCCCCAAGGTCTTCATCTTCGACGAGACGTCCTTCACAACCTGAACTGTGTCGCCGTCGAAGGTCTGGCGAACGTTTACCAGCACGGCGTTCTGACCGTTGCTCGTCACCAAAGTGTAATTGGGCGTCACCGAAGCCTGAACCGATGCGATATCGCCGACGGTGACGAGTCCGGTGCCGCGGGCGCTTCCCGATTTGATCGGCGTTGCCTCGATGTCCCTGGCTTTGGTGAGACGGTTCTCGACCAGCACGAGATAGAGCCGGTGACGATCCTCGATTCGACCGGCGCCGCGCACCACGTTTGCTTTGCCGAGCGCAGTCGCAACGTCCGACGGACTGAGCCCAAGCGCGCTAAGTCTTGCCGGGTCGATGTCCACCTCGAAAGTGCGCGGCGATCCGCCAAGGACACTAACCTCGGCAACGCCGGTAATCCCGGTGAGAGCGGGTCGAACCTTGAGTTCGGCGATTTGCCGAAGCGCCTCCTGATCGAGCGTATCCGAAGTGAGTGCAAGACCGTAGACCGGGAACACCGTGGGGTCGGCACGATAGGCTGTATAGCGGGTTCCTGTCGGCAGGTCCGGCTGGATCGTCGCTAACGCGCCCTGGGTCGCGAGCAGCGCTTGCGGCATGTTTGCGCCCCAGGAGAAGTTCAACTGAATCTCGGCCGAGCCGCGGCTGGTAGTCGAGCGTATCCTCGTTACGCCTGCCACTCCGCGCAAGGCGATTTCCATCGGCCGGGTGATTTGTGCTTCCATCTGAGCGGAATCGCGCTCGCCGGCATCGATCGAAACAACCACTCTGGGGTAATCTGTCTGCGGAAACAGGCTCACTGGCAGGCCCAGCGCGCTGGCAATTCCGCCCAACGTCAGCAGGATCATTGCCAGCCAAAGCGCGCGGGCGTGACGCGAGAGTCCGGTGCTCACTTGGTGCGAACCTTCATGCCATCTTCGACCGCGGTTCCGCCCTGGACAACGACAATGTCGCCGGCTGAAACCCCTTTGGTGATTGCAATGCTGGTTCCGCTGCTGGGGCCGGTCACAACGTCGTGGCGATGCGCAATGCCGTTGGCGACGACATAGACGTAAGGCTGCCCACCATCATCGAGAATGGCGTCGTAGGGAATGGTTACAGCGTTCCCCGAGTGGGCAACGGCCACGGTCGCAGACAATGGCTGCCCCGGCCCGACACCGACTTGCAGCGGCACACGCGAGAACACCGAAGCGAGGCGCGTCTGAGGATCGACGGTGGGATCGATCGAGACGATCGGCGTCGCGAATCCCTGGCCCCCTCCAGCCGGAGACACAGTCAGCGTGGCGCCGCGGGCAAGACTGCGCGCAACGGCTGGGTCCGCGCCGAAGCGCGCCCGCAGCCCGCCGCCAGCGTGCGCGATCGTGGCAACGATGGCTCCTGGTGAAACGATGTCACCGGGATTGAATGCCACCGTCTCGACATGGCCCGGACCCGGCGAACGCAAATCAAGCCCGCTGGCTTGCCGCGACAGACTCTCCAGCCGGGCGCGAGCCGTTTCAGCAGCCGATCTTGCGCTTTCGACGTCAGCATCGCTCGCCAGGCCGCCGGCGCGCAGCCGCTGCTCGCGGGCCAGGGCCGCAGCGGCAGTCTGAGCCGTGGCCCTCGCACTGGTGAGATCGGCCTGAGTAGCCGGGGTAGGTCGCAATCTTGCGACGAGCTGACCGCGTCGGACGGCCGTGCCGACCGGCGCGGGAACGGCGACTAGCGTCGCCTCAACAGGGGCTGCGAGCGTGTATTGCGTCTCCGCGCCGCTTTCGACGGCTCCGTAAAGCGTGACCGTTTGCGCGACGCTGCCTTGCTGCGCGGTGGCGAGAGAGACCAAGGCGACTGGCGCCGGGTTCTGATCTTGCCCGCCACTTCCGCTGGAGCAGGCGGCCAAGGCCAGCAGCAATCCCGGTGCGATCGCTCTAATCATTGTGTCCATGCCTCCCTCGGCGTGCCGGTCAGTAATTCGAGCGCGATGCTCTGCTCGCGAATAGCTTCCTGGCTTTGCGCGATGGCGATCTCGCGATCGCGTAAGGTCTGTTCGGCGTTCTGCGCCGTTTCGAGCGAGAGATCGCCCCGCTGGGCGGCACGCTGCGCGGCTTGCGCATAACGCTCAAGTTGCCCAAGCCCCACTTCGGCGTCGGCTAACTGCTGGTAGGCGACGGCAAGCCCCGCCTCGGCTGAAGCGATTTCCGAGCGCGTCTTGAACAGCCGCGCCTCGTATTCCGCCTTGAGCGCCGCGCGCGTCGCCCGTTCGACAGCGATGCCGCCGCGATTGCGATTCCACAGCGGCAGAGTGAAGTCGACCGCAGGCCCAACCATGAAGTTGCCCGCCGAATCCCGGTTTGCGTTGATCGTCAGATTAAGTGTGGGAAACTGATCCAGCACCGCCTTGTGCGTCGCCGCTTCCTGCGCCTCGTAACCCGCCTGGAGCGCCTGAAGATCGCTGCGGTTCTCTCGTGCCAGGTCGAACAGTATTTTGGTCGCCGGCGGCTGCGCGGGCAAAGGCGTCTCAGCCAGCCGTAGTTCGGTCCCAGGAGGTAGACCGAGCAACTTGTTCAATTCGGTTTTGGCAGCGGCAAGATTGGTCTCGGCGCTGCGCAACGTGTTCGCTGCCAAGAGCGCCGCCACGCGTGCGGACTGCAGCCGATCGCCCGAAACATCGCCGCTGGTCGCTGCCTGCTCGAATCGCTGGAGCAGCGACTCGGCCGTCTCGTGCGAGGCGTGTGCGAGTTCGACGACCTTCTCCAGTCCGACAATCCGCGCGGCCTGTATCCTGGCCTGACCGGCCGTCTGCCATTCGGCCCACGCAAGATCGAGCCGGACCTGCCGGGCGCTGGCGATCGCCTTTTCGCGCGTCACACCTCGGGTGCGGAGCGCATTGATGTCGAGGCCGATGGCGCTGGCGAGGTCGAGCAGGGGATCCGGCCCGGTAATCACTTTGTTCGCTCCAAGGCTGATGGTCGGGTCCGGCAGCAACCCGGCAGCAAACACTTGTGCATCGGCGACGCCGGCTCGCACCCGTTGAGCCTCAAGGTCGGGGTTGTTGAGCACCGCGAGCGTCGCGATCGCGTCTGGCGTCAGCGGGGCTGCCAGATCGAGGTCAATCGGCTGGAGCCACGGCCGCCTGATCTCGTTTGCGCGTGTCTCCAGCACGCTTGCGACCGGAGCGGAGAGCATAGCGGGTTCATTGGTGAGCGGATGGGACTGGTAGTGCGCACAGGAAGCGACAAGCACGAGCGAGGCTGCGGCGACGGCGCGCTTCACGCAGCAACGCTCGCGGGAAAATGCAGCGCAATTTCAAACCCATCGGCCCCAGACATCGAGATTCGCGCCTCATGCGCATCGGCGATAGCTCTGACGAGACTTAGGCCGAGACCGTGGCCAGGTGTTGAGCGGGCCTCCTCCAGACGCACAAACCGCTCGAGCACCCGTTCGCGCTCATTTTCGGGAATGCCGGGGCCATTGTCGCGCACGAAGGCTACGACTCTGCCAAACTCCCCGCGGGCACCGATTAGAATCTTCGTCCCCGCCGGCGTATGGCGCAGCGCGTTCTCGATCAGATTTATCAACGCCTGGGCTATGAGCTCGCGGTCGCCTTCGACCAGGCATTCCCCCTCGGCTTGGACATCCAGTGTCTTTCCGGCATCCTCAGCGAGCGGCGCGTGGGTCTCACCAAGCTCCCGGACCAGCTTACAAAGGTCGACCGGGGCAAATCGGCGCCGAAGACTCCCTTCGTCGAGCTCGGAAATGCGCAGGATCGCATCGAACAAGTGAAGCACCTCATCGGCTCGTTCTACAGCTTCATCGACCGACTCCCGCTGCTGCCCGGATTGCACCTGTCCCTGTAACGTCTCCAACTGGTTACGTAGCCGAGCAAGTGGCGTGCGCAAGTCGTGAGCGAGATCGCTGGTAACCTGGCGAAGATTGGCTATCAGGCTGGCGATCCGATCGAGCATGATATTGAGCGACGAAGCGACGCGGTCAAACTCGTCCCGGCGCGGACCGATCGTCATGCGCCGCGAAAGATCGCCGGCGATGATGCCATTCGCGGTGTCTTCGATTCGGGCGAGACGTCGCCTCAGGTAACCACCGAAGACCAGCGCCCCGAATAGTCCGATAAGCAGGAGAACGGCGAAGGCGATGCCAAACAGACCAAGGATTGTGCGGTCGATCTGCTCCAGTGGCTCGAGGTCCGCGGCAACGACCAGCCGATAGCTATCGGGCAGGCGTGTGATCAAGGCTCGCGCCGGATCGGGGCCTTCGACGGGGTCGAGAAAACTGATCATCCGCCAGCCGGTCTCTGGCATCGGTGTATCGAGACTGCCGGCGACGCGACGGCCGTCGGGCTGGAACAGCGCGTATTCCAGCGAGTCGGTGCCGCGCCCTTCCCGCTGAGCCATGGCCTCCTTCAGCCCGTCGATGCCGTCGTCGCGGTAATCCGGCATCAAGCCGCTCGTCGCCTGTTGGATGCCGGCATCCATCTCGCGGGCAAAAGCGGCGTGAGCAGCGTAGTAGATGGCGATACCCAGAAGCAGTGTCGCCAGCGCGAAAGCGAGCGAAACCGCGAAGGCCATGCGGTAGGCCGCGCTTCGGACGATGGTCCTCATTCAGCGGGGATCCGATAGCCCACGCCGCGCACGGTTTCGATCGGGTCCGGCAGACCACCCTCATTCAACTTTGACCTGAGCCGGCTTATATGCGTCTCGACTATCTTGGTTTGCGGATCGAAATGGAAGTCCCACACCCGCTCAAGCAACATGGTCCGGGTGACGAACTCGCCAGCGTGGCGGAGCAACTCTTCAAGCAGCTGAAACTCTCGCGGCTGGAGCGGGATGATCTTCCCGTCGCGCCGAACCTCGCGCGAGAGCAGATTCATCTCGATCCCGACCGCGAATAGCCTGGTGACCGTGGTTTGCGGCGGCGGCCGGCGACTCAGGGCGTTAACCCGCGCAGCCAGCTCGCTGAACGCGAACGGTTTGACGAGGTAATCATCGGCCCCAGCGTCCAGCCCCTCCACACGATCCTCGATCTTGCCCAGAGCAGTCAGCAGCAAGACGGGCGCGGCCACGTCAGCCGTGCGCAGACGCCGAACGACAGAGAGACCGTCGAGCCCCGGCAGCATCCGGTCGAAGATCAGCAGGTCAAAGGCCTCGGCAAGAGCCAGATGCAGCGCGTCGGTGCCTTTGTCGACCACCGTGACATTATGGCCGAGTTCGCCGAGCCCTCGCTCGACGAACCCGGCCGTATCGGCGTCATCCTCGGCTATCAGGATGCGCATTCGCTAGATGTCAATCGCTTTCACCGGGCTTTTCGTAGCTGCTTTCGACGATCTTGCCGGTGTAGGCGTCGACGCCGATCTCATGAGTGCGCTGGCCCTGACGGATGTCGAACGAATAGCGCCAGGCGCCGTTTTCTTTTTCGAAGTCGGATTCGACAATCTTACCCGGCGCGGCCTTGAGCGCAATCGCCTTGGCCTTCGCCATACCGATCTTCTGTGCTGGGGCCGCATGAGCAGCCAGCGGAAGTGCCGAGAGGGGCAGCGCCAGGGCGGCGGCGAGGAGGGGAAGGCGTTTCACGATGGGGGGCATTTCGGTATTCTCCGTTTGGCTGTGCAGCATTGCACATGAGAGGAGATAGGCCCCCATAGCTTGGCTGACGCACGAGATAAGGATACAATTTCCCAACCTTCGCTGTTCGCACCGGCAGGAGCATAGCCCATCGCTCACGGCATTTTGCGAGCCGCTTACTAGAGCTATGGGAGTGACGGGGAAAAATTCTAGAGGGTCTGGTGAAGCTCGACTCAAAGAAAGGCCAAGTGGGCGTGTCAGGATACCGCGTGACAGCCGTTCCCCTCGCTCTGGCCCTCGTCGCGCCGTCGGGATGTGCGCTGGGGACGCCCTTTCACGGCCAGGTTTCGGCCGCCCCATCGCCCGTGCTGGAGCTTTCGTGGGCCAGGGCTACCCGAGCGCAGGACGGCGTCGTCGTGCTGGGTCAGGTGAAGCAAGTGAACTGTTGCGCCCACACGATTTCGGGGCACATCCATTTGGAAGCGAAGGATCGCCGGGGGCAAACTCTTGCTGCCACGAATGCAGTATGGGGCGATTTCATCGCGCGCCAGTTGCATGCCGCGTCCTTCAAAGCGTTGCTGGCAGTGCCCAGGAGCGCCGCGGTCGACCGCGTCGAGATCGAGTTTAAAACTAAAGCTCCAGGGTGAGGCTTGCCCGCGACGCTGATCGCCCTCTTTGCTCGCTACGGCTACTTCGTTGTCTTCGGAGCAGTATTGCTGGAAAATGCCGGCGTGCCATCACCGGGTCACACCGTGATGCTCGGTGCCGGTGCGCTCGCGCAGCAAGGCCACCTTTCATTGCCGATCGTCATCGCAATCGGCGTGTTGGCAGCGATCCTGGGCGATAACATCGGCTACTTGATCGGTCGTCGCGGTGGCCGAGCCTTGCTGCTCAGGCACGGTCGCCGTTTTCTGTTGACCCCTGAAAGCATCCGCAAGGCGGAGCGCTTCTTCGACCGCCACGGCGCGAAGACGGTGTTCGTCGGCCGGTTCATAACTGGCCTGCAAACGCTCGTTGCGTTGCTCGCCGGGGCTCACCGGATGTCCTGGAAGACGTTCTTTCTGTGGAACGTGCTGGGAGCGATCGCTTGGTCGGCGGTCTACGCCGGCCTCGGCTATGCCTTCGGCGCGAGCTGGAATGTGCTGGATCGCTGGGTCGGGGATGCCGGTCTCTTCCTCCTCGCCCTTCTCTGCCTCGGCCTGGCGGTGCTCGCCGTGCGGCACAGGAAATCGATTGCCCGTCAATCGGAAAGGGTCCTTCCCTCGGCGCTTTACAAGCGGCAGGCCGCACTTGGGCTAATCGTGCTCGGCTGCGCCGCCATATTCATCAAGATTGCCGACGAAGTCACCGAGAGGGAGACGACCCATCTGGATCGCGCAGTGTCCCTCGGATTGCACAGCCTCGATTCGCCCGCGCTTGACGCCCTGATGAAGACCTTCACCTTCGTCGGCTCCTTCCCTGCCGTCGTCGTGGTCAGCCTGGCCGTGCTGGGCTGGAGCTGGCAGCGGAATGACAAGGTCGCCTTCGTCGGCATACTTGGTGTGATGCTCATCGACGAAAGTCTCAACGCTGTTCTCAAGAAGATCTTCGAGCGGCCACGACCGACGCTTTTTCAGGGGATTGCAACGCTGCACAGCTATAGCTTCCCGAGCGGCCACGCGATGGCAGCGGCGTCCATCTATGGCATGTTGGCTGTCGTGGTCGCGCGATTGCGCCCTCAGCTAGGACGCTTCACGATCACACTAGCAGTCGTGCTCGCCTTCATGATCGGCCTGTCGCGTATCTATCTCGGCGTGCATTGGCTTACCGATGTACTGGCCGGTTATGCGGTGGGCAGCGCCATCCTCTTTTGCGGCATTCTCTGGTTGGAACTTTGTCACTCGCGCTGGTGGGCTCGGCATTAGGAATGTAAGTCGAATGTGAGGTATCGAGTGAGACCGATCACTCCAACGCGGAATCCGGTGACCGCTTTGGGACAGGCGCCTCGCGCTCAAGACCGTCTTGTAATGGCGCAGAGCGGTCATCGTGGTCGGAGAAGCTGTCGTATTGCAGACTGCCATCCCGGAAGGTGCGGCACCCGATGGACGGAAGGGTCGCGTCGCCTGATCAATTCAGTGCGGCTGAGCTGTGTCAGCTGCCGCCAGTCTTCCTCAAAGACGTAGAGGGCATTGCCGTATTCGAGGTTCTCCAGTGCGACGAGCCTATCGCCGAACTTCACGCCAAAATACCGCGCAAACTTGCCTGTGCCGACGATGAAGCCGTCGTGGCTGAGACGGTCGAGCACGAGGAGCCGCTCACTCGCAACGCTGAGGCGTTCGGCATTCCCGGTCTGGGGAGCTGAGAGGCGACTTAGAACACGCTCGGACGAGCCCGGCGGCAGCAGTTCCCAGTCGACGTGCTGGATTCGAGCGAATTCTTCGTCGCCCATGTCAGCATCGAAGACACGTGCTTCGCCGACAGCTTCGCGGAGCAGGCGCAGGTTGAAGGTGAGGTCGGCGGCGAAGCTCGCGGACTCCTTCACCAGGGGCTCGTCGACCCGAAACCGAACTAACGCCCCGTCGACGAGCTGCTCGAGAACGGTGGCCGAGATGGTCAGCAGTTTGGCCGGGTGAGAGTCGACGGGAAAGGCGTCGATCTCGCGGCTCACGAGATGGAAACTGCCGCTGTTCCAGCTGGGTGCCCAGTGCGAGATGC
>JANWLR010000003.1 GCA_025450755.1 Sphingomicrobium sp. | reverse complement strand
TTGCAGGCTGGCTGACCCGCCTCGAGCTCGGCCGTCCACGCGTCACGCTCAAGCTCGCGCTGTCGATCGACGGCAAGATTGCTCTGCCGTCGGGCGAATCGAAATGGATCACCGGCGAGGACGCGCGGCGCAACGTCCACCTCGAGCGGGCGCACAGCGACATGATCCTGGTCGGGCGCGGCACATACATGGCCGACCAGCCGCAGCTCGATGTGCGCCTGCCCGGCCTTGAGGAACGGTCGCCGCGCCGCGCTCTTTTGACTCGCGGCGAACCCGTCGACGGTTGGGAAATCCTTCGAAATCCACAGGATATATCTCGACTTCATGACGTCAACGATCTCCTGGTCGAAGGCGGATCCAGCACAGCGACCGCCTTCCTCACCGAGGATCTCGTCGATCGCATCCTGATCTACCGGGCGCCGATCATCGTCGGCGAGGGCAAGTCGAGCTTCGGCTACGTTGGCCTTGATGCGATCGCGGACGCTCATGGCCGCTGGCGGCTGGTCGATGAGCGGCGGCTCGGGGTCGACCGCCTCGAAGTTTACGAGCGCGAGCGGCGGGACTAAGCGCGGCGCGCATGTTCACAGGGATTGTCACCGACGTCGGCACCGTTCGCAAGGTCGAGCAGCGCGGCGACATCAGGCTCGTAATCCAGACCAGCTACGATCTGGCTACCGTCGATCTCGGCGCCTCCATCTCCTGCTCGGGCGTCTGCTTGACCGTGGTGGACAAGGGTGAGGACTGGTTTGCGGTCGACGTCTCGGGCGAAACCATCTCGAAGACTGCTGCCGACCATTGGCGCGATGGGGCGAAGCTCAACCTCGAGCGCGCGCTGAGGCTTGGCGACGAGCTCGGGGGGCATATCGTCACTGGGCACGTTGACGCCGTCGCCGAAGTCGTCGGCACCTGCCCGGAAGGGGATTCGACACGCATCGGGGTCAGCGTTCCGAATGAGCTCGCGCCAATGATCGCGCCCAAGGGTTCGATCACGCTCGATGGCGTTTCGCTGACCGTCAACGATGTCCGGGACGGTGAAGATGGAAGCATGCATTTCGCGATCAACATCATCCCGCATACGGCGCGACACACGACCTTGGGCGAGCTGAAATCCGGCCAACAACTCAATGTCGAGGTCGACGTGCTTGCCCGGTACATCGATCGGATGTTGGCCGCACGCGCACATTAGGAACATAAAGGTTCCCTCTTTTCATCACACTCTGGTGTGATATTGCACCCTCATGAGCACCACTCTCATCGAGCGCCTGAACGCGATCATCGAGACCGGCGAAGTCAGCCGGGCCGGCCTCGCCCGGGCCGCCGGGCTTCATCCCAACAGTCTGAGGAAGCTGGGGCAGGCTGACTGGAACCCGACCGCCGACACCCTCGGCCGGCTTGAAAAGCTGATCCAGCGCGGCACCACCGATGTGCTCGTCGGCACCGAGGCGATCATTAACGAGGCCCGCAACGGGCGCATGTTCATCCTCGTCGACGATGAGGACCGGGAAAATGAGGGCGATCTCGTCATCCCGGCGCAGATGGCGACACCCGAATCGATCAACTTCATGGCCCGTCACGGGCGCGGGCTCATCTGCCTCGCGCTGACGAAGGACCGGGCCGACCAGCTCGGGCTCGAGCCGATGACGCGCACCAACCGCAGCCGCCTCGAGACCGCATTCACCGTTTCGATCGAGGCGAAAGAGGGTATCTCGACCGGAATCAGCGCTGCCGACCGGGCGCGCACGATTTCTGTTGCGATCGACGCATCGAACGGCCCTGACGCGATCGTCTCGCCAGGTCACGTCTTTCCGCTCGTCGCCAAGCCGGGCGGCGTGCTCGCTCGCGCCGGGCATACCGAGGCTGCTGCCGATGTCTCGAGGCTTGCCGGCCTCAATCCCAGCGGAGTCATTTGCGAGATTATGAGTGAGGATGGGACGATGGCCCGCCTCGACGATCTGATGGACTTCGCGCGGATGCACTCGCTCAAGATCGGCACGATCCGCGATTTGATCGCTTACCGCCTGAAGAAGGATCATTTGGTCGAGCGCGTAGCGACCTGCCCCTTCACCGCGAGCAGCGGACTGCCGTGGCAGGCTCAGGTCTTCCGCGACAAGGCGAGCGGCGAAGAGCAGCTTGCGCTGGTTCACGGCACGCTGGACCCGGATGATCAGGTGCTCGTCCGAATGCACAGCATGGACCTGTTCGCCGATGTGATCGGCGAATCGTCCCCGCGGTCGGGCGTGCTCCAGGGCGCGATGCGAATGATCGAAAAGCATGGCTCCGGCGTGGTCGTGACCTTGCATGCGGCAGCACCCGGTTCACTCTCGCGCTCGATCGATACCCGTGCCGGAAAGCCGGTCGAAACCGGCGACGCGGTGCGCAGCTACGGCACCGGGGCGCAGATCCTCGCCGCGCTCGGGATCCACGATATGGTCCTGCTCACCAACACGCACCACTCGCCGGTCGGGCTGTCGGGCTACGGTCTCGCAATCGTCGAAGAACGTCCGATTGAGCTCGACTGATGTCCACCATTTTGCTGATCGAGGCGCGTTTCTATCCGCACCTCAACGACATGCTGCTCGATGGCGCGCGTAAGGCGATCGAAGCGGCCGGGCACAGGCATGAGACGATGACCGTACCGGGGGCTCTCGAAGTGCCCGGCGCGATCGCGCTGGCTGCGCGCAGCGGGCGCTTCTGCGCATTCGTCGGCCTGGGCGTGGTGATCCGCGGAGAAACCTACCACTTCGAGGTCGTATCAAACGAAAGCGCGCGTGGACTCATGGACCTGACGCTCCAGGGTTATGCGATTGGAAACGGCATCCTTACGGTCGAGAATGAAGACCAGGCGCTTGTCCGCTGCGACCCCGCCCAGCTCGACAAGGGTGGCGGCGCTGCAAAGGCGGCGCTGGCCTTGTACGATCTTCGGCAGAAATTCGCGCCCTAGCGAGCTCTACGCCGCTTGCGCTTCGTCGAGCGTCGGATAGTCCACGTAACCCCCCGCGCCGCCGGAATAAAAGGTCTCGACATCGCCGGGGCTCAGCGGTGCGCCGGCCCAGATTCGGTCGACAAGATCGGGATTGGAGATGAAGGGCCGCCCGAAGCTGATCGCGTCGGCAACGCCTTCGGCCAGGCGTGTGCTCGCGCTCGGGCCATCATAGTCGCTGTTGAGCACGATCGCGCCCGAATAGAACGGCCGCATCGCACCACTGACCGGCGCGGTCGGAATCGCTCCTTGAATGGTCGGCTGATGCGGTTCGCGAAGCTCGATCCAGGGCACGTTCAGCTCTTCGAGACGATTGCCGAGACGCGTGAACAGGGCAATCGGGTCGCTGTCCGCGACGCCCTGAACCGGGACATTCGGCGAAAAGCGCACGCCGACGCGTTCCATGCCGATCCCGTCGCCGACGGCTTCGAGTACCTCGCTTACGAAGCGCAGCCTGTTCTCGATCGAGCCGCCATATTCATCGGTGCGAAAATTCGCGCCGTCGCGGAGGAATTGATCGAGCAGGTAGCCGTTCGCTGCGTGGATCTGGACACCGTCAAAGCCTGCTGCGATCGCCTTGCGCGCAGCACAGACGTAATCGCCTGTAATTCGCCGGATGTCGCGCTTCGTTGCTGGTCGGGCCTCGACGTAGCGCTTTTTGCCTTCATAGGTCCGGGCGAAATCGGGCGCTGTTGTGGCCGAGGCGGAGATCGGATCGGCGAGGCCGAGATCGGGATGAACCAGCCGTCCCATGTGCCATAGCTGCGCGACGATTCGCCCGCCGGCGCGATGCACTGCATCGGTGACGAGCCTCCAACCTTCGACCTGCGCACGGTTCCACAGGCCTGGCGCGTCGGGCCAGCCGAGACCTTCTCGGCTGATCCCAGTCGCTTCGCTGATGATCAGACCGGAACTCGCGCGCTGCGCATAATATCTGGCCATAAGTTCATTGGGGATTGCCTCGCGGCCGGCGCGGGCTCGGGTCAGCGGCGCCATGATGATGCGGTTGGGAAGCCCGAGCGAACCGAGCTCAAGCGAATCGAACAAACCGGGCATGTGTATCCTTCTCTTGCCATGGCCTCCCCATTATGCGGCCCGGCGGCGCAAATAGTTTCAGTGCAAAACCCTTCAACCGCGATTTGGCTCTCAACCGATAAGCTGGACTTATTGCTTGGAGCCCATCTTCCCGCTTTTGCCGAGGTTGAAGAATCCCTAGGCGCAGTGGCATGCGCCAGTCAGAACATCACCCGCTCGCCTTTCCGGCGCTACTTCTCGGCAACGTTGCGCTTGCATTCGGGCCGTGGATGGTGCGACTGGCGGACGTCGGACCGGTCGCTGCCGGCTTCTGGCGTCTCACACTCGCTTTGCCCTTTCTTTTGGTCATCGCGCGCGCGTCCGGCCAGCCGGCGCATTGGCCGAGGAAAGCGCTGATCGCGATCGTGGCGACGGCAGCCATCTTCTATTCGCTCGACCTCGCCGCGTGGAACGCAGGCATTCGCCTCACAAAGCTCGGCAATTCGACGCTCTTCGGCAATTCGGGCAGTTTCGTTTTCGCGGCTTATGGCTTGATCCTTGCGCATCGGGCGCCATCGATGCGGCAGAGCTTCTCGCTTCTGCTCGCGCTTGGCGGGGCGGCCCTGCTCATGAGTAACAGCTACAAGGTCGACCCGAAAAATTTCACCGGCGACCTGCTGACGCTGGTCGCGGGCTTGCTTTACGGCGGCTATCTGATCTTCGTCGAGCGTGGCCGCACAAGCATGCAGCCGCTTCCGCTCCTGGTTCTTGCTACGTCATTCTCGATTCCGATTCTGCTGGTCATCAGCCTTGGTCTTGGCGAGCGTATCTGGCCCGGAGACTGGACTCCGCTCATCATCTTCGCGCTGTCGAGCCAAGTGATCGGCCAGGGGCTGCTGGTTTATTCGATCGGCACCTTGCCGCCGCTGGTCGTCGGCCTTGGCCTCCTCACTCAACCCGCGATTTCGGCAACGGTGGGCTGGCTTGCCTATGGTGAAAGCCTGTCAGCGACCGACATCCTCGGCGCCAGCGGCATCGCTGCGGCCCTGGTCCTCGTCAGGTTGCCTGAACGGGGGTTGCGCGCATCGATGGAGCCGCCCAGTTGAGCGCGATGGCCAATCCTAGTCCTCTCGAGAAGCTTCGCCGGGAGCTGGCGCTCGCGGTCGGCGAGAATGCCGTGTTCGACGGTTGGAGCCGAACGGCCGTCGACCGCGCCGCATCCCAGCTCGGGATCGATGCGGTACAGGCGCGGCTGGCCATGGCCAAGAACCAGACCGGGATGATCGACCTTTACATTCAGGAGGTCGACCGGGCCCTCGAAGCCTATTTCACGCCCAAGCGGCTCGCGGGCATGAAAATCCGGGAGAAGATCCGGTCGCTAATCTGGCGTCGGCTGGAGATCATGGCTCCGGCACAAGAGGCGGTGCGCCGAGCGCTGGCGATCCTTGCAATGCCGCAAAATCTTCCGCTGGCACTGAAGATGGGCTGGCGAACGGCGGACGTGATGTGGCGAATCGCGGGCGACACGAGCACGGATTTCAACCATTATACGAAGCGGACGACGCTCGGCGCGGTTTACGCCTCGACGCTGCTGGTCTGGCTCGATGATGAGAGCGAAGGCTGGAGGGAAACTGCTCGCTTTCTCGATCGGCGAATCGATGATGTGATGAAGATCGAGAAGCTGAAGGCGGATTGGCGCGGCTCCTCCGACCCGCGACTGAGCGTCTGGCGCTTCCTCGGAAGATTGCGCTATCCGCCTAGGTAAAGCCCCCTATTTCAATCCACCTCTTCGCGACTCTACTTTGCCTCTGGCAAATAGAAGCCGTTAATGATAATCACTCGCAACAATGAACGCGCCCTTCCACCCTCAAACGACCAGCCTCGATAGCCTGGCAATGGGAACGCGCGCCCGCGTCACTTCGGTGGACTGGGGCGCACTCGAGGAAGCCGAGGCATGCCGCCTAAGGCATTTCGGGTTCGATGAGGGCGTGACCGTCGAGCCGTTGCACCTCGGGCCGTTCGGCCGTGATCCCATCGCAATTCGCGTGGGACGTATGACCGTCGCGATCCGGCGCAGGCATGCCGGCGCGATCCAAGTCCAGCCGATCCAGTGAACCCCCTTCCGCTCGTTGCCGTCGCCGGCAGTCCGAATGCCGGAAAGAGCGCGCTGTTCAATGCACTGACCGGCGCTCGGCAGAAGGTCGGCAATTATCCGGGAGTGACGGTCGAGCGCCACTCGGGCCGGCTGACGCTCGCCGACGGCCGGCCAGTCGAACTGGTGGACCTTCCCGGCGCCTATAGCCTCGAGCCGGCGAGCCCCGACGAAGCGGTCACGCGAGACGTGTTGCTGGGCAGGCAGGCGGGCGAGCGGACGCCGGATGCACTGGTGATCGTTCTGGACGCATCGAACCTCGACAATCACTTGCGGTTCGCTCTGCAGCTGATCGAGCTCGGCCTGCCGACGATCATCGCCCTCAACATGGTCGACCTTGCTAAGCGCGACGGCCTCGAGCTGGATTCAAAGCGGCTGTCGGTTGAGCTTGGCGTCCCGGTGATCGAAACTGTCGCCGTCCGCCGCCGCGGAATCGCGGATTTGCAGGCCGCGGTCGACGATATGCTCTCGGCACCCTTCTGCGGCGTCCACGAACGTGTGAAGAGCGATCTCATTCATCTGCAACGGCGGGCGCGCGAGATCGCAACTGCGGCGGTCGTCAGCGAAACGCCGGTCCGTCGCTGGACGCATCGTCTCGATTCGGTGCTTCTTCATCCGGTCTTCGGACCGATCATCCTCGCGGCGATCATGTTCATCATGTTCCAGGCGGTGTTCGCCTGGAGCGAGGCGCCCAAGTCCTGGATCGAGGACGGCGTGGCGTGGTTCTCGAATTCAGTCGGCCCGATGCTTCCCGCCGGATTGTTGCGCTCGATGGTTGTCGACGGCGCGATCGCCGGTGTCGGCGCCGTGATCACCTTCCTGCCGCAGATCCTGATCCTTTTCTTCTTCATCCTGCTTCTCGAAGGTACCGGCTACATGGTTCGGGCGGCGTTCCTGATGGACCGGTTGATGCATGGCGTCGGCCTGTCCGGCCGTGCCTTCATCCCGCTCCTTTCGAGCTTCGCCTGCGCGGTGCCGGGGATCATGGCGACGCGGACGATCGACGATCCCAAGGACCGGCTGACGACGATCCTGGTGGCGCCGCTGATGACCTGCTCGGCCCGCCTGCCGGTTTATACGCTCATCATCGCGGCCTTCATCCCGAACACACGATTGGTTTGGGGTGTTGGTCTTCAGGGCGTGGTGATGTTCGGCCTTTACATCGCCGGCATCACCGGAGCTCTGCTCGCGGCTTATGTGCTTCGTCGCGGCGTGTTGAAGGGCAATAGCGGCGGCTTCATGATGGAACTGCCGAAGTACCAATGGCCGCCGCTGAAGGACCTCGTCATCGGCATTCTCACCCGAGTACAGATTTTCCTGAAGCGGGCGGGGACGATCATTCTCGGCACCACGATCATCCTTTGGGCATTGGCCAGTATTCCCCAGGCGGCTCCGGGGCAGAAGCAGAGCGAGGTCTCGATAGCGGGGCACATTGCCAACGGCATAGAGACGCTCGTCAAGCCGATCGGCTTCAACCACGACATTAGCCTCGCGCTCCTCCCGGCAATGGCTGCCCGTGAAGTGTCGGTCAGCGCGATCGCGACCGTTTATTCGATCGATTCGCCCGGCGAAAAGGCCGGCGCAACGAAGCTCGCGGACAAGCTCAAACATCGCTGGAGCCTGGCGACTGCGCTCGCCTTCCTCGCCTGGTTCGTATTTGCGCCGCAATGCATCTCGACGATCGCCGTGACGCGGCGCGAGACGAACGGCTGGAAGTGGCCTTTGTTCATGGTCACCTATTTGTTCGTCCTGGCCTATGCTTTTGCGGGGCTAACTTACTGGACTGCGGTCGCACTCGGTCTATAGCTGTCTTCAATAAGAGGAGAGCGTGACATGGCGGGCGTGAACAAGGTGATCCTGGTCGGCAATTTGGGCGCGGATCCCGAGGCCCGTTCGATGCCGAGTGGTGATGAAGTGGTCAATCTTCGGGTTGCGACATCGGAAACTTGGAAGGACCGTGACGGCAACCGTCAGGAGCGCACTGAGTGGCACCGAGTCGCCATTTTCAACCAGAATCTTGCGCGGGTCGCAAAAAGCTATCTGCGCAAGGGCTCGAAGGTGTATCTCGAGGGACAGCTCCAGACGCGCAAATGGACCGACCAGTCGGGTCAGGAGCGCTATTCGACTGAAGTCGTACTCCAGAACTTCCGCGGTGAGCTGGTATTGCTCGACAGCCGCGAGGGCGCGGGCGGTGGCCGAAGCGCGTTCGGCGAGGACTATGAGGATTTCAGCGGCGGCGGAGACACCCAGCAGCGCGCGCAGACGCGGCCCCAGCCGGCCGCCTTCGACACCGATCTCGACGACGATGTGCCATTTTGACGGGTGCGGGGCACGCGTTGAAACGGTGCATCCCTTCTAGGGCCGTTCGCTTTCGCCGCGCTTCAGTCCGGCGAGAACCGCGAACGGGCTCGCCTGGTCTTCGGTCAGGATTCCCGCTTCCTTGAGCGCCGCATCGGCGCTTGCGCTGCGTGGATAGGGATCGAGACTGAGTACGAGCGTATCGGCGATCGCGCTGCCGAGGTCGATTGCCGCCCCATCGTAGAAGACCACGTCGCAATCCGATTCGCCGAGCTCGATTTCCTCGTCCGGTCTTCCGCTCGGCGGGTCGGGCGTGAACAGAAGTGCGAACGGCTCGTCGACATGCGCGGCGATGGGATCGCCCGAAACAACGCAGCTCTGCTCGAGCGTCGCGACAAGGCGGCCTTCGGCGCGAACCACTTGCGCAGTCTTCGACAGCGTCACGTGCGCTTCGAGCCGGTCAATGGCAGCGAGCCCAAGCCGCTTGGCGATCGAGCTCAGCTCGTCGGGATCGGCGCTAAGGTCGAGCCGCTCGCCGTCGCGGATCTGGTCGAGGCGGAGATGATGGGCAAAGCGGTCGCTCAATCGAACCTTCCTTGTTCCAGCTGCTCGAGCGTCGCTTGGTCGAGCCGGTCCCAGAAAGCGCGCAACGCCTTCGCATTTTGCTTCAGCGCCTCTTCCGGTACTTCACCCTTGTAGACGCTTCTGCGCGTCGTCTCGATCCAATCCGCGACCCCTGCAACGGCAGCGCGCCACAGCCCCGTTCGCCGGGCGAGCTTGCCTACCAGCTTCCTCACTACCTTACCAAGCGTTGGATCTCCGAGCCCGAGCTCCCGATGTTCGCTCTCCATGACCTCGACAAACTGTTCGGTGAGCGCGACCGAGGCTTGGTTACCTGCCTCCCCGTCCCGTTCGAGCCGAACGATAGCGAGAGCGGCGACGGTTGCTAGCAAAGCGAACCGACCATCAAGCGTGTCAGGGACCTGACCTTCGAGATACCAGCGGGGCCGCCGCGCCTCGGCGGTTAGCGCCTGGAACAGCGCGGCGCCGCTTGCGGCATCGGCCGTTAATCCCCGAAACAGGAAAGACAGCATAGGTGGTTCAGGGTCCTCGAATTGCAAATAGGCGCGAGCCTGTGCTTGCGTCGCTCCGCGCCTCCCGCATATTGAGGTCCCGGCCCCTTCGCGCAAGGCGGCAATTCCCGGCGCAAGCGACGCGTCCAACGAAGGTTCTTTTGAAATGAAGCGTGCGGCAATCACTACGGCGACCCTTGCAGCGGCGATGCTTTTGGCGGGCTGCGCGCAGATGCGAGCGCACAAGGGCGCGATTATGGATCCGCAGCTCGCGGGCGCGATCCAGCCGGGCGTGGACAACAAGGACAGCGTCGAAAAGGCGATTGGCCGACCGACTTTCGTGGGGCAGTTCACGCCTAACGACTGGTATTATGTCTCGCGGGACACATCGCAGCTCGCCTTCCGCAACCCGCGCGTCACGAAAGAGAAGGTGATGATCGTCCGCTTCGACCAGAAGGGGAACGTCGCTTCCGTCCAGAACACCGGCCGGGAAATGGTGATGAACGTGAGGCCCTACGGCAAGCAGACCCCAACGCTCGGCCGCAAGCGCAGCTTCTTCGAGGAGCTGTTCGGCAATATCGGCAGCGTTGGTGCTGGCGTACCCGGACAAGGCGGCGAGAACGGCCCGCAATAGGGCCGCGCTTCCGCAGAGCAGCCGTTTCGCATAAGCATCGATCATGACTGCCAATTCGGCCGGCATGACCTATGCCGATTATCTCGACCTTAAGGATCTGCTCGGCGCACAACGGCCGCGGTCCGACCATCACGATGAGATGCTATTCATCATCATCCACCAGACCAAAGAGCTGTGGATGAAGGAGTTGCTGCACGAGCTCCGCTTTGCCGTTCGGCTGGTGGAGCAGGGACGCTTCGCCGAAGCCTATAAGGCGATGGCTCGGATCAGCCGCATTCAGGCGGTCATGACGCTGTCGTGGGACGTGCTCTCGACGCTGACGCCGGTCGATTATCTCAAGTTCCGCAATGTCCTTGGCACTGCGTCGGGTTTCCAGTCCGAGCAGTTCCGCGAGATCGAGTTCCGCCTCGGGCTCAAGGAGCCGAACTTCGTCAACCAATATCCGGAGGGGAGCACGGAACGCGCCGCGCTGGAAACGGCACTTGCGGAGCCGAGCCTGCGCGATGCTGCGACAGGCGCGCTCGAACGAGCCGGATTCGATCTTAAGGACCGGTCGGTCGAAGCGCTCGCCGCAGCCTGGCTCCAGGTCTATCGCGACCCCGAGCGCTGGTTCGATCTCTATGAGCTGGCCGAAAAGCTTCTCGATATCGACGATTCGATGGTCGCCTGGCGGCAGAAGCACGTGCTGACGGTCGAACGGATCATCGGCAACAAGCCGGGCACGGGCGGCTCGGCGGGAGCGCCGTATCTGCGGAAGACGCTTGAGAAACGCCTGTTTCCGGAGCTGTGGTCGCTGAGGACCGATCTTTGAGTTTCAAGAGGCTGTTCTCACGAAGCCTGTCGGCCGATCCCGAACGGCTGCACTTCGCGGCGCACAGCCATCACCTTTGGCCCGACGCAAGCTACGAAGGGCACATGCAGGCGTGGGAGGATGCCGCCCGGCTGGCCGATCGCAAGTGGGACAGGGTGATGGACGAAGTCTGGCCGGCGGCCCAGCGCGAAGTCGCAGACGAGCTCGGCACGCGGCAGCCGGATGCGATCGTATTTGCCCCGAACACCCACGAGCTGCTGGTTCGACTGTTCACTTCTGTGTCGCAAAGATCGCCGATCCAGGTGCTCACCAGCGACGGAGAGTTCCACAGTGCGCGCAGGCAGTTCGCGCGGTGGGAGGAATCCGGCGCCGCCGTCGTCGAATGCATCCCCGTGGAGCCTTTCGAAACCTTTTCCGAACGTTTCCTCTCTGCTGCGCAATCGGGCGGCCACCACTTCATTTTCGTGAGCCAGGTTCTGTTCGGCAGCGGCCGAATATTCGATCACGTCGGTGAGCTTGCCTTGCTCGGCCATCCGGATGGCCCGTGGGTGGTGATTGACGGCTATCATTCGTTCATGGCCCTCGACCGGCCGTTCGGCGGGAGTGCTGCGCAAACCGCCTTTTACCTCGGAGGCGGCTACAAATATGCGATGTCCGGGGAGGGCTGCGCTTTCCTTCACGCGCCGCCGGGTTTCGCCCCGCGTCCGCCGGACACCGGCTGGTACGCGGAATTCGAGGATTTGACGCTTCCGCCCGGCTGCATTGGCTATGCCACGGACGCACGCCGCTTCCTCGGAGCGACGTTCGATCCGTCTGCGCTCTACCGGTTCACCGCGGTGAGACGCATGTTGGCCGACAATGGCCTGACCACCGGGCACATCTCGCGCCATTGTCATGACCTGCAGGCGCGGTTGCTGGCGGCGATCGGCGACACCCAGCTCGCAAACGCCGAACTCCTCAACCCGCTCGACCGCGCCCCGCATGCCCGCTTCCTCGCCTTCCGCAGCCGCGACTCGCAGTGCTGGTATGCGGGACTGAAGGCGCAAAACTGCATCACCGACCTGCGCGGTGACGTGCTTCGCATCGGCTTTGGCATCTACCAGGACGATTCGGACGTCGATCTCCTCATCCGGCTTCTAGGGGAGCTCAAGTGACCGCCATCGCCGACCTGCGCCGAACCAACGCTTCAGTCCTCCTTGCGCTGCTGCTGATCGCCTACATCTTCAATTATCTCGACCGGCAGATCCTTGGGATCCTGGCAGGCAAGATCATCGCGGACCTGCACCTTACCGACCGGCAGTTCGGCGTGCTGGGCGGTCCTCCCTTTGCCTTGCTCTATTCGGTGCTCGCAATCCCGTTCGCCTTGCTGGCTGATCGGACGAGCCGAAGCCGGATCATTGCTGCCGCGGTCGCATTCTGGAGCGCCTTCACCGGCCTTTGCGGATTCGCCACGTCGTTCTGGCAGCTGTTCGTCTTTCGGATGGGCGTTGGAATTGGTGAAGCCGGTGGAGTTGCGCCATCCTATGCGCTGATCGCCGATTATTTTGAGCCGCGGCGCAGGTCGCGGGCGCTCGCGATCTTTTCGCTCGGCGTTCCGATAGGGCTATCGCTCGGCCTGTTGATTGGCGCCTGGATTGCCGCGAAGGTCAGCTGGCGCGCCGCTTTTTACACCATGGGCGCGGCGGGCGTCGTCCTTGCTCCTATCCTCCTGATCTTTGTCCGCGACCCGCCGAGATCCGAAGCGCACCTCACAGCGGTGCCGATCTCGCAGGCGTTTCCGATGCTGGCGAAGAAACCGCTTTTCTGGCTGCTCGCCTTTGCAGCCTCGTTCAGTTCGTTGTGCGGTTACGGCCTCGCCACCTGGACGCCCTCGGTGCTCGAGCGCAGCTTTGGAATGAGCCTGATCGCACGGGGCGAATTTCTCGCGTCGCTGGTGTTCATCGGCGGCTGCATTGGCGTTTATTCCGGTGGGTGGCTCGCCGATCGCCTCGGGACGACGGACCGCGGCTGGTACGCCAAGCTTCCGGCAATCGCATGGCTGATCACTGCACCGACCTTCGCCATTGGGCTGCTCGCGCCCAATCTCGAGCTGGCGTGGGTTTTCCTGCTCGTTCCGAATGCGCTGAATATCTTGTGGCTCGGCCCGGTGATCACTGCGGTCCAGCATCTGGTGCCGAGGCGAATGAGGGCGACGGCGTCAGCCAGTTTCCTGCTGATCAACAATTTGATCGGGCTTGGCGTCGGGCCGCCGCTGATCGGCGCACTCTCGGATTCACTGAAGTATCGTTACGGCTCCGAAGCGCTACGTTACGCCGCCGTCGGCTGCACCATCTTCTATGTCGTGGCTGCTCTCCTAATGTTTTTATGCGTTTCCAGGTTGCGTACCAATTGGGTGGACGACTCCTCGACGGACCTGGCTTAACTATCTGAATAGACGCGACATTTGAGGTTCATCCTGTTGCGCTAAAGCGGAGGTTCCCGTCGTTTAGGCGTTGGAACGGTGCGCCGGACGGGTCGTTTTCCCGTTCGAAAGGAGAATTTTCATGCGCAGGCTATTCCTCGCAGCGGGTGTTGCCTCTCTGGCGATTGCGGCCCCGTCGCTGGCGGGGCCCGGCCACGGTCACGGTGGTGGGGGCGGACCGCATGGCGGCGGCGGAGGCCAAGCTGGTGCACCCGCATTCGCTGGCGGCGGTGGCGGAGGCCACGGCCATGGCGGCGGCGGTGCTCCGATGTTCGCTGGTGGCGGAGGCCACGGCCATGGCGGCGGCGGTGCCCCGATGTTCGGCGGCGGTGGTGGCCACGGCCACGGCGGTGGTGGCGGCTTCGCCCCGATGTTTGCTCGAGGCGGCGGTGGTGGCCACGGCCACGGCGGTGGCGGCTTCGCGCCGATGTTTGCCCGCGGAGGTCCGGGCGGTGGCCACGGACATGGCGGCGGCTTTGCACGCCAACAGACCCGCGCGTTCGCTGGCGGCGGAGGCCACGGTCATGGCGCCCGCGCTCAAGCTTTCACCATGGGCGGACGGGGTCATCACAACCGCGCTCAAGCTTTCAGCATGGGCGGACGGGGTTATCGCAACCGCGCTCAGGCCTTTACGATGGGCGGACGGGGTCGTGGTAACCGCGGTCAAGCCGTCGCCATGGGTGGACGCGGCCATGGCCGAGCCGGCTTTGCCGCACAGCAGAACCGCGGGTTTTCTCGTCAGCAGCTTGCTCAAGGACAGCAGGTCCGCGGCAATGGGCGAGGCCGTGCGCAGCAGCAGGCCTTTACCAACCAGGCCTTCAACAATCAGCGCTTCAATGGCGCCATGACTATGGGCGGCAGGGCGAATGGCCGGCTCGCAAACCCGCAATTCGTCCAGCAGCAATGGGACTCCGGGCGCTATCCGTTGCTGAGCTACGGAAATGACGTGTCGGTCCTTCCCGTGACCCGAGTCGAGCAGTTCGTCGGCCAGCCGCTTTCGGTGGTCACGCCTTATGCGGCGCTGAGTCCGCTGCCGGCGTCTCTCCAGTACCTCTATCCGGCAACGCCAGACTATTATTACGAATACGGCGACGGATACCTGTACCAGGTGGACCGGACCGACAATCTGATTGCTTCGCTGATCCCGCTCCTCGCGGGCGGCTATCTGCCGGGCCAGTACCTGCCTGCGGCGTACATGGCGAGCTACGTGCCGAGCTTTTACGGCTTCGATAACTTTTATCCGGCCAGCTACCAGTATGGCGGATACGGCGGCTATGGCGGCTACTACGACAATCTCTGCAATCGCTACGGATATGGCGTGGTCTACCAGGTCGATTGCTTCAGCGGCCTCGTGGAGAACGTCATCCCGCTCTACGCGGGCGGCTATGGCGTGGGCCAGCTGCTGCCATCGGCCTACAGCTACTATAACGTGCCGGTCCAGTATCGCTCGGTCTATTACAACACGCCCGACTATAATTACTGGTACGCTCCGGGTGCGATCTATCAGTACGATCCTCGCTCGAGCATGATCACCTCGGTCGCGGCGTTGCTGTCGCCGGGATTCACGGTCGGTCAGGCGCTTCCGGCAGGGTACGGCGTCTACAACGTGCCTTACGCCTATCGGACGACCTACTATGACACGCCGACGGCGTGGTACCGGTACAACAACGGGTACATCTACCAGGTCGACCCTACGAGCATGCTCGTGACGGCTGTCGTCGCATCGCTACTGAATTCGTAGCCGTTAACTTTGGTCCGGCTGTGGGAACTCATTTCCCCGCCGGGCCATTTCGTATCAAGAACAAGAGGAGGCAGGGCATGAAGACCCGTGCAATCGCGTTTGGACTCGCAGGCGCAGCGCTGCTCGCGACCGGCGCATGCAGCAACAAGAGCACGACCGGCAACGGCGCAGCTCCCGAAGCGCAAACCAAGCAGGCCCAGAAGATGGCGGGCACCAAGACGATCGCGGCCGGGCTTGCGCCGACCAGTCGGTTCATGGCGGCGGCAAAGTCTGCCGGGCTCGATCAGACGCTCGCAGGCCCTGGGCCCTATACGGTGTTCGTCCCGGACGATGCCGCCTTCAACGGCGCACCAGCCGGAACCTTTGATCCCAAGCCTCAGAACCGCGCGCAGATCACTGGCATACTCACCAACCTGATCCTGCCCGGAACGGTGATGGTTGCCGACATCGGCAAGGCGATCGACAACGGCAAGGGCAAGACTTTGCTCGGGACCATGGCAGGAAGCACGCTCTCCGCCACGAAGGATGGCGGCAATATCGTGTTGACCGATTCCTCGGGTCACAAGGCCAAGATCACGCAGGGCGACGAGCAATATACCAATGGCGTCGTCCACCACATCGACACCCTACTGATGCCTTCCAATCCCTCCAAGGGACCTGCGGTAGGCCAGAAGGTCCGCAAGTAGCCGCTATATCTAGCGTACTCCCGTGCGCGTCGACGCCAGATAGGCCTTTCGCATCATTCCACTTCCGCGCGCCAAATGGCTCGCTATAACCGTGGTCGAACGCGTGGCGATGACGGGGCGAATGGCGACATGAAAGCGACGATTGAGCGGGCGACTCTCCTCAAGAGCCTGGGCCACGTCCAATCCGTGGTCGAACGACGAAACACGATTCCGATCCTTTCAAACGTTCTGATCGAGGGGCGTGAGGATGGGTCGCTTCGGCTGATGGCCACGGACCTTGACCTGCAGGTCGATGAAACGGTTCCGGCCAATGTCGGCCAGTCGGGCGCAACGACGGTGCCGGCGCACACATTCTTCGACATTGTGCGCAAGCTGCCGGAGGGCAGCCAGGTGGAGCTGACGGCGGCCGAGGGCAAGATGCAGGTCGTCGCCGGCCGCGCCCGCTTCAATCTCTCGACGCTTCCGCGTGACGATTTCCCGGTGATCGCCGAGGGCGAGTTGCCGACCCGTTTCGAGTTGCCCGCTGCGACACTGCGCCAGATCATCGAGAAGACGCGCTTTGCCATCTCGAGCGAGGAGACGCGCTACTATCTGATGGGCATCTTCCTCCACGTCGTCGACGAGCAGCTGCGCGCTGCGGCGACGGACGGCCATCGGCTCGCGCGAATTACCGTTCCGAGGCCCGACGGCGCGGAAGGGATGCCAGACGTGATCGTGCCGCGCAAAGCGGTGACCGAACTCTACCGCTTGCTCGAGGAGCTCGAGGGAACTGTCGAAATCTCGCTGTCGCCGACCAAGATCCGCTTCGGCCTGGGCAGCGCGATCCTGACCAGCAAGCTGATCGACGGCACCTTCCCCGATTACAACCGGGTGATCCCGACTGCGAACGACAAGCTGTTGAAGCTCGACCCGAAGAGCTTTTCGGCGGGAGTCGACCGAGTTTCGACCATTGCCAGCGAAAAGACTCGTGCCGTGAAGATGAGCGTCGACCGCGACAAGGTCACGCTGTCGGTCACGTCGCCCGAGAATGGCGTCGCGACCGAGGAAGTCCCGGCGGATTACGGGTCCGACAATCTGGAAATCGGGTTCAACGCCCGCTACCTGCTCGACATCCTTGGGGAGATCGACGGCGACACGGTCGAGGTCCACCTTGCCGATGCCGCAGCGCCGACGCTGCTGCGCGAGAACGACAAGTCGAACGCGCTCTACGTCCTGATGCCAATGCGGGTTTAAGCGGCGCGCCGAACTGCTAGTCCGGCGCGAATGGCTCCGATTTCGCGCCTGTCCCTTACCGATTTCCGTTCCTACGCCTCGGCGACGGTCGCGCCGAGCGCAGCTTTTGTGCTGCTGTTCGGCGAGAATGGCGCGGGAAAGACCAATCTGCTCGAAGCCGTGTCAATGTTGACGCCGGGTCGCGGACTGCGCGGTGCGGCCTTGTCCGACATGTCACGGCGCGACGGGACGGGCGTCTGGGCGGTGGCTGCTAAGCTGGGTGAAGCTGTCATCGGCACTGGCACGTCGGCGCCGGCACCTGAGCGGCGGCAGGTGCGCGTGAATGGCGCTACGGCCTCCGTAAATTCGCTGGGCGAATGGCTTTCGATCCTGTGGCTCACGCCCGCGATGGACCGGCTGTTCACCGGCAGCGCGGGCGAACGACGGCGTTTCCTTGACCGTCTCGTGCTGGCGCTGGAGCCAAGCCATGCACATCACGCCACCCGCTATGATGCAGCAATGCGCGCTCGGAACAAGCTTCTCGCCGAAGAAGCGATCGACGATGCATGGCTGTTGTCGCTCGAGGCGGCGATGGCCGAACATGGCGCTGAGCTCGCTGGCGCCCGCGCCCGGACGGTAGCAGCGCTCGACGCTCGCCTGGCCGGCGCTCCTGAAGACGAATTCGCCCGGGCCGGAATCGCGCTCGACGGTTGGAGCGGCAACGATCTTGCAGCTACACTCAAGGCGAGCCGCAGGCGCGACGCTGCTGCCGGACGGGCGAGCGAGGGGCCACATCGTCAGGACCTTGCCGTTCTGCACCGGGCCAAGCAGATGCCCGCAGCCCAATCTTCCACAGGCGAGCAGAAGGCCCTTCTACTCGGCTTAGTCCTCGCACATGCCGACTTGGTGGCGGAAAGGCGCGGCGAGCCGCCGATCCTGCTTCTGGATGAAGTTGCGGCGCATCTCGACCAAAAACGCCGGGTGGCCCTCTTCAGCCGCCTCGAATCCCGAGGGCAGGTGTGGATGACGGCGACCGAGGCGGCTTTGTTCGACGGCATCGGGCGCGCGTCCCGTTTCCATGTTGAGCCCGGAGCCGTTCATCCAGCCTAGGTGGACTTCTTAACCGACCTTCCCTATTGGCACCGCAGCACGAGGCGCTTTTTTGAAGCGGCGTGAAGGTTCCGGACTAGGTCCGCGAGCAGCCCGCGCCTCGATTTCTCTGCTCTCCCATTCACGCGGGGCGCTTTTTTGACCCCGCTCGCGGTTGGCGCACAGAATGCGCCTTCCGCGCGCAGAAATATTGGAACAAATTCAATGTCATTCATGTCACTGGGGCTATCCAGACCCCTGCTCGATGCGCTGGCCGCCAAGGACTATTCGCAGGCCACGCCCATCCAGCTTCAGGCCATTCCGAAGGTCCTGACCGGACGCGACCTGCTGGGTATCGCCCAGACGGGCACCGGCAAGACCGCGGCCTTCATGCTTCCATCTCTCGACCGGCTCGCAGCCGCCAATCGGATTCCGCGCCCCGGCCAGATCCGAATGCTTGTGCTCGCCCCGACCCGCGAGCTCGCCGCGCAGATTGCTGCCAGCGCTCAAGCCTATGGCAAGTTTATGCACCTTTCGGTGGGCGTCATCTTCGGGGGTGTTCCCAACCACAAGAGCGTCCGTGCCGTTGCGCGCGGCCTCGACGTGCTCGTTGCGACACCCGGCCGTCTGCTCGACCTCGTCGACCAGCGCGCCCTCAGCTTGCGCGAACTCGAAATTCTCGTCCTCGACGAGGCCGACCAGATGCTCGATCTCGGCTTCATCCATGCGCTGAAGCGGATCGTCGCACTCGTACCGCCCAAGCGGCAGACCCTGTTCTTCTCGGCGACGATGCCCCGAGCGATCAAGGAGCTGGCGGACAAATATCTCACCAACCCGGCGGAAGTTTCAGTGACTCCAACCGCCACCACGGTCGAGCGAATCGAACAGAGAATCACCATGGTGAACCATGCCGAGAAGACAGTGCTTCTGGCCATGATTCTTCAGCGCGAGCCGATCGAGCGCGCACTGGTGTTCAGCCGGACCAAGCACGGCGCCGACAAAATCGTGAGGATGCTTGCGGCAGCCGGGATTTCCGCCGGCGCGATCCACGGCAACAAGAGTCAAGCGCAACGCGAGCGAGCGATCGCCGCATTCAGGAGCGGCGACATGCGCGTGCTCATCGCGACCGACATCGCGGCGCGCGGAATCGACATCCCGGGCGTCAGCCACGTCGTGAACTTCGACCTGCCGGATGTGCCCGAGCAATATGTCCACCGCATCGGGCGGACTGCGCGCGCGGGTGCAGACGGGATCGCGATAGCCTTCTGCAGCCCGGATGAACGCGCGAACCTGCGCGACATCGAGCGAACCACGCGCCAGAAACTTCCGGTCGTTCCGCTGCCTGCCGACTTCAGCGCGGCCGCCGAGGCCTTCAGGCGGCTGAAGCCGCCGGTCGAAGCGCGCCCGGAGCGCGGTCGCGGTTCGGCGACCAAGGCCGACCGCCGCCACGCCAAATCCAACGATGGAGACCAGCAACGCCGCAATCGCAACACCGGACCTCAGCGCCATCCGCAGCGGGCCGACGGCCACGCCGCGCATCGCGCTGGCGCACAGGACCGCAACGGCCAGCGCCGAGACGAACATTCGCAGCCACGACGCGAAGGCCGGCCCTCCTACCGTCCGGAAGCTTACCGCGAAGCGGGGAGCGAGCGCCGTCCGGAAGGTGGCCAGAGCCAGCCGAAGACCAACGAGGGCCGCGGCGGCTTTCGTCCCAATGGCGGTCAGCAAAATCGCAAGTTTCACGGGCGTCCGCGTCGTCCTGGTGGGGGTCCGCGCCGCGCTCAAGGATAGCGCTCGGCCCGGCAGCTACGGTTTTCAGCTAGGCGTGTTCATCCAGTCAGGGTGACAGCCGACACCGCGAATCGTCCGCACCGACTCGCGCGTGTGCGCACGCGCGCGCACGTGACTTCCGCCCGCAAATCCCTATATCTGGACTATGGCAACCGACCCCAACCAGAATGAATATGGCGCCGAGAGTATCAAGGTCCTCAAGGGCCTCGACGCCGTGCGCAAGCGCCCCGGCATGTACATCGGCGACACCGACGACGGGTCGGGACTTCACCACATGGTGTTCGAGGTCTCGGACAATGCGATCGACGAGGCGCTCGCCGGGCATTGCGACCGGATCATCATCCAGCTGAATCCCGACGGGTCGGTCATGGTCGAGGACAATGGCCGCGGAATCCCGACCGGAATCCACCCCGGGGAAGGCGTGTCGGCTGCCGAGGTCATCATGACCCAGCTCCACGCCGGCGGTAAGTTCGAGAACACGAGCGATGACAATGCCTACAAGGTTTCCGGCGGACTACACGGCGTCGGAGTCAGCGTCGTCAACGCTTTGTCGGAGTGGCTCGACCTCACCATCTGGCGCGACGGCGAGGAGCATTTCATGCGCTTCCGCCATGGCGAGGCCGAAGCCCCGCTGAAGCTCGTCGGAAGCGGACCGGAGGGGAAGAAGGGCACCCGTGTGACCTTCATGCCGAGCTCCGAGACGTTCAAGATCACCGAGTTCGACTTCGAGCGGCTCGAGCATCGCTACCGCGAGCTCGCCTTCCTCAATTCAGGAGTGCGGTTGGTCCTGGTCGATGCCCGCCACGAGGAGCGAGTCGAGCACGAGCTGTTCTACGAGGGCGGAATCGCGGCCTTTGTGAAATATCTCGATCGCGCGAAAACGCCTTTGTTCCCCGATCCGATCGCGATTTCGGCGGTGCGCGACGGCATAGGGATCGACGTGTCGCTCGAATGGAACGACAGCTATTACGAGAATGTCCTTACCTTCACGAACAACATTCCGCAGCGCGACGGCGGCACGCACCTGGCTGCTTTCCGCGCTGCGCTGACGCGTACGCTCAACAATTATGCCGAGCGCTCCGGGTTGATGAAGCGCGAGAAGCTCTCGCTCACGGGCGAAGACATGCGTGAGGGCCTGAGCGCGATCGTTTCAGTCAAGCTGCCGGACCCCAAGTTCAGCTCGCAGACCAAGGACAAGCTCGTCAGCTCCGAGGTGCGGCAGCCGCTGGAAAGCCTCATGGCCGACAAGCTCGCTGAATGGCTGGAGGAAAATCCCGCGCACGCGCGCGCAATTGTCTTGAAGATCATCGACGCTGCGGCTGCACGCGAAGCGGCGCGCAAGGCGCGAGAGGCGAGCCGCAAGTCAGCGATGGGAATCGCGTCGCTTCCGGGAAAGCTGCACGATTGCCAGGAGCGCGATCCCGCGAAGTCCGAGCTCTTCCTGGTCGAGGGCGACAGCGCGGGCGGTTCGGCCAAGCAGGGGCGCGACAGCAAGTATCAGGCGATCCTTCCGCTCAAGGGCAAGATCCTCAATGTCGAGCGGGCGCGCTTCGACCGGATGCTTTCGTCAAAGGAAATCGGGACGATGATCCAGGCCATCGGCACGGGCATCGGCCGCGAGGAATTCAATCTCGAGAAGTTGCGCTATCACAAGATCGTCCTGATGACCGATGCCGACGTGGACGGCGCGCACATCCGGACGTTGCTTTTGACCTTCTTCTATCGGCAAATGCCCGAGCTGATCGAAAACGGACACCTCTTCATTGCCCAGCCGCCGCTTTACAAGGTCAGCCGCGGCCGATCAGAAGTCTATTTGAAGGATGACGCGGCGCTCGACGACTATCTTGAAGAAGCAGGCCTAGACGGGCTTCTGCTCGACGGTCCGGGGGGACAGCGCTCCGGCAACGATTTGAAGGCGCTGGTCGACCATGCGCGGCGCACGCGGACGTTGCTGCGCTATGCGCCGCGCAAATATGATCCGGCATTGATCGAGGCGCTGGCGATCAATGGCGCGTTGAAGCCGAACCTGGACAAGGACGAAAAGGCCGAGGTGATCGCGAGGGTTGCCGAATGGCTCGGCACCGGGGACCAGGAGGCGACTTGGTCCGGCGAAGTTGCCGCCGAAGGCGGATACCTGCTGAGGCGGTTGTGGCGCGGAGTCACCGACGCCTACGTCATCGAGGAAAGCTTCCTGGTTTCGACGGAAGCACGCAAGCTCGATTCGCTGGCGAAGGAGCAGTCGGCTGCTTACGCGAAGCCCTCTGTCCTGCGCTCGCTCAAGAAGGGCGCGGTTGCCGAGGAGCAGAAGCCGGAGGAGATCGAAGGCGTTGAAGCTGACGAGCAGCCAACCGAATCCGAGCCGGATGCCAAGGGCAAGACTGTCGCTGTCACCCGGCCGTCGGAGCTGCTCGATGCGGTCCTCGCCGCGGGGCGCAAGGGCCTCTCGATCTCGCGCTACAAAGGTCTCGGCGAGATGAACCCCGAGCAATTGTGGGAAACCACGCTCGATCCGGCCAACCGCTCGCTTCTCCGGGTCGAGGTCGCGCAGGCGGACGTCGCCGACGAGATCTTCACCCGGCTCATGGGTGACGTGGTCGAGCCGCGCCGCGAGTTCATCCAGGACAATGCGCTGAGTGTCGCGAATCTGGATGTCTGACGATCCTGCGGTCCACGAGTGGTGCTGCGCATCTTGTGGCGAAATCCACACCGACCTGCCCGCGCTCGTCATCAGTGCGCCAGCCATCTGGTTTGATGCGATTGAAGCTGAGCCTGCCCGCGATCTTGAACTGACCAGTGACACCTGCAGATGGCGGGACGAAGGCTTTTTCGTTCGCTCTATTCGCGCGCGACCCTTCAGTAAGCGCGAGGGAGGAATGGAGTTCGGCGTGTGGTCGTCGCGGAGCCAAGAAAGCCTTTTCCGCTCTATGACCCAATTTGAAAATCCGGAGCGGACGGGCCTTGGTTGGAAGTTTGGCGGGTTTTCGAATCGTCTTCCGGGGTATCCGGACACCGAGAATCTCAAACGCCACGTCGACCCGCGGGAACCGGGTTTACGGCCAGCAATTGAGCTAGAACCCACCGAACATCCATTGGCTGCTCAGCAACGAGAGGGGATCACGTTCGAGGAAGCATGCCCACGCGCACGAGCATTTGGAACTCTAAAGCCCTGATCGGAAATGGCAGCGCACGCGACCACCATCACGCTGGCGTCCTACAACATGCACAAGGCCGTCGGCCTCGATGGGCGGCGTGATCCGCATCGCGTGCTGCGTGTACTCCAGGAGATCGACGCCGACGTCGTCGCGCTGCAGGAGGCGGATAAGCGCGTCGGTGGACGCGGCTCGACGGTGCCGCATGAGCTTATCGACAGCCATGGCATGTACAAGCCGGTTCACCTCGGTGTCCGCCACAAGCGCGTTTTCGACAACGCACGCCGGCACACCGACCGGCTACTTAAGGTCAACACGCGCAACATCGGATGGCACGGCAATGCAATCCTGGTGAAGCGCCACGTCGGAGTGATCGATTGCGCGGCGTTGGAACTTCCGACACTTGAGCCGCGGGGCGCCGTCATTGCCGAGCTGCTGATCAACGAGAAGCCGCTACGAGTGGTCGGAATGCACCTCGACCTGTCCGGCCTGTGGCGGAAGCGGCAGATGCGCGCGATTCTCGAGGCGATCGAGCGGCGGCCGCAGAAGATGCCGACGGTGCTGATGGGCGACACCAATGAATGGCGGACTGTCGCCGGTTGCCTCAACGAGCTGGAGCCGGAATTTCACATCGCGCCCACAGGCCCGAGCTTTCATGCGCGCCATCCGGTTGCGCAATTGGACCGAATCATTGTCCACAAGGACCTGAACGTCGAAGCAGCCGGCGTTCACATGAGCGCCGCTGCGCGCCGCGCCTCCGACCATTTGCCGATCTGGGCGCGGGTCACGGGCTAATCTCTGGAGCCGGAAGGACACCATTCAGAAGCGAGTCGACGTGATCACGCTGGCAACCGACAAGCCGCATGATCGGCCGTGGGGAATATATTCGGGCTAGTTCCGCGACCCTGACGGCCACCTATGGGAGATCATCACAAGCTGGATTAAATCGATTCAGCCGGCGATCTTGCGCAGCCGTCGCCGCTGGATCGAGGAGCCGATCCCCATGGCCTCGCGATATTTGACCACGGTGCGACGGGCGAGGTCGAATCCCCTCTGCTTCAGAAGCGCGGCAATCGCATCGTCGCTAAGGATCTCCGTCTCAGCGTCGATGACTTCCTTGATCGCGGCCTTGACGGCCTCGGCAGCAGCCCCCTCGCCCTCGGCCGAAGCGACTCCCGAGCCGAAGAAATATTTGAGTTCGTAAAGCCCGCGGTCGCACAGCAGATATTTGTTGGAGGTGACGCGGCTGACCGTGGACTCATGCATGCCGATCGCTTCTGCAACCTCGCGCAAGGTCATGGGCTTCATTGCCGCGACGCCGCGTTCGAAGAAGCCCTGCTGGCTCTTGACGATCTCCGACACGACCTTGACGATGGTACGGGCGCGCTGGTCAAGCGCTTTCATCAGCCAGTTGGCGCTTTGGAGGCATTCGCTAAGCCATGCGCGCGACTGGCGGTCTTGCGGCCCCGACTTGAGCTCCTGATAGTAGCGGCGGTTGACGAGCAGCCGGGGCAGGGTCGCTTGGTTGAGCTCGACCGCGAAACCACCGCGCGTTTGCCTCACGAAAACATCCGGCGTCACGTCTTCACTCGCCTGGCGCGAGAAGCGGCAGCCGGGCTTCGGGTCATAGGCCCTGAGCTCGCGGATCATGTCGGCAAGATCCTCATCGTCGACCCCGCAGATGCGCTTGAGGTCGGCGGTCCGGCCTTTCGACAGAAGTTCGAGATTGTCGATCAATCGGGCCATCGCCGGGTCATAACGGTCGGCCGCCTTCGCCTGCAGCGCGAGGCATTCAGCGAGCGAGCGGGCAGCGACGCCGGGCGGATCCAGGCCCTGGACTGCCTCGAGCGCCTGCTCGACGAGTTGCTCCGGAGCGCCGCTCAACTCTCCGATCTGATCGACCGTAACCGTCAGATAGCCGGTCTCCTCGAGGGTCTCCGCGATGATCCGGGCGAGATCTCCGACTGGCCCGGAAAGCCCATGAAGCTGGTCAACCAAATGCTCGGCAAGCGACCCAGCAGAATATTGAACCCGCTCAAAATCAAAGCCTTCCTCGCCACCAGCTGACGTCACGACGTCGCTGAAGCTGTCCGTCTCTAGCGCTTCTGCCTGCCAGTCCATGTCGAGCGGCCGGTCGTCGTCGGCCTGTCCGGTGATGAGATCATCCGCGCCGGGGTCATCCGGAGCCTCGTCACCATCATTTTCATCGGCGACAAAATCGTCGGCCGGCTGCTCTTCCGGTTCTTCGGGGCGCGCCTCAAGCAAGGGATTTTTCGACAGCTCCTCGGCGATGAATGCATCGAGCTCGAGGTTGCTGAGCTGCAGCAGTTTTATGGCTTGCTGCAACTGGGGCGTCAGGACCAGCTGCTGCGATTGGCGGATGCTTAGGGAGGGACCAAGGCCCATGGAAAGGACTTCGTTACAGCGCGAAGCTCTCGCCGAGGTAAAGGCGCCGGACCTCCTGGTCGGCGACCAACGCTTCGGGAGTACCCTGGAACAGGACCTGGCCGTCATAGATGATGCAGGCCCGGTCGACGATATCGAGTGTTTCGCGGACATTATGGTCAGTAATCAGAACGCCGATGGCGCGGCTCTTCAATTCACGGACTAGCTCGCGGATGTCGGAAATCGAGATGGGATCGATGCCGGCGAACGGCTCGTCGAGGAGCATGATCGACGGATGCGCCGCCAGTGACCGGGCGATCTCGCAGCGGCGCCGCTCGCCGCCGGACAGCGCCAACGCCGGCGAATCGCGGAGTGCGGTGAGGCCGAATTCTCCGAGCAGCTGCTCCAGGCGATCATAGCGGACATGCTTGTCCGGCTCGGATGCCTCCAGCACCGCCATGATGTTCTCTTCGACTGTCATCCCCCGAAAAATCGAGGTTTCCTGAGGCAAATATCCGAGCCCGAGGATCGAGCGCCGATACATCGGCAGTTCCGTGATGTCCTGTCCATCGAGGAAAATTCGGCCGCTGTCCGGCTTCACCAGCCCCATGACCGAATAGAAACAGGTCGTCTTGCCCGCGCCGTTTGGGCCCAACAGGCCGACAACCTCGCCGCGGTGGACGTCGAGACTGACGTCATGGAGCACGGCACGCTTGTCGTAGGACTTGGCTATCGAGCGGACTTCCAAACCGCCGTCCGCTGCCGGTCTGCCGGCGGCGGGGCGCACCAAAGCCGAAGTCTCGTTCACTTTTATTTCTGCTGCTGGCGCTGTGGGACCGTAAAATGGCCGGTCACTCGGCCGCCGCTCGAATTGACACCGGGAGGCCCGCCATCGACCACCGCGCGGCCGGAATCGAGGTCGATCACCAGACGCTGGCCGTTGACCTGGTTGTCCTGACGATTGAGCTGGACGTTGCCGATCAACGTAATCAGCTTGCGGTCGAGATCGTAGATTCCGATGTCGCCCTTGGCCGTCTCGGACGGACTTTTCACGACCACTCCGCCCGATGCGTCCAGGCGCTGGATTTGCACATTGTTGCCACCCGTGCCGCCGGTGTAGGCGACGGTCAGGCGCGGCGTATCGAGAGTGAGGTCCTGCTGTACGGCATGGACATTGCCAACGAAGACCGCGCGATCGGCCCGATCCTGAACTTCGATTCGATCGGCGCTGACGTCGACCGGCGCGTTGCTGTTGTGACCCTTCAGCGCCGAAATCGGCTGTTCCTGCTTGACCTGCGCGATCGCAGCCGTTGCCGCGAGTCCGGCGGTTGCAAGGATGATGCCAAATTTGTGCACGGTCATCATCTGACCGTCCCTTGCACGATTTTCAAGCGAGCACCGCCGTCGAGCACCACAATCTTGTCGCCCAGGTCGGCAGAGATGTGCCCGGCTTGGAACTGCCCGAGGCGCATTTCGCCCTGAGCCGCACCCTGGCTCGCGAGCCGCCGCTGGTTGAGGTCGACGAGGACGTTGCTCGTGCTCAGCTTGAACCCGTCATTTCCGGCGACCTTCACCGGGCCGTCGATCGCAACCCTGTGCGTGTCGATATTGTACCGGCCCTGGTTTGCGGCAATCACAACTGGTCCCTGCGCCTGGTTCAGCTGCGCGCGCATTCCGCGGATGTCGACCACGGGCGTGTCCGAGCTCGGCTGAACGGCGCGGTTCGCGAGCATCTCGAATTGCTGTCCCTTGTCGTCCGTGCCGGTATATCGCGCGGCCTCGACCCGCATTCGCTCGGGCGCGCTTTGCACCTTTTTCTTGTCGAGGATGAAGCTGACGTCGCCCTTCTTCTCGAGCGGCGCGAGCGCCAGGATCGCAACCAGGATTCCGACCGCGCTCGGGAGCAGGATTTTGGCCCAGCGAACGAGTCGGTCATGACCGCTTCCCGGCTGGGCCCAGCGCTGCTTGACGAAGCGCTCCTTTGCGGCTGCCTCAGCCATCGTGTGCAAAAATGTCCTGCTCAGGCCACCCGGCGATGTCGAGCAGGGCACGAGTGGGCAGGAAATCGAAGCAGGCCTGCGCGAGTGCCGCGCGGTCCTCGCGCACCAGCCGCTCATCAAGTTTCTCTTTGAGCTGGTGGAGATAGCGCACGTCGCTCGCGGCATAATCGCGCTGCGCGTCGGAGAGCTCGTTAGCTCCCCAGTCGCTCGTCTGCTGCTGCTTCGAGATGTCGATGTTAAGAAGTTCCTTGATGAGGTCCTTGAGGCCGTGACGGTCGGTGTAGGTGCGCACGAGGCGCGAGGCAGTCCGGGTACAATAAGCCGGAGCGGCCATGATCCCGAGATAGGCCTGCATGATGCCAAGGTCGAACCTTGCAAAATGGTACAGCTTGAGGCGAGCCGAATCGGCGAGCAGAGCCTTGAGGTTAGGCGCGGAAAAATCGCTGCCTTGCCTGAAATGGACGAGATGCTCATCTCCCTTTCCATCCGACAATTGCACCACGCATAGCCGGTCGCGCCCCGGCACCAGACCCATCGCCTCCGTGTCGACAGCGATTGGCCCGTCGGCGAATCGCACCTCTGCGCCGAGGTCTTCCTGATGCAAATGGACTGCCATTCTCTCTCCTTGGCCAAGCCTGTTATGCGCTTTAGTCCGCTCCGCCCCCGGCTTGCCAGCCCCAGCTATTACTGAGTCACTAGAGCAGCCTAGTTTTTTCCTGTAAGGGCCTGAACGGTGCGTGAGTGAATTACGCGCCATGACCGGTTGCGCCATTTAGCCCGAGCGCGTTGGTTTGTGGGGTAGGCGGGCTCAGATATTCGGACGGTGCATGGGTTTCGATAGAGGGCGCAAAGGGGACCGCGGCGGGCGCGGCCGCGATAAACGCGACGGTTTCGGCGACGGAGGCAATTTCGGCGACTTGGGCTACCAGGAACGCGGCGGCTTCGGCGGCCGTGGCGGTGGCGGCTTTGGTGATCGCGGCGGCTTCGGCGGCGGCGGTGGCGGTGGCGGTGGCGGTGGCTATGGCGATCGCGGCGGCTTCGGCGGTGGCGGTGGCGGCGGCTTCCGCGGCGGCGGTGGCGGCGGCTTCCGTGGCGGTGGTGGTGGCGCCGGCGGCGGCATGCCTCCGCAGGTCGTCGGCGAAGGCAAGGGCGTCGTCAAATTCTTTAACCCGCAGAAGGGCTTCGGCTTCATCGTGCGCGACGACGGCGGCGAGGATGTCTTCGTCCACATCTCTGCTGTCGAGCAGGCTGGTCTCACCGACCTTGCTGACGGCCAGCCGCTCGAGTTCACCCTTGTCGACCGCGGCGGGCGTATTTCGGCGACGAACCTGCGAATCGAGGGCGATCCGATGGCTGTGGAACGCGCCGAGCGGGGCCCGCAACGCCAGCTCACCGGCGAAAAGGCCAGCGGCACGGTGAAGTTCTTCAATGCGATGAAGGGTTTCGGCTTCATCCAGCGTGATGACGGCCAGCCCGATGCATTCGTGCATATTTCTGCGGTGGAGCGCGCGGGCATCCCGACGCTCAACGAAGGCGATAGGCTCGAGTTCGAGCTCGAGGTCGATCGCCGCGGCAAATATGCGGCGGTGAACCTGCAGCCGATCAGCTAAGGGATTAGGATTTTAGGGGGCGAAGGGCCGGCGGCAGGAGCTTCCGGCCCTTTTCCTTTGCCTACATCGCGCTTGCGTAAAAGGCCGCCAGATCGGCTTTGAGCTTCTGGGCCGAGACGGGGTCGATATACATCATGTGACCCGCCGGATAGTAAGTGTAGCGGATGTTCGCCTGCAGCTGCGGTTCCAAGGCCATGTGCTTGAACTCGTACTCTGCGCCATGGAACGGCGTCGCGAGATCGTAGACGCCGTTCACCGACAGCACTTTCATCCGCGGGTTCTGGCGCATCGCATCGGCAAGGTCGACGCTGGTATCGGCGATTTGCTGGCGCCCGTCCGGTGACTTGTGCTGGAAACTCCAGTTGCCGCCCTGCGTCTGCGCGTAATTGTTGGGCCTGTATGTCAGCGGCGTCCTGTAGCCGAGGTCGCGGAACAGATAGTCGTTGAGCGCTCCAACGAAGCCGCCGGTGATCGCGCTTCCCTGTGGGTCGTAATCGGCTGAATCGCCCACGAGATCGGGTTCGGTGCCGAGGAAACGCGAATCGATCCGGCCGATCATCTCGTGCCGGTCGCGGAGCAGTTCGCGCCTGAAACGGCTCGGGTCCACCCTTAAGTTCGAGCGACCAATATAATCGGCGGAGAGGCCGGTCAGCTGCGCCATCTGCTGCGCGACCTGCTGCTTCTCATCCGGGCTGATCATGTTCCCCTTCTGGAGTGCCAGCGCATAGGGCCCGCTGGCGAAATCACGCGCCTGCTGGAGGAACGCTTCGAGCGGCGGCTTGCCGGGGATCTTGCCGTGATACCATGCGTCCGCCGCATAGGTCGGAAGGAAGTTGATCATAGACTGGTCGCCCTGGAAGTCGGCGAAGCTCAACACGGTCGACATGAAGGTCACGCCATTAACCTGCACGCCAGCATTGAGGAGCGAATCGACGAGGCCGGCAGCGCGGGTCGTCCCGTAGCTCTCGCCGATGATGAACTTGGGGCTGTTCCAGCGCTGATACTTGGTCAGATAGCGCTGCACCGTACGCGTGAACGCGTCGAGGTCGTTGTCGACGCCGAACAGGTCTTTCGGCTCCGCCTTGCCGAGTTCGCGCGACAGGCCGGTGGTCGGCGCATCGATGAAGACGAGGTCGCTGACGTCGAGCAAGCTGTCCGGGTTCGGTCCATAGCGGAACGGCGGGCCAGGAATTGTTTCCGGATTCGACGCATCAACTTTCATCGGGCCGAAGGAGCCCATGTGAAGCCACATGGTCGATGAACCGGGCCCACCGTTGAACAGGAACGTGACCGGCCGCACACGCCCCGGCGAGGGGATCGTGTAAGCGACATAGAACATGCTCGCGATCGGCTCGCCCTTTTCATTGCGGATCGTGAGGTGACCGGGCGTCACAGTATAGGCCAGCGTGCGGCCGTGGAACGGGATCGAGCGCTGGACAGGCTGAGCGTCCTCGTCAACGCTTGCCTTGACGACGTCCTTTTCTTCCTTTGGCGCGTCGGACTTTGAGTCCTTGGGCGGGACGTCGCCGGCCGCCGCCTGACCTGATGCATAAGCTGGCGCGCTCAGCACGAGCGCGATCGCAAGCAGAGACGATCGCATCACTGTCCTTTCATCGGGATGGGCCGGCCTTCGACCATGACATAATCGACGCGCTGAACAGCAGTCGGATCGACCAACGGATCTCCCTCGACTGCAATCAGGTCGGCAGACTTCCCGGGGTCGAGCGTTCCGGTTTCGCCTGAAAGGTTCATGAGGTCTGGACCACCTTTGGTCGCGGCAATCAGGGCGTCGCGCGGGGTCATTGCGCCTTTGGTGACCATCAGCTCGACTTCATGGTTCGCCTGGCTGTGCGGCGCGACCGCACTGTCGGTGCCGAGCGCGATCTTTACGCCATTGCGGTAGGCGAGGTTGAGGCCCTTGCCCCATACGGCCAAAGTCTGCCGCGTCTTCACTTCGCTCGCGGGCGAGATGATCCCTTTGCCGAGCGCGTTGGCGACTCCGCTGAAGGCCATCAAGGTCGCGACATAATAGGTGCCGCGGGCCTTCATGTCCTTGACCCCTTGCTCGTCGATGAAGGTGCCGTGCTCGATCGAATCGACGCCGGCTCGGACGGCCGCGTCGATCCCCTTCGCGCCATGGGCGTGCGCGGCGACCTTGAGCCCGTTGAAGTGGGCCATGTCGCAGATCGCCTTCATTTCCTCGTCGGTGAAATGCTGCTCAAGACCGCGCGTGCCGGGGTCGAGCACTCCGCCGGTGGCCATGATCTTGATCCAGTCCACGCCCGCTGCCGCCAGCTGGCGAACGACCTTCTGGCATTCCTCGGGGCCGGTGCAGACGGACGGATCGAGGTGCGCCTCATAGAGCGCATCGGCGAGCTCGGGCGGAAGACCGGTGGCTGGATCCGCATGGCCGCCGATGATCGACAGCGGCTGACCCGCGACCTTGATCCGAGGTCCAGGAAAGCGCCCCTCGCCAACCGCGTCGCGGATGGCGATCACCGCGCTCGTGTTGCCACCGAGATCGCGCACGGTGGTGAAGCCGCCGCGGGCCATCTCCAATGCGTGGGTCAGCCCTACCGTTGTCTCATAGGGGACCGAATATTTTTTGGTGTAGTGATTGTACCAGGGCTCGCCGCTCGTGCCGGTGAGATGAACATGCGCGTCGGTCATGCCCGGCATGACGGTGCGCCCGCGCTCATCGACGACAATTGCGCCCGGCGACGTGGTGAAGCCCGGGTCAATTCGCGTAATGTGTCCATTGTCGACGATGACGGTGGATTGGCCTCGCTCCAGCTGTGCGGCATCGACGATCAGATGACCGGCCTGGATTGCGTAGGTTTCGGCGTGTGCGCCGCCTGCAAGTGCCAGCGCGGCCGCGCTGGCGAGCAAAGTCTTGAACATGAGGTCCCCCTCCGAAGAGGGGCACAGGCTTAGCGTCGTTTACGGCTGCTTCAAGTTACCATCGCGCGCAGCGCCGCGAGTTGGTCGGCCTCATTTGCCGGTTTGTCGATGCGGATGCGGCTGATCCGGGGAAAGCGCATCGCCAGCCCCGACTTGTGCCGCCTGCTCTTGTGAATCGAATCGAACGCAACCTCGAGCACCAGGCTCTTCTCCACTTCGCGCACTGGACCGAAGCGCTGGACCGAATGGCTGCGAATCCAACGGTCGAGCCACTTCAACTCGTCGTCCGTGAAGCCGAAATAGGCCTTTCCGACAGGCAACAGCTCGCCTTCTTCTGTCCAGCAACCGAAGGTGTAATCGGAATAATAGCTCGACCGTTTCCCGGAGCCGCGTTGGGCGTACATCAGCACGCAATCGGCGGTCAGCGGATCGCGCTTCCACTTGTACCAGAGCCCGGTACGGCGGCCGGCGACATAGGGACTGTCACGGCGCTTGAGCATGATGCCCTCGATTGCCACATCCCGGGCATTGAGTCGCAGGTCCTCGAGCTCCTCGAAGCTTTGCGCTTCGATCAGTTGCGAAATGTCGAAGCGCTCCGGGTCGAGCCGCGCAGCAAAGGATTCGAGCCGAACGCGTCGTTTCTCCCAGACAAGCTCGCGTAAGTCCTCGTCGCCGTCGAACAGCACATCGTACAGCCGGACGAATGCCGGATAGGCGCTCAGCATCTTTTGGCTGACGTTCTTGCGACCGAGTCTCTGCTGCAGCGCGTTGAAGCTCGCCGCCGATTCGACCCCAAGGCCAGAGCCCTGAGCCTCGCCACGGACCAGAAGCTCGCCATCGAGCACGCCTGCGTCGCGGAATTGCTCGGCAATGTCGGGGAAGCTGCCCGAAATATCGTCTCCGGTGCGGCTGTAGAGCCGTGTCTCGCCGCCAGCATGGACCAGCTGGACGCGGATGCCGTCCCATTTCCACTCAGCGGCATAATCTTCGAGCGACACTCTGGTGTCGTCGAGCGGGTGGGCGAGCATGAAGGGCCGGAAGACCGGGACATCCCGCGCAGTCGGCTGAGCGCCGCGTCCTTCGGCCCACTCGAACAATTCTGTGAACGGGGGCGTGAGCCCGTGCCAGACCTCCTCGACGGTCTCCACCTCCAGGCCGAATGCCTGGGCGAGCGACTGCTTGGCAAGCCGGGCATTGATTCCAACGCGAAGTTCGCCGAGCGCGAGCTTGAGGAGCGCGAACCTGCCGGACGCATCGAGATGGTCGAGCATTCCGGAGAGGACTCGGGGCGCGTCCATCTTGGAAGCTAAACGCAATCGTTCGATGGCATCGCTGATGCGGATCGTCGCGTCGTCCACTTCGGACGGCTCATCCTCGCGCTTTGGCCAGAGCAGCGAGATCGTCTCCGCCGTATCGCCGACATAGTCGCGGCTCATGTAGAAGAGCGTGGGATCGATCCGCTCCTCCACCAGTCCGCGGATCGCCGCCGGCTTCACATGCGGAATGTCGAGCGTACCCGTGAGCGCAGCGAGAGCGAATCCGCGGTCGGGGTCGGGCGTCTCCTTGAGGTAATCGCCGATCAGCTTGAGCTTCGTGTTGCGCGAACGCGTGTAGACGAGATCGTCGAGAAGCTGAGAAAAGGCGCGCATTGCGCCTCTAATGCATGAATGCGTCTAGTGTGTCAGTGGAGGCGAATCGCAAGCGCGGCGAGGATGGTCGAGCAATCGGCTTCGGTTTCGCTATCGAGCGCCTCGTCGACATGTTCGAGGCAGGTCTGCACCGCAACGCGATGGCCGGGGAGCAAAGCAAGCTGCGTCGAGTGGCGCGCCAGCCCTTCGAGCGTCGCGAGGCCGTTCACGGCTGCAAGCTGTCGAATTGCATCCATGCGGGCGTAGAGATCTAGCGGGGAGAGACGCGGTCCGGCATCGCGGATCTCCGCAACGCGCAGTCCGATCTCGTTCCTCACCTTGGCGAGCGGATCGGTAGCCATGGGTGCGTCCTCCTGGTTTAACGGAGGTTCGCCCAATCTCGTTAACAGCTCGTTACGGCTGCGCTTCAGTTGACAGAATCGCTGCCCTTCGTCATGGGAGCCAGCGACTTGAGCGGCCGCGGCCGCTTTTTCTTTTTTCAATTCGGGACCAAGGCAATGGCCAAGCCGGCAACCGTCAAAATCAAGCTCGTCAGCAGCGCCGACACGGGTTTCTTCTACGTGACCAAGAAGAATCCCCGAACGCAGACTGAAAAGCTCAGCTTCAAGAAGTACGACCCCGTCGCGCGCAAGCACGTCGAGTTCAAGGAAGCAAAGATTAAATAAGCTCTGGCGGCTGCAAAGGTGGCCGTCAGTTTTGCTCGCCGCCCGGCTCGCTCGGGTTCGGGCTTTCGCCACCTTCATTTGCCCAACTCTGCGGCGCTTCGCCGGCAGGATCGTTCTGTTCCTGCCGCATCAACAGCTCGTCGACGGTCTGCGCGAACTTCACGACCGAGATGGGCTTCGACACATAGGCCTGAGCGCCTGCAGCCC
>JANWLR010000002.1 GCA_025450755.1 Sphingomicrobium sp. | reverse complement strand
TCGCGGCGCACCGCAGCGAGGGTGTGAGCGGCGCTGATTTATCATCGAAAGCGAAGGGCGTGCGGCGTTTGCGCACCGTCGCGCTCGGCCTTCTTTCAGCGGCGGACGAAGCGAAGGCGGCGGCGCTCGCGAAGACGCAGTTCGAACGTGCCGACAATATGACCGACCGCCAGGGTGCCCTCGCCGTGCTCGTGTCGACGGACACACCCCAGCGGCAGGAAGCGCTCGATGTTTTTTACAACCGCTTCCGCAATGACCCGCTGGTGCTCGACAAATGGTTCGCGCTACAGGCCGCCGCGCAGCGGGCGGACACGGTCGACGAGGTGCTGAAGCTGGCGGGCCATCCCGACTTCGTGATTACCAACCCGAACCGGCTGCGCTCGCTCGCCGGCATGTTCAGCGGCAATCACTGGGCGTTCCACTCGGCCGATGGGCGCGGCTACAAATTCCTCGCCAACATGATCATCGCCGCCGACAAGCTCAACCCGCAGGTCGCAGCGCGGCTGGTGCCGGCATTCGGGCGCTGGCGCCGCTTCGAGGCGAAGCGCGCGGCGATGATGCGCGAGCAGTTGGAGCGGATCGCGGCAACTCCGGGCCTTTCGAAGGACGTCTACGAGCAGGTGAGCAAAAGCCTCGCCTAATCAACAAACGGCAGGCGATTGCTCATGATCGTTTGAAATTCGCCTGGCGTAAGCGCAACCTTTGACCGGAAAATCTCCCAACCCGCACGAATGCTGCCTCCCGGCGGCAATGTGTCCGAGCCGTAAAGAATATGCGACGCACCAACCTGCCGGACACGCTTTGCTATTGATGCGCAGTCCGCGACGGACGCTTCGGGTGTGACGACACCGGCAACGTCGAAAAAGAGATTCTTTGTTCCCTTGCGGCGGCGCTGGGCCGCGTCGCCGAACGCCTCCATAACCTGGTCGAGCTCCGGTGAATAACCCCCGCCGCCACTCAGGTGCGCGACGATGACGGCGACATCCGGTGCGACGGGCATCAGCTTTTCGAGGAAAATGTGCGCGTCTTCTGCGCCATAATCAATTCCGCCGCGAGCGCGCATGTGGACGAGGATTGGCACCTTAAGTTGTTCAGCAAGCGCGAAAATTTGCCGCATGCGCGCCAAGTGGGCTGGGTTGCGCAAACTCACTCCGCTATTTCCCCAATGCTGCTTGATTCCGACCATTCCGGGGAGCTTGAGACAGCGTCGCAACTCATCAATTGCCGCCTGCCGCAGCGGATTTGCGCTGCAGAATCCAATTAGTCGCGGCGCGTTCTTTACGACCTGCGCCGAAGTCCAGTCATTCTCCTTGCGCGTCAGCCGATCGGGATCATTGAGGTTCTTGCGGTCGTCGGCAAAGCTGTAGGCGACAGAGAGGACCACGGCCCTGTCGATGCCGGCGGCATCCAGCTCGCGAACCAGAGCAGCGCCGTCGCGCGGAGGCAATTTGACGATCGGCGAGAACGCCGGACTGATCAGATGTTGATGGTAATCCACCAGCGGTGCAATGCGTTGCCGAGGAGCTGGAGTCGCACAGCCAGCGGCAAGCAATAGCAGCGGAACACCCGCTACAAGGCTGATTAACTCCCGATCCACTTGGCGACATCGAGCGCGACCTGGTTCGCGGCGCGGTTGAGCGCGGCAGGCACAGTCGCGGCAGTGCCGTCTGCGGGCGCGCTCGCCGTGAAGCGGCGCGTCTCGACTCGGTTGCCGCCGCCGGTCGAGAGCGAACCATCGTAGGTCACGACCACCTGGCGGGTCGACGCATCATAACCGAAACGCTGCAGCACCCCGTTCACGACAAGACCCGGATCGAGCGATGCCTGATTGGGGTCCAGCACCACCCGGTTGGTGGTGCGGCGAATCGTTTCCGCAAGCAGGCCCTGGAATAGCCGGTCGGGCGTATCGACCAGCTGGACGTTGGTGACGTACTGCACATCGACATAGTTGACCTGCACCGGAACGCGGACTGCGGTCAGCTCCTTTGGCACGGTCGGAACCATCACCGTCACTGCCTGACCGGCCGCCGCGCTGCGGACGATGGTGGCGGGCTCAGCCGCTTCGGGCGTCAGGGTCACCAACGTCGCAGGTCCCTTGCCGCCCCCGCCGAGCATTCCGCCGAGCGAACAGCCGCTCAAGCTCACGGCCAAGGCGATCGCACTCGTCCTAAGCAACAGCCTCATTTGCGTTTCCCTGGATTATAGTCGGGCAGCTTCTCGGGCCCGAGCGCGCCGCCAATTCCCTGCTGGTTGACCCGGTTCGAAACCGCCTCGAGCGATTGCGACAGCTGGCGAAGATCGTGAACCAGCTTGTTCGCCTCCGGCAGGGTTTCCTTGCTGAAGTTCTGCACGCCTGGCCGCGCGTCGCTGATCATCGAGTTCAGATTGTCGGCAGATTGTTTGGCCGAAATAATCGCTTGGTTGAGATTTTCGATCGATTGCCGTCCCGGGCCGCTCACCAGCTTGTTCGCATTGTCGGAAAGCGCTGCGACATTATTGGCGGCGATCCCCGCATTGTGCGAAGCGATCTTAATCTCCGCGATCGTGTCGCCCATCTCCGGAGCGTGCTTCTTCAGCTCCGCCGTCGTCGCGTCGATGTTCTCGAGGATATCGGAGATCGAATTCTGGTTCTTGTCGGAGAGGAGCTCGGTCAGTCGCTCGGTCAGCCGTTGGATTCGGTCGATCAGCTCGGGCGCGCTGTTCAAGAGCGCGCTGATTCCGCCGGAGGTCGCGGGGATGACCGGGCAGCCCTGCGGCCCCGCCTGCTCGATCGCCGGACGGCCGCGCTCGGCGCCCGTCAGCTGGATTTCGCTGACGCCGGTGAAGCCGACGCCGTGGATTTGCGCGCTGGTGCCCTGGAGTACCGGGGTCTGCTCGTCGACATCGACCCGCACCCAGACGAACTCCGGCCTGTTCGGGAGAAGCGAGATCTTCGTAACCTGCCCGACGGGAACGCCAGAGAAGCTGACGTTCGAGCCCTTGTTGAGCCCCCCGACGCCCTGCGCGAAATAGATGTCATAGCATTTGGTCGCCTTGTTCGAGAGGCCGGCAAGCCAGACGATGAAGAGCAGGGTGCCGATGAGCAGGGCCACCGTCACCGCGCCGACCATGACATAGTTCGAGCGGGTTTCCACTAGGCCGTTGCCCCCTCTTCATAACTCTCGGCTGCGGCGCGTCCCCGCGGCCCGTTAAAATACTCTTGTATCCAAGGATGATCCAAAGCCAAGAGTTGCGGGATCGTTCCAACCGCGATCACATGCTGATCCGCAAGGACTGCGATGCGGTCGCAGATCGCGTGCAGCGTATCGAGGTCGTGAGTGATCAGGAAAACGGTGAGGTCGAGCCGCCGCTGGAGCGACTTGATCAGCTCGTCGAAGGCTGCCGCGGCGATCGGGTCTAGCCCTGCCGTCGGCTCATCGAGGAACAGGAGCTCGGGGTCGAGCGCCAACGCCCGGGCGAGGCCGGCCCGCTTCACCATGCCGCCCGACAGCTCGGAGGGATATTTGGGGCCGGCATCCGGGGGAAGGCCGCCCATCGCGATCTTGTAGGAGGCGATCTCGTCGAGCAGCGGCGGCTTCAGGTAAGGGAAATATTCGCGGATCGGGACTTCGACGTTCTCGGCGACCGTGAGCGTCGAAAACAAAGCGCCGTTCTGGAACAATATTCCCCAGCGCCGGCGGATGTTCTTGGCTTCGTCCTCGGTGCGTCCGACCATGTTCTCGCCGAGAACCTCGATCTCTCCCTCCTCCGGCGTCTGGAGGCCGATGATCGAGCGCAGGAGCACGGACTTTCCCGTGCCGGAGCCGCCGACGACTCCAAGTATCTCCCCGCGACAGACGGTGAGGTCGAGCTTGTCGTGGATGAGCTGATCGCCAAATGCGTTCCGGAGGTTGCGTACCGTAATGACCGGTTTGCAGCCCTCCGGGACGGTGGCCGGATCGAGGTTCTCGGGGATCATATCCAGCCGATATTCGAGAAGAAGACGGCAAAGACCGCATCGAGGACGATGACGAGGAAGATCGACTGGACGACCGCGGTCGTGGTGCGGGAACCGACCTCCTCGCTATTGCCCTGGACGAGCATGCCCTGGAAGCAGCCGGCCAGAGCGATGATGAATCCGAACACCGGCGCCTTGATCAAGCCGACCCACAGGTCGGTGAGCGGGATCACCTCCTGCAGGCGCTGGATATAGGTCAGCGGCGGGATGCTGAGCGATAGCCAGACGAAAACGCCGCCGCCGATCAGCGCGAGCAGCATCGACCAGAAAGCGAGAAGCGGCATCATGATCACGGCCGAGATGATTCGGGGGATCACGAGCGCTTCGATCGGCGAGACGCCGATGGTGCGCATCGCGTCGATCTCCTCGGTGATCTTCATCGTTCCGAGCTGCGCGGCGAAAGCCGAGCCGGAGCGTCCGGCGACCATGATCGCGGTCATGAGCGTGCCTAGCTCGCGCGCCGTAATGCGGCCGATCAGGTTGATCGTGTAGACCTCGGCGCCGAACTGGGCGAGCTGGACCGATCCCTGCTGGGCGATGACGATTCCGATAAGGAAGCTCATCAGCCCGATGATCCCGAGGGCGCGAACTCCAACCACGTCGAAGCGCTGGACGACTGCGTTGACGCGGAATTTCTTGGGTCGCCGGATCAGGTTCCCAAAGCCGATCAGGGTCGAACCGAAGAAGCCGAGCAGCCCGACCAGGGTTTCGCCAGTCTCGGCGACCCAGGAACCGAGCTCGCGCAATACGGCGACCATATCGTGCGGCTCGTCCGGAACGACACGAGCCGGCTTGTCGAACTCGCCGACCTGCTTCAGCAGGCTGACCTCGTCGCGGCTCGCGCCGATCACCTTGGCGCCGCGGTCGCGAACGGTCCGGTAGATGATCCAAGCGCCGACCGTGTCCATTCGGTTGATGTCGCTAAGATCGATCGTCAGCGGATCGGGAAGTGCATCGATCTCGCGCTGGGTCGTCGCGGCGCGCGCGATATTGATCGTGCCCGCGACCCGGTACACCGAGCCGTGCCGTTGATCCGTCTCTTGCTCCGTGATCTCGGCCATGCGGAGCGGGTTTGTGCGCGAAATGGCTGTCAGGAGCAAGCGGCGTCGGGAGCTGAGGCTTGGGCGGGCCCCCTTCCCTGCCGAGTCGAGCGCCTTTATGCGGCACGGATGGGGAGCGACCTGCCGATGCTGTTCCTGGCCGTTGGGGACAATCCAGCGCGGCCGTTCGGGATGCCAGCGCGTGAGCGAGCGTGCAGGCTTGCAGCGAATGCCGGGTTCGACTGCGCCGACGCCGCGCAGCCCGGCCGCGATGCGCTGCTCGCGAGCATGGCTTACGGCTGGGATCCGGCCTGGCTCAAGGCGATTCGGGAACAGCCGCGCACGGTGCTGACGCTCGCCGGGATGCCGGTGATGGCGCACGTGCCGGAGGACGAGGATGCGCAGCCGGTTGTGGACGCGATCGCGCGCGGCCAACCGGTTAGAGGCTATAAGGACATCGCTGCAGAGACCGCCGAGCTCGAGAACAAGGCGCTGAGAAAACGCGAGCGCCCGTTCGTTCTGCAACTCGATCCGAGCGACCCGGAACCGGTCGAGCGCGCCGCTTATGATGCGGCATATAAAGGCGTGACCGACGCACTGACACTCTATCTGTGGCGGAAGCCGGCCTTCTACTTGACGCGCTGGGCCGCGCGCGCAGGCCTCTCGCCGAACTTCATCACCCTGATCGGAGCTGTGCTTTGCGTGCTCGCCTTCTGGCTGTTCTGGAACGGGCAATTTTGGTTCGGCGCACTCTCGGGCTTCATCTTCATGGTGCTCGACACGGTTGATGGGAAGCTCGCGCGCTGCACCGGTGCGTCATCGAAATGGGGAAACCTGGCCGACCACGGGATCGATCTCGTCCATCCGCCCTTCTGGTGGTGGGCCTGGGAGCATGGCCTTGCGGCGTACGGACGCCCGCTCGAGCCGGTGACGGCGATCATGGTGTTGGGCGTGATCGTCGGCGGCTATGTCGCGCAGCGTCTGATCGAGGGAATTTCGATCAAACGGTTCGACGGGATGGAAATCCACGTCTGGAGGCTGCTCGACAGCAAGTTCCGGCTGATCACTGCACGGCGCAATCCGAACATGGTCATCCTCATCGTCTGCCTGCTGTTCGAGCGCCCCGATATCGGCCTGGAGCTGGTCGCCTGGTGGACCTTGATCAGCTTGATCTTCCATGCGGTGCGCCTCGCGCAGATGACCGAGCTTAAAGCGCGGGGAAAGCCAGTGGCGTCCTGGCTCGAAGGATGAAGTTCACCGCTGTCCTGCTCGCCGGTTCGCGGCCAAAGCAGGATGAGTTTGCCGCGCAGTTCGGCACCGACATGAAGGCCCTGATCGCGGTTGGTGGCGAGCCGATGGTGCGCAGGCCGGCGAGAGCGCTGCTCGCCAGTAGGAAAATTGCGCAACTGATCATCCTCTCGCAAGCTCCCGAGAGGGTCGCGAATGTGATTTCCGGCGATCCGCGCATCCAGTTCGAGAAATCGCTCGGAACCATTGCCGAAACCATGCTCGCGATGTGCAGCGACCCGGCGACTCGCTGGCCGCTCCTGGTGACCACGGCAGATCATGCGCTGCTGGATAGTGCAACCGTCGATGAATTCGCGAGAGGCGCGGCGGGTTCGGACATCGCAATCGGCGTTGTCGAACGCCAAAACCTGCTCCAGCGCCTTCCCAAGACCGAGCGGACATGGCTGAAATTTCGAGGCGGCGCCTATACGGGCGCGAACTTGTTCGCGCTTTCCTCGCCAAAGGTGCGGCCGGCGATCGAGTTTTGGCGGGCGGTCGAGCAAGACCGGAAGAAAGGTTGGCGGCTGGTTGGCTTGCTTGGTCCGATCGTGCTCGTCGGAACCGCATTGAAATTGCTCCGAATCGACGACGTGCTTGCGCGCGCCTCGCGCAAACTCGGCCTGAAAATTCGGGCCGTGCAGCTCAGCGACCCGCTCGCGGGGGTCGATGTCGACAAGCCGGCCGATCACAGCTTGGTCGAGGAAATCCTGGCGGGCAAGGCATGAGCGACCTTGCCGTCTACGACATGGACCGGACCGTGACGCGCCGCGCGACCTATACGCCATTCCTGTTGCACTGCGCGGTCCGGCGAGCGCCGTGGCGGCTGCTGTTGCTGCCGATCGTGATTTTGTCGATGCTTGCATATGTGACGCGGTTGATCGACCGGGGGAAGCTCAAGGAGATCAACCACCATTTGCTGCTCGGGGCGACAATCCACCCACATGATCTCAAGCCGCTGGTCGAGAGCTTCGCCGACAAGCAGGTGACGACGAACATCCGGCCGGGTGCCCGCCAAGCGCTCGCGCGGGACATGGCTGAAGGACGGCGGCTTGTGCTCGCGACCGCGTCCTACCGCCTCTACGCCGACGCCATCGCCGAGCGGCTCGGCTTCGACGACGTGATCGGCACCCTTTCCGTCATCGGGCTCGACGAACGCCTGCACTCGAAGATTGCAGGCGAGAATGCCTATGGCGAAGCGAAGATGCGGATGATCGCGGACTGGGTCGAGAAGTCGGGCCTCAAGGGCGTTCATGGCCATGTGCGCTTCTACTCGGACCATGTGTCCGACCAGCCTTCGTTCGAATGGTCCGACGAGCCGGTCACGGTGAACCCACATGGGAAGTTACGGCGCTTAGCTGAGCAACGCGGCTGGGCGATCGAGGATTGGGGCTGAACAACGCAGCCAAGCCAGTTGTATGGCGGATACTTCCGATCGGAACCGCTTCATCGAGCCGCTCGTTTGTTGCTTGAGCGTGTAGCCTACTGCCTTGACCTGGGCAGCAAACACGCAGGAAGCGGTCCGGCCAGGTCTCCGGGCCGCTTCGCTCATCTTCGCTTTCGAGCGGAGTTCGCGCGGGGTCGCTAAACCGCCTGAAGCGCATTTGCGAAGTCGGCGATGAGGTCGTCCGCATCTTCGCACCCGATCGAAATCCGCACCAGGTTCGGAGTGATGTCGAGCTGCTTCTTGCGCTCGTCGGGAACGGACAGATGAGTCATCGCTGCCGGAGCACTTGCGAGCGTCTCGGTGCCGCCAAGGCTGACCGCGAGGTTGGCGATCTGCAGCGCGTCGAGGAATGTGAACGCTTCCTTCTCGCCGCCCTTCAGGTAGAGTGAAAAGGTCGATCCGGCCCCGCTGCAATGGCGCTTGAAAATGTCCGCCTGGCGCGAGCCTTCCCCGAGGAAGCCGAGATAGCCGATCTTCTCGACCTTTGGATGGCTTTTGAGGAAGTCGCACACCTTCGCTGCATTCTCGCCGGCACGGCTCATGCGCATTTCGAGCGTCTCGAGGCTCCTCAGCAGCATCCACGCCGTGTTCGGGTCGCAGATCGTGCCGATCGTGTTGCGCATCATCCGGATTTTGTTGATCAGCTCCCGCTCGCCGACGAGGCCGCCCGCAACAAGGTCGCTGTGCCCGCCGACATATTTGGTCAGGCTGTAGACCGAGAGGTCGGCGCCGTTGCTCAGAGGCTTGGCCCAGAGCGGCCCCAGGAACGTGTTATCGATCGCGATCGGCGGGCGCTGATCGGCCGGGAAGGCCGCGTCGACGGCTGCGCGCACCGCTTCGACATCGACGAGCTGGTTGGTCGGGTTGGCCGGGCTTTCAAGATAGACCAGGCTGATGCGGCCCCTGTCCTTTCCCTTGGCGATGGCGGCATCGATCTCCTCGCGCGTCGCGCCCGAAGGAAAATCGACCCACGACACGCCGAACTGTCCGAGAATCTTGGCGATCAGCGTTTCAGTCGCTGCATAGAGCGGACCCGAATGGACGACGCAGTCGCCCGGGCGGACAAAGGTCAGAAGCAATGTCGCAATCGCCGACATGCCGCTGGAGAAAGCGAGCGAGTCATCCGCGTCTTCCCACACGGCGAGGCGGTCCTCGAGGATCTCCTGATTTGGTCCGTTGAAGCGCGAATAGATGAGTCCTTCGGCGCCGCCGGGGCGCTTGCCAGTGACTCCCTCGAAGAAGCGCTTGCCGGCCGCTGCGCTCTCAAACACGAACGTCGAAGTGAGAAAGATTGGCGGCTTTAGCGATCCTTCGCTGAGCTCGGGGTCGAAGCCGTAGCCGAGCATCAACGTCTGGGCGCTCAGCTTGCGGTTACCGATCTGCGTCGGCGACGGGCGCGGCGCACGCTGATGGGAGCTGTCGGCTGCAAGATCACGTTCAGTGGGCAAATGAAATCTCCTCGTTCGGGCGCGGCATTAGCGCCAAGACTCGTGTCGCGCCAATCAACTGCCGAGGCGCGGCCGATAAGTTCAGCTTGTCGTCAGCCCGGTATGGCGATGGCGCTCAACTGACGGCCATAATCGGCTTCGTGACGGTGCGTCGCGCGGCGGTAGCTGAAAAAGCGGCCAGGGTTGGCATAGGTATCGAGATTGAGCGCCTCGACCTCGTCGATCCCTGCGGCAATCAAGCGGTGGACGACATAGGCTTCGAGGTCGAAATGCGGCTTGCCGGCCGGCCCTGACGTGAAGAAGCGCGAGTTGTCGCAATCATGCTGGAGAAACCGTCCGCGGAAGTCATCGTCGACCTCGTAGGACGACTGGGCGATGCAGGGTCCGACCGCTGCATGGATATTCTCGCGCCGCGCTCCGAGGCGCTCCATCGCTTCAATCGTCGCATCGGTCACTCCGGCGAGCGCTCCGCGCCATCCGGCATGCGCGGCGCCGACGACCACCGCGTGATGATCGGCGAACAGCACGGGAGCGCAATCGGCGGTCAGGATACCAAGAAGCAGGTTCGGCCGATCGCTGACCATCGCATCGGCGCGCGGGCGCTCGCCTCGCGGCCATGCGTGATTGGCAACGACGACTTCGGCAGAGTGAATCTGGTGGACGGTCGAAAGGTCGGCGTCCGGCAGGAGCGCGGCAATGGCAAGGCGGCGATTGCCCTCGATCGCCTCGCGGTCGTCGTCGCTTCCAAAGCCGACGTTGAGACCGGAGCAAAGCCCGACCGACATGCCGCCACGGCGGCCGAGGAATCCGTGCGGCAGCTGCCCGAGGCTGATCGCGCGGACGACCTCAACGCCTTGTCCCTCTAAGCTCACAACAGCTTCCGCATGATGATATCTTGATCAGCCTGTTCCCCGACCATGAAATCGTAGCGGCCCACGGCCTCAAATCCATAGCGATCGTAAAAGCGGCGGGCGCGATGATTGTCGACGTAGACCGTAAGGTAGAGCTCTTCGGCGCCTCGGCGCCTGGCCTCGGCGAGCGCCCAGTCCATCAGGCCGTGGGCGATGCCGACGCCGTGATGGTCCTTGAGGATGTACAGCTGGTCGAGGAGAAGCGCGCGGCGGTCCGTCTCCACCGGAAGCTTCATCGGCCCGAGCTTGATGTAGCCGACCGGCTCGCCGTCAGCCTCGCCGACGCGGAAGGCATAAGCCTGGTCCTTCAGCTGCTCCTCCCAATCGGCAACGCCGAAACCTGAAAGGAAGGCGTTCAAATCCTCGGGGCGATAGAGGTGCGCGAACGTGTCGCAAAAGCTCGTGTCGAAGATGCAATCGAGCGCAGCGGCGTCGGGCGGGCTCGCGTCGCGGTAAGTGATCGTCATGCAAAACCCGCCGGCTCCGGCCAGTCCGGCGAATGGATTGCGATGACCTTGAACAGCTCACCCATCTCAGAATTGCCGGTAAGCCGTTGAAGCTGGGACCGGACATTGGCAGCGTGGTGAGGATTGGCGCGCGAAAGCGATTGTGCGCGGGTCTCGATTTCGAGGTGGATCAGCCATTCCCTCTGGGTGACGACTGGAGTTGCAGAAGCGCCCGCGTCCATTGCCACTTCTAAGGCGGCTTCGAAGTCGACATGTGCTGTCAGATCTTGCTCCCCCGGATCGGCCAGGACCGGTGCGTAGCGATGGTGCCGGAGCGCCTGCAAGGTGTCGCCGGCGCCGCTTTGCTCATGGCCGTAGTCGATGAAGATGGCGACACCGCCCTTGGCGGCAAGGCAGGTAGCGATCGCGGCAACCGCTGCCTCGCGCGCCGGCGATGTCTCGATGATCTCGCCGTCGCGGTCGAACGCGAGGCCGCCGCCCACGACGGTAACGCGGCGTTCGACACCGCTGACATGTTGTCGAATGGGGAGCGCATCCAAGAACTCGTTTGCAACCAGGAGCAGCGGCTTGGCAGGGAGATCGCCGATGTCTTCGTGCCACATTGCACCGGGCACGGCCGAAGCCTGGCTTTCGCGCAGCACGGGGCTGGTCTCGACGAGGTGGACCTCGCCCTCGAAACCGGCGGACCGAAGCACTCGGAGCGCATCGGCGGCGAGCGTTCCCCTGCCCGGTCCCAACTCTGCATAGATTGCGTCATCCGGCGCCCCTGCACGCTTCCAGCAATCGGCGAGCGCGGCGCCGACCATCTCACCGAACATTTGGCTGACCTCCGGAGCCGTCGTGAAATCGCCACCAACTCCGAGCGGATCGCGCGTCGCGTAATAATAAGCGTTGCACGCTTCCATATAGGTTTCGACGGTGATCGGCCCCTCTGCCCCGATTCGCTCGCGGAGCGCTCGCTCGAGCGGAGTCACGCGACGGAAGCGGTCCCTGCGGTCGGTTCGACGCGGACTCGGCGCTTCTTCGCCGTCAGCATGAGGTAGAGGCCGCCGATGATCATCGGCAAGGACAACCACTGCCCCATGTGCAGGCCGCTGTTCTGGAATAATGTCCCTGCGAACTGCGGGTCAGGCTCGCGGATGAATTCGATTCCGAAGCGAAAGATTCCGTAGAAGAAGATGAAGGTTCCGACGAGCTTGCCCGGCTCGTAACGCGCCTTTGTCCTCCAGAACATGAAGGCAAGGATGCAGAACAGGACGATGCCCTCGAGGAAGGCCTCATAGAGCTGGCTCGGATGCCGCGGAGGGCCCAGAACGCGCTGTCCGTAGAGATTGAGCTCCTGGAACCTGATCGCCCATGGCACCCTTGTCGGCGCCCCCCACAGCTCCTGGTTGATGAAGTTGGCGATGCGGCCGAAGAAAAGGCCGAACGGCGCGCAGCATGCGACATAATCGTGGATCCTCAGCCACGACAGCTTCTCCTTGCGCGCGAAGTAGATGATTCCGAGCGTCGTTCCGATGACTCCGCCGTGGAAGGACATCCCTCCATCCCACAGCTTCAGGATTTCGATCGGGTGCCTCAGGTACTGGCCGAGATTGTAGAACAGGACGTAACCGAGACGGCCGCCGAGGATGATCCCGAGCGCGGCATAGAAAACCAAATCGTCGGCGTGGCGGCGAGCGAGCGGCGCGCCGGGCTGCTTCAGCAGCTTGAGCAGGTACCAATAGCCGATGAAGATGCCGGCCAGGTAAGCGAGGCTGTACCAGCGAAGGTCGAATGGGCCGAGGTGCAATGCAACCGGCGACAAGCCCAAGTCGGTGAACTTCGTGAACCCTGGATATTGGTCGGTCTGCAAGGGCTTCCCCATGGATGTTCAGCGCCTCATAAGGCGGGTACCGGCAAAGGCAAAGGAAGACGCGGGGCATAGATGCTGACCGAGCTGGACCGCCGCTTTGACGTTGAGCTCAGAAGAGTCACCGGGCCCGGCGGGCGGCTCGAAATGACGCATGACGAGCAGGGCCGGGCGATCGTCGCGAAGCTTCCGGCGACACTTCCGGAGTTCTTCCGCGCATTTTGCTCGCTGCATGCCGATACAGAAGCGCTGGTGGCCGGCGAGGAACGGTTCAGCTTCGCCGACCTCGACCGGATTTCCGAACGACTGGCGCGCGGCCTAGCTGCTCGGGGCATCGCGAAAGGTGATCGCGTCGGCATCGCCATGCGCAACTGCCCGGCATGGATTGTCAGCTATATGGCGATCCTCAAGGCTGGCGCGATCGCAACCCTGTTCAATGGCTGGTGGGAAGCGCATGAGATGGAGCAGGCGATCCAGCTCACCGAGCCGAAATTGATCATTGCCGATGGTGCCCGCGGCAAACGCATTGCCGAACGCTGCGGGCGCTTCGAAACCGTCATCCTGCCGGTCGATCAAACGATCGAAGAGGCGATCGCGGAACTGCTCGGCGGCGAGACCGACAGCGTGACACTGCCGAAGATCGATCCACAAGATGACGCGACGATCCTGTTCACGTCTGGCTCGACCGGGGAATCGAAAGGTGCGCTGTCAACGCACCGCGCGGTGACGACCGCGGTTTACGCCTACGCGACGGGTCTTGCAGTGCTTCTCCAGCTTTTGACCGAGGACGGGAGAGCGCCGCCGGCCCAGCCACGTACGCTGCTCACCGTGCCGCTTTTTCATGTCACCGGAGAGGTTCCGGTGATGCTCAATAGTTTCGTCGTCGGCCGCTGCCTCGTCCTCATGCCCAAGTGGGACGCAGGTGACGCGCTACGCCTGATCGAAAAGGAAAAGATCACCTATTTCGTCGGAGTGCCGACGATGAGCCTCGAACTCATGAACCATCCCGAAAGGCACAGATACGACCTTCGTTCGCTGACCGACATCACTGCGGGCGGCGCGCCGCGCCCGGTAGCACATGTCGAGCGGCTGCGGCAGGAATTCCCTAACGCGCAGCCCGCGCTGGGTTACGGACTGACGGAAACGAACGCCGCGGGCTGCGCCAATTACTGGGGAAATTACGCGGCAAAACCGGCGTCGACGGGGCGTGCCCACCGGCCCATCATCGAGCTTGCAATTCTCGGCGCCGGAGACCGGCACATGGCCTCGGGCGAAGTCGGCGAGATCGCCTTTCGAAGCGCGGCGAACATCAAGGGCTATTGGCGCAACCCGAAAGCGACGGATGAGGCATTCACAAGCGACGGATGGCTGCGCACCGGCGACGTCGGATATGTCGACGAGGACGGCTATCTCTTCATCGTTGATCGCAAGAAGGAAATCATCATTCGCGGCGGCGAGAATATCTCCGCGGCCGAGGTCGAGGCCGAATGCTACGCCTGTCCCTCGATCGCCGAAGTCGCGGTATTCGGTGCGCCCGACGAGCGCCTCGGCGAAGTGCCTGTGGCGGTTGTTCATTTGAAGAATGGTGCGCAGCTCGGCGAGGAGGATTTGCGGGCATTTCTCGACGGCAGGCTTGCAAAGTTCAAGATCCCGCAACGAATCATCCTCTCGCCCGAGCCGCTCCCCAAGCTCGGCACCGGCAAGATCGATCGGCGCGCGCTCAAGGCCGAATACGCGAATTGAGGATCGACCGCAGGACATTGCTGATTGGCGGCGGCGCAGGGGTCGGACTCGTCGTCGGTTTTGCGCTTTGGCCCAAGCATCTCTCCAGCGAGCTCGCGGCGAAGCCCGGCGAGCAGGCATTTGGCAATTATATCAAGATCGCTCGAGACGGGCGCATCACCGTCGCGGTCGCCCAGGTCGAGACGGGCCAGGGCATCTGGACGGCGCTGCCACAGATCGTCGCGGACGAACTCGGCGCGGCGTGGGAGACGATAGCGGTAGAGCCGGCGCCGCTCGCCAAGGCTTACGACAATCGCTTGGCGAAGGAGGAAGGATGGCCGACTGCGATCCGGCTCACAGCCAACTCCACTTCTGTGCGGGCGTTCGAGCAGCCCTTGCGCAAGGCCGCCGCTGTTGCACGTTCGATGCTTGTCGGCGCCGCTGCAGACCGGTGGAATATCGATCCCTCGTCCTGCGACACTGCCGACGGTTTCGTCATCAATGGGGTGCGGACCTTCACCTTCGGCGAGCTGGCGGAGGAGGCTGCGGATCGGACCCCTCCGTTCAGCGCTCCACTGCGGACGTCGACGAGGGGCAGGCTGATCGGACAGCCGTTGCAGCGGCTCGACGGGCCAGCGAAAGCGGACGGGAGCTGGCGCTTTTCAGGTGACGTTCGATTACCCGGCATGCTGTTCGCTTCGGTGCGAATTGCGCCGCCGGACGGCCGTCTCATTGGATTTGCGCGCGAAGCGATCGCGAAAGCACCGGGCGTGAGCCATGTGTCGGCGAATGACAGCTGGGTTGCAGTCGTCGCAGACAATTGGTGGGCAGCCGAGCGGGCATTAGAGCTCGCGGATCCGCGTTTTTCGGGTGAGCGCTCACCTCAGAACCCGCGGCCGCTATTCGACAATGCGCTCACAAAGGTTGTAGAAGTCGAATGGTTTAGCAAAGGCAATTACGACGCTGCCGTGCGGGGATCGCGGCCGCTTGCCGCAACTTATTATGTCGCGCCCTCGCAGCATCTGGGGCTCGAGCCAGTCACTGCAACCGCGCGTGTGGCTGGAGGGGCGGTCGAACTGTGGACCGCGACCCAGGCTCCGCGGTTCGGCAATGCTTATTCGGCGCTCTATCCGATGCCGGCCGGAGAACCCGCAGGGCGGGCAATGGAGCCTGACGCTGCGGCGATTGCGGTCGATCTGGCGCGCGAGGTCGGGCGACCGGTACAGGTCGTTCTCTCCCAGTCCACGAGCCAGAACCACGATCGTGTGGCGGCAGGAGCGCTGGCGCGGATGACGGCACTTCCGGGTGAGGCCGGAATCACGGCTGCGTGGAGAATGAAGGTCGCTACTGCCGACGGGCTCGGCTCCGCATTCGCGCGGCTGGCGGGCAAGGATCTGCCGGAGAAGCTCGGTCGGACTGCACTTGATGGGTCCGTTCCTCCTTATTCGATTGCGCACGTGCGGATCGATGCTGTGCGCGTCCCACTCCCCTGCAGAGCGGGTTACATTCGCGGATCACCGCAACGCGAGTTCGCGTTTTTCACTGAAAGCTTCATCGATGAACTTGCTCATGCCGCAGGCATGGAACCCCTCGCCTTCCGAATGTCGATGCTCGGAAGCAACGGGCGCCTTGCCCGCTGCCTGCAGGCCGCGGCGCGGCTTGCCGGATGGGACGGTGGCGGTCCCTTGAGCACCATGGGACTTGCGGGCGCTTCGGCGTTCGGATCGCATATCGCCCTCGTCGCAGTCGCGAGCATAGGCGACGACCAGCGGATCAAGGTGCACCGCCTTGTCGCGGCCGTCGATTGTGGGCGCGTGGTCAACAGCGGGGTTGCCGAGCAACAGATTGAGGGCGGGCTGATGTGGGCGCTGGCACAGGCGACCGTCGCCGCGCCGGAATGGGTCGCCGGGATGCCGCGCGCTCGGGCAATCGGTGCAATTGGCATGCCGCGCCTCAGCGGCACGCCGGATATCACCATTTCGATCATCCCGAGCAGTGGCGCGCCCGGCGGGATCAGCGGCCTCGGCACCCTGCCGCTCGCGCCGGCGGTTGCCAATGCAATCCATGCGGGTTCAGGCAAGCGCATGCGGTCCCTACCATTCGATGTAATGGCCGAATGAGCGGCCATCCGTCCATTCCCGAACCGAAGGTTGGCGTTCTGCTGATCAATCTTGGCACGCCCGATGCGCCCGAAGCCCGGGCGGTCCGCCGCTATTTGGCAGAGTTCCTGAGCGATCCACGAGTGATCGAAATCCATCCCATCGCGTGGAAACCGATCCTGCACGGCTTGGTGCTTCGGACGCGGCCGAAGAAATCGGCCGAGGCATATAACCAGGTCTGGACCAACGAGGGTTCGCCTTTGCGCGCGATCGCGCATCGGCAGGCGGAGGCGCTTCGCACGCGCCTTCAAGATGTTAGCGTCCATTACGCCATGCGTTACGGCAATCCGGGGATCGCTGCCGCACTCAACAACATGGCCGGCGAAGGATGCACGCGCATTCTCGCCGCGCCCCTTTACCCCCAATATTGCGCCGCAACCACAGCGACGGCGAATGACGCGGTGTTCGGAGCCCTTGCACGGATGCGCTGGCAGCCGGCACTGCGCACGCTGCCGCCTTATTATGACGATCCGCTGTACATCGATGCGTTGGCGAAAAACCTGACGCGCCAACTCAGCGCCCTCGATTTTGAGCCCGAGCGGCTGCTTCTAAGCTTCCACGGAATGCCGGTTCGGACGCTCGAGCTGGGCGATCCCTACCACTGCCACTGCAAGAAGACGGCCCGGCTGTTGAGTGACGCTCTCGGGCGCGAGGTCGACGTCGCATTTCAGTCGCGCTTCGGCCGTGCGAAATGGCTCGAGCCTGCGACGGATGCGACGCTCGCCAGTTTTGCGCAGCAGGGATTGAAGAGCGTTGCCATCGCCGCCCCGGGATTCTCGGCGGATTGCATCGAAACATTGGAGGAATTGGGGATCCGCGGGCGCCGCACCTTCCTCGAAGCAGGAGGCGGAAAGTTCGCCCTCCTCGATTGTCTCAACGATTCTCCTGAAAGCATCGCCATGCTCGAACGCCTGATCGAGCGCGAACTTGCAGGCTGGCTGCCTCACGCCTAAGCGCGCTGCCGCAATAGAACAGGAGGAAGCTCATGGCTCGAGTGGCGATCGTCACTGGCGGGACGCGCGGAATCGGCGAGGCAATCAGCATCGCGCTCAAGGACATGGGCATGAAGGTTGCCGCCAATTATGCCGGCAATGACGAGCGTGCGCGCGAGTTTTCGGACCGAACCGGGATCGCGGCCCACAAATGGGACGTCGCCGATTTCGACGCCTGCCAGGAGGGCGTCCGCAAGGTGGAAGCAGAGCTCGGCCCTGTCGACGTGCTGGTCAACAACGCCGGGATCACGCGCGATGCGACGATGAAGCGAATGGATCGCTCCAAGTGGCAGGAGGTGATCGACGTCAACCTTGGCGGCTGCTTCAACATGGCGAAAGCCGTATTCGAGGGCATGACGGGGCGTGGCTATGGCCGGATCGTCAACATCGGCTCGATCAATGGGCAGGCGGGCCAGTACGGCCAGGTCAATTATGCCGCCGCCAAGTCCGGCATCCATGGATTCACGAAGGCGCTGGCGCAGGAAGGGTCGCGCTTTGGAGTGACCGTGAACGCGATCGCGCCCGGCTATGTCGACACCGACATGGTCGCGGCGGTGCCCGAGGAAGTCCTCCAGAAGATCGTCGCACGGATCCCCGTCGGCCGCCTCGGCAAGGCCGAGGAAATCGCGCGGGGGGTTGCCTTCCTGGTCGACGAGAATGCCGGATTCGTCACCGGCTCGACGATGTCGATCAACGGCGGCCAGCACATGTATTGATGGAACTGGACTATGCTCCCCCGAAGAAGCGTTCGGTCCTGATCGCGGGCCACGCGACCTCCGTCAGCCTCGAGCCAATGTTTTGGAAAGCGCTGGAGGAAGCAGCGCGTGAGCAAGGCTGCCCACTCAATGCCTTGGTCGCCAAGATCGATGCCGAGCGAATCAATGTAAAGCCGACGCCGAACCTCACCTCGGCGATCAGGCAATGGCTTTTTGCAAGAACCCGACGATCGCTCGGCTGAACGCCGCGCCACCGTCAGGCGCGTGGTCGAGGAACAGCGCGGGTTCGATCAACTCGAGCTCCATGATCCTCAAGACGCCGTCGTCATCGGGAACGACATCAACCCGCGCATATGCAGCCTTTGCCGGAGCTGCAGCCAGCGCAGCCTTTGCCAGGCTTATCGCTCCGCTGGGCGGAACGTCGCATGGAAGCGTCTTTCCGCCGTGATATTCCTGAACTCTGAAGTCGCCGGAGCGCGGGCGCTTGACGACGGCATGGCTATATTCGCCATCGAAGAACATCAGCGAGAACTCGCCGGTGCGCCCAATCTCGTGGATCAGCGGCTGGACGATCATTGGCCGGCGAACGCATTCGGGCGGAAGATCGTCATCGGGGCCGATCCGGTGCGCACCGAACGCGCTTGCGGAGACCGGCGGCTTGATGACCAGCCACTCGCTGTCGAACCGGCGACGCGCTTCCTCGAGGTCGGCATCGCAGCAGGCTTCGACGGCAAGCGTCGGCACCGCCGAAACGCCGCGTTCGGCTAGCTCGGCGAGATAGGCTTTGTCGCTGTTCCACCGCAGCAGCGCGGACGGGTTGACGATCGGCCATCGCTCGGCCTCGGCGCGTTCAAGAAGCGCGAGCCAGCGCGGATAATCGAAGTGATAGCCCCAGGCGACAAGCGGCAGGATGAGATCATAGCCTGAGCTGTTGGAAAAATCGGACCAGGCAAAGCCCTCAACGAAACAGCCGGCACGCCTCAGCGCCTCCGCCTCAACGTCGAATGCCCAGTGCCAGGGCTCCGGATATCCCGGCTGAGGAACCAGTACAGCAACGCGCATTTCAGCGGGCGAGCAAAATTCGGGCCTGGCCGGCGATCTGGGCGAGCATTGGCGCGCTGACGTGGCCTTCGGTGCGTGCTCGCCCGACAAGCCCGCGGAACTGATCGATCTGCGATTGATGGTCGATTATCCAGTGCTCCACGGCCGCATCCACGGCTTCGCCGCGGCAGTGCGTCAGGAAGTCGATCCGGAGCTGTTCGAAATCGCGCGCGAGGCCCGCGGTCAGCAGCCGCTCCCATTGATCTGAAGGCACGAACCGTGCGACCTGTTGCTGCGCCCAGTCCAGCCCGAGCGCTTCGCCCAACCTTGTGTAGGCGCGCGTCGCTTCGAGCTCATCGAGATCCTTTCGGGCGGCGAGCGCAGCCACTCCGAACACTCCATCGAGCTCATACAGACGAACCAGCAGCCGCACGATGTCGTCGCTTGCCCCGAGCGCGAGCAGACGATCTCGGCGTGCGACGGCCTCGTTGCGGACCTCGGCGCGGATCAGCTTGGTCGCGGCTGCCGAAATCTTGCGAACCCCCGGCTCGAGCAGAGCACATAATTTCTCGACGCGCGTTTCGCCGCCTGCAGCGCGGATCACGTCGGCGATATGCGAACGAACGCTCGCAGCAGCGATCGAGAAGAGCTCGATGCGTACGGTCTCGGGCAGGTTGTCCTGCTCGATCTCCAACCAGAGTTTATCGAGGTCGAGCAACCGCTCGGCGACAAGGAACGCCGCAACGACCTGCTGAAGCGACGCGCCTTCCTCCTCGGTGAGATCGAATGCGATTCCCGGCCCGAGCCGATTGACCAGGCGGTTGGCGACCTTGGTGGCGACAATCTCGTTCCGCAGACGGTGCGCCCGGATCGCATCGGCGTGCGCCTTGCGCATCGGCTTGGGGAAGGCATCGAACAATTGCGGACCAACCAGCGCATCGTCAGCGAGGCGAAGGTCTTCGGCAGCGTCCTGCAGTACAAGTTTGGAGATCGACAACACGACGGCCAGCTCAGGACGTGTGAGGCCGCGATTCTCCTGCATGCGGCGGAGGAGGTCCTCGCTCGATCCCAATCCTTCGACCTTGCGGTCGAGCCTCCCCGAGGCCTCGAGCAGCTCGATTGTACGGACATGCGCCGGCAGCGCGGTCGCTCCGCCCGCTTCCGCGATGGACAAGGCAAGGGTCTGCAGTCGATTGTCTTCGAGAACGATGTCGGCGACCTCGTCGGTCATCCTCGCCAGCAGCGCATTGCGCTTGTCGAACTCGAGCCGCCCTTCGCGCATCTCGCGATTGAGCGGAATCTTGATGTTCACTTCATTGTCCGAGCAGTCGACACCGGCGCTGTTGTCGATGAAGTCCGTGTTGATTCGGCCACCCCGTTCAGCGAACTCGATTCGACCAGCCTGGGTTATCGCGAGATTGGCCCCTTCACCGATGACTTTCGAGCGAAGCTCGGACGCACTTGCCCGAAGCGCGTCATTGGACGGATCGCCGACGTCCGACTGGCTCTGGGCAGAAGACTTTATGTACGTTCCGATGCCGCCGAACCAGAGCAGATCGACAGGCGCCTTGAGGACCGCATTGATGAGGCTGACCGGATCCAGCGCCTTGGCGTCTACAGCCAGCGCCTCGCGCGCTTCAGGGCTGAGGGCAATTGACTTTTCGGTGCGCTCGAACACGCCGCCGCCCCTGGAGATCAGCTTGCGGTTGTAGTCGTCCCAGCTCGAGCGCGGCAGGTCGAAGAGCCGCTTGCGTTCATCCCAACTCGTCGCCGGATCGGGATTCGGATCGATGAAGATGTGGCGGTGATCAAAGGCAGCGATCAGCCTTAAGGATTTTGACAGGAGCATGCCGTTGCCGAACACGTCGCCGGACATGTCACCGCAGCCGGCCACGCTGACCGGATCGGACTGAACGTCGACCCCCATTTCGAGGAAATGGCGTTGGACGGAAATCCACGCACCCCGGGCCGTAATGCCCATTGCCTTATGGTCGTAGCCGTGGCTGCCGCCGCTCGCGAAGGCATCGCCCAGCCAGAAATTGCGGTCGAGAGCGATCCCGTTGGCGATATCGGAGAAGGCCGCAGTACCCTTGTCTGCGGCCACGACGAAATAGGGATCGTCGTCGTCATGGATGACGACTCCTTGGGGATGGACGACCCTGTCGTTGACGAGATTGTCGGTGACGGAGAGCAACGAGCGGATGAAGATTCGGTAGCTCTCAGTCCCTTCGGCAAGCCATGCGTCGCGGTTGGACATTGGAGGCAGCTGCTTGGGATAGAAGCCGCCCTTCGCGCCCGTCGGGACGATCACGGCATTCTTGACCAGCTGCGCCTTCATCAGTCCGAGGATCTCGGTGCGGAAGTCGTCACGGCGGTCCGACCAGCGTATACCGCCACGCGCGACCGGCCCGCCGCGCAAATGGATGCCCTCGACACGCGGTGAATAGATCCAGATCTCGCGCCATGGCACCGGCGCGGGAAGGCCCGGCACCTTGCTGCTGTCGATCTTGAACGCGATTGCTTCCTCGGCCGCGGGCGCGAACGCATTGGTTCGCAAGATCGCGTCGACCAGAGATCGAAGGCGCCTAAGGATGCGGTCGTCGTCGATCGAGCGGACCTTGGCGAGCGAACGATCGAGCTGTTCGCGATATTCCGCGACCTGCGTCTCGCGGTCGTCGACCGCGGGATCATGGGCCGCGATAAACTGGCCAATCAGCGTGCGTGTCGCGTTTGGCGCGCGCCTCAAGGCGTCGACGATGGTGACCAGGCCAAAGCTGCTACCCGTCTGGCGAAGGTAGCGGAACCAGGCACGCAGCCACACGACCGCACGCGCATTGAGACAAGCATAGATGACGAGCTGGTTGAATTCGTCATTTTCGGCGCTTCCGCACAGCACATCGGCGATGGAGCGCTCGATCTCCGCTGCGCGAGTGAGGATTGAGCCGAGATCCGCCTCCTCGCCCACTTCAACCCGGAAGTCGTGGATATAGCCGTTGCCACCTGAAAGCGCGCTCGGGAATTCCTCGAGCACCCGAAACCCGAAATTCTCGAGCACGGGTACGACGTCCGAGAGCGGAATGAGGCCGCCGCGGCGATAGGTCTTCAGGCGTAGCTGCCGCTCCGGATCATGGTCATTGCGCGAGATGCGCACCGCCCGGTCATTCTCGTCGGCAAGCTCGCACAGCCGAAGGATGTCGGCGGCGCCCTCCTCCGGCGCCGTGCGGGCACGGTAGCCATCGGGGAACGTGTTGATGTACGTCAGCGCGAGGCGCGTTGCGCGCGGCGCTCCGGCGGCGGCGATCAGCTCGGCTTCGACCGCGGGCGCCCAGCCGCGGACCATCTCGACGACCGCAGCATCGAGAGCCTCGCTATCGGGGCGCGGGGCATCCTCTTCGATATATTGGGTGTAGCGAATGAGCGCGAGATCCGCATCGCCGAGCTCGACCGACCAGCTCGTGATCTCCCTTCCGACCTCATTTTCGAGCAGCATGGCGATCGCCGTCCGGCGCGCCGTGCTGAGCTCTTCTCGTGGCAACCAAACGAATGTGAACAGCTGACCTTTGAGGATCGAGCGAACCTGCAGCAGCGCCGGCCGCGGACGGTCGGCAAGCGACATCGCGATCATCACAAGCTCGCGCAGCGCATCGTAATCGATCGCGATCACGAGGTCGCGCGGAAGCGAGGCAACCGAATGACGAAGCGCTTTACCCGAATGCCCCTTGGGATCGAATCCAAAGTCCTTGTCGAGCTGTTTCAGCCGTTGTCGAAGCACCGGCACGTTTTCGGGCGAAACGCGGAGTGCTTCGCTGGTCCAAAGCCCGGCATGGACGCCGATACCGATAATCTTGTCGCCGGCCTTGATAGGAATGACCACGAGATCGAGCGGAACACGACGGTGAACCGTCGACTTGCGCTCGGCTTTGGCCATCAGCGGCACGTCACCGCCGCGCTCGAAATAGCGCATAGCGCCGAGGCAGCCGCCCTCGTCCGTGGGAGCGCCGGGGATGCTGAAGATGCCGAGCGCCTTGGAAGGTGCTTCGTAGGGCTTTTCGACATGATAGCCGAGAAGGGTCATAGCCCCGTCCGCGAACCAGTTGAGCAGCGCCGCGCCTTCTGGATCGGAGATTGCGTTGGCGTCGTCACGCATCTGCTGCTGCAACGCTTCCCAGTCGCGAACCGCGAGACGAACATCGTCGAGGACCCGGCGAAGATCCGCAGCAAGCTCCTGCCGGCCGCGTGCATCGGCGCGGTCGAGCTCGACATACATCATCGATTCCCGCCGGCTTTTGTCACCGCACAGGGGCTCGACCGATTGAAGCTCTCCGTCGGTGTCGCGATCGACGCATACCACCGGGTGAAGCAGCCGGTGAATGGTCAGCTGCTTGGCGGCAATTGCATTGGCCACCGAGTCAACCAGGAAGGGCATATCGTCGTTGACGATGCCGATCCGCATCCGCCGATTCCCGGCCTCACCACCGATTGATTCAATGGCCACGGCAAGCTCGCCGCGCCGGCGTGAGGCTGCAACCTGGCTCAGGAATTCGGCGGCCTCGCGCTCGGCCTCACGGCTCAGTCCCTGGGTTTCCCCTGGCAGTGCATTTCCGGTCAGCGCCTTGCGGATAGACTCGACCAAGGGCGGGTCGAGACGCGAGTGGGCCGTCATGGAAAAAGCTTGCTCCGAGGGACTGTGGGCAGGCCGGGCCTATAGACCCGCCCTCCCGAAACGGACAACCCCAGCAGCCATTGACCTGCCGGATCGCGGCTTAAGCCGCACGACGGATTGCGCGCTCCACGAGATTTTCGTCATCGACGATCGCGACCGGCTCGTGACGGCCATCGGCGCCGCGACGAGTTACGACGACAGCGAATTCCTCGTCTGCCGAAACGTCGGCCAGTGACATTGGCGGTGCCGAGCGCAGCCGTGCTCGGGCGGCTTCGCCCTTGGTGTCGGGCCTCGGCTCGGGACGGCGTGCCTGACGCTCGGCGGCGACCAAAGCCTTAAGGCCACCAGGCTGTTTCTCGAGCAGATCCTGAAAAGCACCAGGCGGAATCTCCTGCCGCCGCGCATAGGACAATGCCGCGGCGAATTCGGTCAGCCGCGCCTTGTCATAGTCAATTCCGAAGACCAGCTTGACGATCGGTGTCATCGGGGCCCGAGCCTGCGCCTTTAGGCCGGATTCCTCGAGTAGCTCAGCATATTCGCCGGGGTTCGCATCGGCAGCGAGTGCAAAGTCATAGGCAAGCGAAAGCGCCTTGTAGAGCGCGGAGCGGGTTCGGCCCTCGCCTGCCTTGACGGATTCTGCGGTCTCGCGGGCCGCCCAGAGCCGGTCGGCGAGTCCGGCATTCTCGTCGAGCGTAATTTCGGGCAGCTCGATCTCGGTGGGCTGGTCGTCGTCGTGAAGCGGGCCGTCTTCCCATGAGAAATGCATGGTCCCCGCGTCGCTTGAGGCCCCGGGCTCGGCAAGCATATCCGCCTCGGGCTCTAAGACGACAGGATGTTCTTCTGCATCAACGGTCGATTGGAGGATTTCGGTCAGCTCGAACGGCTCGTCTTCAACGGCCGGTTCGGATTCGGCGTGGAAGTCCGGTTCAGCCTCGAATTCGGCGGTCAATTCATCCGCGTCTTGGCTCTCATCGGCGGCTTTGGGTTGAGCATCCGCCTCTGCCACGGTTTCCGGTTCAACGAAGTCTTCGGCATCCCCTTCATCGGCCTGCCCGGCCTCGGCAAAGTCGACAACCGGCATTGCATCCGCGGACGCATGGGTGGGAAGCTCGACGAGCTTCCAGTTTATCACACCGTAGATGAAATCGATCTGCTCGCCGTCGGACGAGAAGGGCATGAGGATTCCGCGGTAGCAAATCGTCTCGCCCTGCATGTTTTCATATTCGGCTTCGAAGCCGATGGGCGCGCGGTTGGCGATGATCTGGAGGTAATGGTCGGTCAGGCGGGAGAGCAGCGACCGGCTCGGAATGTCGCCAATCGTCCGCATATCGTCATCGAGGCCGCATTCATCGCGAATCGCGGTCCCGACGTAGGGGATCGCAGGATTGTCTTGGCCGCAGGTGAAATCGAGCAGGACGCTATGGGCGGAGAAGTCGACGACGTCTGAGGGTTCGAGCTCATCGATCGACGGAAAGTCGCGGCCGTTCAGAAGCGAAACCCAGTAATTGTATGCGCGCACGTGCATCCGCCGTTCGTCAGTGCCAATAGCAGCGGTTACGTCGTTTGGCGGCGCCGCGTCGCCGGACGACGGCGCGTCGAAATCACCCGGATGCTCGCGGTAGCTGTCCATATTTGCGCTGGGCCCCACTCTCTTGTTCGAAGAGAAAATGGCTGAGCGGCGTTACCAAAGCGTTAAGCATAAACGGTTAGCAACCAAGGCGCGCTTGCGAGCAGCCAAAGTCGCTGATAGGGCGCGCCCCACTCCTGAAAAGGCCAGGCCGCTTTAGCTCAGCTGGTAGAGCACATCATTCGTAATGATGGGGTCGCGTGTTCGAGTCACGCAAGCGGCACCATTTCTTGTTAGATTACAGTATCTTACAGTTCCCACTCTCGCACGATGGGGGTCTGATAGCTAGCCTCAGATGGCTTGCAGTAGGGCAGCGCCGCCTATTCGGCCCGCTAACTATCGATAAGCGGGCTGCTACCCAATGTTCAGAAAGTCGCAGCGGCAGCCGTAGAATAGGCCGGAGCGCTGGAACATCGGACGGCCGCGCTGCGCAAGAGGGAAAGAGCCCAGCGACGGTAAATGCGATTCCCGGAATGCCGTTTCGCCTGCCCAGGGCATCATCGCTCAATTCTCCGGCTCAAGACTGCGATTCTGGCGACAATGCCAGAGCCGTAGAATGAAGATCGCCCCGGTCTCGATCTCATAGCGAAGCTCGTAATTGCCGACGATGATCCGCCGGACCTCGCGCGGCTCAAAGGCTTCGAGTTTCTCTCCTAGACGCGGAAAGTCGACCAGCTTGTCTGGCGCGCGCGCGAGTTGTCGCACCAGCCGGGCAGCGGCCTCTGGAGCAACTGGCCGCAGGTGTTCGTGCAGACGCACAAGGTCCGATGCTGCCTTGCCAGTCCATTGGATTTTCACAGGGTGGGCGGAGGCAATTGACGGTCGGTCGTAAGGCTATCGGCCCATGCCTGGATGCTCTGATGATCGATCACCCGGCCCGAATCGACATCGGCCAGGGCTTCGAGTGTCAGCTTGTGCCGCTCCTCCTCCTGGTCAATCCATGCGGCCAGCGCTTGCTTCATAACCCATCCCCGCGAACGCTCGATACGGGTGGCAAGCGCGTCAACCTTGTCGGCGAGGTCCGCCGGCACATGGGCCGTCAAAACCCTGGTAGCCGCCATAGGATTCACTCCCAATCTAGATGATTTGTTTTTAATCGCGACAACTCAGACTTGCAAGGAGAAAGGGTGCGGTAACACGATCATCGGGGCGAAGGAGAGCTCCCGCATTGCAGACCAATTAGTGGCGCCTTGGTAGGGCCGCGCGCCTCAAGTTCAGTCCGGCTTCCCCCGCGGCCCTCCACCTCGAGCGTCGCGAATGCCGAGCGGAGTTCAAGTTTCTTCAATCTCGTGCGAAATCGTTCAAGATCAATGGCTTAAAATTCGTGATGATGGGTCAAGCGGCACCATCTCTTTGACAAGGCAGGTTCCGGCCGCGCGTCTGAAGATGCGCAAGTCTGCACGCCCGCGCTTAGCGCAACATGCGAATTAGTACGATCGCACCTCGGACGGACTGCGGCGCGCTGAGGCACTACAACTGAACAAAATTCTATCGACGCGGTTGAACGCTGTCGAAAACAAACCGGATCGAATGACGCGAACCGCACGCTCGAGAGAAAGGGATATTGGCCGGTCCCTTGAAGGCGCCGATACTTCCCGCTGGCAAGGATCCACAATCGAGCTGCGGCGGCTCATCGCCGAATTCTGGGGCACCCTTCTACTGACGCTCGTGGCGACGGCAGGCGCGGCCCTGCACAAGACCCAACCGAGCGATGTATCGGCAGCTGCAGCGGTCATTGCTCCGGGAGCGATGGTAATGAGCATCATCTATTTTATGGGCTCGGTCAGTGGTGCCCACGTCAATCCGGCAGTGACCTTCGCCTTTGCATTGCGCCGCAATTTCCCATGGATTCGAGTGCCAGGATATATTGCCGCCCAGCTTCTTGGGTGTCTTGCAGGCGCTGCCATCCTTTACCTCATCCTCGGAATAGATGGGAGATTTGGAGCAAGTTCGCCGGGCCAGGGCATTTCGATGGTCAAAGCGTTTGGGCTCGAAGTGCTTTTGACGGCAGTCCTCGTGAACACCATCCTTGGGACCGCATCCGAGGCGGGCTTCCTGGGTCCCAACGCTGCGATTCCCGTGGGCGCTTATATCGCGCTTGCCGGCTTGTGGGCTGGCTCATTGACTGGCGCCTCGATGAATCCCGCGCGCTCGATAGGACCCGATTTACTCTGGGCGCACTATTCGACGACGTGGATCTATATCGCCGGCCCACTGCTCGGTGCGGCCCTAGGTGTGGCACTGGAATGGGCTTTGAAAGGCAAGCCGAGCGCCGCCGCTGCGCGCGCGGCTCAAGGCGATGGCGATGGCGATGGCGATGCTCGATAAGTTCGGCCGTCCGCGGAGCTATTATTAATTGCAATGGAGTGAGAAACGCGGCCCCCACCTTGGCGTTTTTGGCTAGTCAACCGAACCAAGAACGGAACCGCGGTCGCTAGGCTGCCTGGATCTCGCCGCATTCGCGGTTTGCAGGTACCGCGACATCCATCTTCTTGGGCCGGGGCAGGTTCAGTCCGTTCATGAGGGCGACGAACTCATCGAGACTCTTGCCGCCACCCAGACGCGGATTTCGTGCCTTTTCCTGGCCGACACTGCTGACGCGCCGCTGCTGATAATCGTGGCCGGGATAGACGAGCGTGTCCTCGGGCAAAGTGAAGATCTTGTCGTGGACTGAATGATAGAGCGTGGCAGCGTCCCCGTTCTGAAAATCGGTACGCCCGCAACCATCGATCATCAGCGCGTCGCCGGTAAAGACACGCCATCCGTCCGAACCCCGGAACAGATAGGCATGGTGATCGTCTGTGTGGCCCGGAGTGTAGAGCGGCTGCAGGTGCAGATCGCCAAATGCGATCGTTATGCCTTCGCGGACGGGCAGGCCGACATGCTCCGCAGCGCTCTTTTCCGGAACGGCCGCCTTGCTTCCGGTCTCCTCGCGCAAGCGGGCGGCGCCGGTCACATGGTCGGCATGGATGTGCGTTTCGACGGTATATTTAAGGGTGAGCCCGAGCTCGGCGAGCAAGGCCAAATCGCGCTCGACCGTTTCAAGAACCGGGTCGATCAAAACCGCCTCGCGAGTCCGGTCACAGGCAATGAGATACGTGTAAGTTGAAGATTGCGGCTCAAACAATTGACGGAAGATCATTGCTTGCCCCTTGCCCCGTGGCCGCATCTTAGCCCATCGGCTGTGCAATGAAAATTTGCGTTGTCGGTGCGGGGGCGATTGGCGGCTGGGTGGCCGCGAAGCTCGCACTGGCGGGCGAGCAGGTCAACGTGTTCGCGCGCGGCGATACGCTTCATCTGATTCGTGCCGAGGGACTGCGTCTCCAGGAACGCGGGGAAGAGTTCGTCGCCGATGTCATCGGCAGTGACGATTGCGCGCCGCTTGGACATCAAGACATCCTGATTGTTGCGGTGAAAGCGCCGGCGCTGCCCTCGCTGGCGTCCGAGCTCCGGCCCTTGATCGGAACTCAGACGATCATCGTACCAATGCTAAATGGCGTGCCCTGGTGGTTTGTCGAAGGGACGAAACTCAAGTCGGTCGATCCCGAAGGCAGCATCGCCGCAGCCCTGCCTTTTGAGCAGCTGATCGGCTGCGTCGTGCATGCCTCCTGCTACCGATCGGCTGCCAACAGCATCGTTGTGAAACATGCCGACAATTTGATCATCGGCGAGCCGCAGGGCGGTGAGACGAGCAAGCGCGTAGCCGAGCTTTTCGGACTGCTCGATCGAGCGGGCCTCAAGCCCGACATCAGCGGCAATGTCGGCCGCGCCATCTGGTACAAATTGTGGGGCAATGCGACGATCAACCCGTTGTCGGCGCTGACGCGCGCGAGTTGCGATCGGATCTTGGCCGACCCCGAATGCCGCGCGTGGATGCTCGAGGGCATGGCCGAACTCGCGGCGGTCGGCGCCGCGATCGGCTGCCCGATCAGCGAGAGTGGCGAGGACCGGATGGCAGTGACGGCGCGCCTTGGCGCGTTCAAGACGTCGATGCTCCAGGACGTCGAAGCCGGACGGCCGATCGAACTTGAGGCATTGCTCGGCGCACCGCGCGAAATCGCGGTTGCGAAGGGGATCGAGACGCCGGCGCTTGACCGGCTCTACGGCGTCACCAGGCTCATGGCGGAAAGCCTCGGCCTAGCTTGAGGAAACCACGCGGCCGACGCATTCGCCGAAACCGATGCGAACGACGCCGTCGCGTTCGCACCAGGCCTTGAGCGTGATTTCATCGCCGTCCTCGAGAAAGCTTCGAGCCTCGCCGCTCGCGAGCTGCACGGGCTGTTTTCCGCCATGGCTGATCTCGAGTAGCGACCCAAGTCCACCCGCGCTGTCGGTCGACAGCGTTCCGGTGCCGATCAGGTCGCCCGGCTGGAGGTTGCAGCCATTGGAGCTGTGATGGGCGACGATCTGCGCGGCGCTCCAATACATCGCCGCGTCTGCCGATCCGCGCGAGAGAATATGCGGAGCAAGGCCCGCCTGCCGCATTTTGTCCGTGGTGAGCGTCACCTCCAATAGAATGGCCAACGCTCCGGTTTTCTGGTCTTCAGCATCGCTTAGATAGGGCAGCGGCTGCGGGTCGCCGGAAGGCCGCGACGGCATTGCTTTGCGGAACGGCGAGAGCGCCTGCGGCGTAACGACCCAGGGGCTGACGCTGGTCAGGAAGTTCTTCGCGAGGAACGGGCCAAGCGGCTGATATTCCCAAGCCTGGATGTCGCGCGCAGACCAATCGTTGAGCAGGCAATAGCCGGCGATATGGTCGGCGGCCTCGCCGATCGGGATCGAGCAACCCAGATCGTTGCCATGCCCGATCCAGATTCCGAGCTCGAGCTCGTAATCGAGGCGGCGGCTCGGACCATATTCCGGCGCATCCGCATCGGCCGCCTTGCGCTGTCCGTTGGGCCGGATCACTGGCTCGCCGGAAGCACGCACTGAGCTTGCGCGCCCGTGGTACCCGATCGGAACATATTTGTAGTTCGGAAGCAGCGGATTGTCGGGCCGGAACTGCTTGCCGACGTTGGTCGCGTGATGGATGCCGACGTAAAAGTCGCTGTAGTCGCCGACGAAGCATGGGAGGTGAAACCGCACCTCGCTTTGGCCGACCAGCTGCGGCTCTACCTCGTCGCGGTATTTCTCGTCGGAGAGCAGCTCCTGCAAGCGTTCGCGAAGCGCCCGCTGCGCGTCGGGGCCGCGCGCAAGCCAGCCGTTCAGCACCGGCTGCGACAGGTCAGCGCGCCAGTCTTCGTCCAACACATCGGAGATTCCGGCGAGATCGAGCACGAAGTCGCCGATCGCGACACCGGCGCGGCGGCGCCGCTCGCCGACCGAGAAAATCCCGAGGGGGAGATTCTGGATGGGAAAGCCGCCGCCCTGTGCGCTCTCGCACCAACTCTTGAACGCCGAATCGTTGCTCTCGTCGATCACGGCAGCTTGGCCTTGGGAAATCCGGCCCACGCCTGGTCATAGTCGTGCTGTGCGCGCTCCAGCGCCCACGCCGTCGGCCGATAGGGCCAGCAGGTTTCGACCATGAACGCCATCGTGCCTTCAATCTTCACGGGCTTCAGCTCGGCCTCGCTCGCCTTGCGCCAGCTTTCGACGTCGGGGCCGTGGCCGCTCATGAGGTTGTGGAGCGAGAGGCCCCCGGGTGCGAAGCCCTCGGCCTTGGCGTCATAGGCGCCGTGAATCAGTCCCATTGCCTCGCTCATCACGTTGCGGTGGAACCATGGTGGCCGGAACGTGTCCTCGCCGACCATCCAGCGCGGGGGGAAGATGACGAAGTCGGCGTTCGCGCGGCCCGCAATGTTGCTGGGGCTGGTCAGCACGGTGAAGATCGATGGGTCCGGATGGTCGAAGCTGATCGTGCCGATCGTGTTGAAGTGCGACAAATCGTAGCGGTAGGGCGCGTAATTGCCGTGCCAGGCGACGACATCGAGGGGTGAATGATCGAGCGTCGTCGTCCAGAGCGAGCCGAGCGACTTCTGGATCACTTCCATCGGCCCGTCCTTGTCCTCGAACCAGGCGATCGGCGTTTCGAAATCGCGCGGGTTGGCGAGACCATTGGAGCCAATCGGCCCGAGCTCGGGCAGGCGCAGCGGCAAACCGTGATTCTCGGCGACATAGCCGCGGCTCTCACCGTCCACCTCCACTCGAAACCTGACGCCCCGCGGGACGACGCCGATCGAGCCTGGAGCAACATCCATCCGTCCCAGCTCGGTGAAAATCCGAAGCTCGCCCTGCTGCGGGATCATGAGCAGTTCACCATCGGAGTCGATGAACACACGCCCTTCCATGGTCTTCGCCGCGCGATAAAGGTGCACCGCGACTCCTTCGAGATCCTCGGGCGAACGGTTGGCAAGCATTGTCACCATGCCGTCAACGAAGTCTTTGCCCTCGGGCAGCTCTTTCGGCGGGCCCCAGCGTAAGCGGTTGGGCGCGAGCGGCTCCTTCACCGTGCCGGGCGCGAACAGCGGCGCGCCGTCGTAGGCGACGAACGGTCGATGATCCGCAGTGGGCCGCATCCGATAGAGCCATGAACGGCGGTTCTCATGACGCGGCGACGTAAAGCTCGTGCCCGACAGCTGCTCGGCATAGAGGCCATAGGCCGGCCGCTGAGGCGAATTGCGCCCCTTCGGGAGAGCACCCTTGACCGCCTCCGTTTCAAAGTGGCCCCCGAAGCCCGTCATGAAGCCGGTCGTCATGGGCGCGGGTTAGAGCCTCATGCCTCCACAATCAAACGGGCGCGGCCTTCAAAGGAACCGCGCCCGTTCACCGGACGGGGACTCGCAACCCGCCCAGCTGTGTCAAACCGCTCAGCTGTGATTGACGTTGACGTCGATCTTGTCGGGTACGTTGATATTGGTCGTCTTGCCGCCAAGTCCGAGATCGGCGCGGAAGACGTAAAGCAGCACCAGCACCACGATGATCAGAAGAATTACGGCGAGGACTCCGCCGCCGCCACCGCCGCCGGTTTCCACCACGGTCGTGTGCTCGCGTTCAACATCGTCGCGATCGTCGGCCATTGGAAACTCTCCCTGGATTACGCTGTTGTCGTGGCGAAACGAACGAACTTTGACGGTGCCGGTTCCGCCAGGAGGAAGTCGATGAAGGCGCAACCTTATCTATGCCTGGCGCTTCTGGCGCTCGGTTCGTGCGGGCCGAAGCACCAGCCTGGGCAGCCTACCGACAACACGAATGCTCCAATCCTCCCGGCGCCGAGCGCGCTACCTGGAATTGAGAACAGCGAGGCTCCAGCGATTCCACCCCCCGGAACGGGTCCCGATGCGCGAACGCCGCTGGCGGAGCTTCAGGAAGCGATCGATCCCAAGAGTGCGGAAGCTGCGGGCCAAGTCGTGCAGCATTATGGCGCATTGATCGAAAAGAACCGTTGGGACGAGGCCTTAACCCTCTGGGGAAATCACGATGCGGCGGCCAAATTTGCTGCGCCTCTCAAGACCAACCGCGAGAATCACCTCGAGGTCGGCCCAATTGGTCATACAGAAGGCGCCGCGGGCTCAATCTACGTAACCATCACCTTCAGGATGCATGGCGAGGATATCGCAGGGAAGAAGTTCCAAGCGCCAGGCACAATCATTTTGAGGCGGGTCAATGACGTGCCCGGCTCGACCGAGGCGCAACGGCACTGGCACATCGAGCGGATCGATTGGAAAAACGCGCCTTAAAAAGCGTTCAGTGCCGCGTTCACCTGGGAGGAATTGTCACCGCTGTTGTCGACTGAAGCCGGCTGGGAGCCGGCAAAGTCGTATGCGAACCAGATGATTCCTGCCGCCCACACGAGCGCCCACCAGCGGCTCTTGAAGATCGTGCTGAAACGCATCGGGAACATGGCGCGATTCTCGCGCCGCGCGCTTAAGATTGGGTTTCTTTCTGCTCGTGCGTGATCTCGCGATGCGGGAAACGGTCGCGGATTCGGGTGTTAAAATAGACGCCCTTCGCGAACGCCCCGCGGAACGCATCGGCGACCTCGTGCGGGACGCCGGAATAGACGTAGCGGCGACCGGTCGTGAACTCGACCCACAGATTCTGTTCCATCTCGTCGTAAACGAAGCGGCGGATCACGGTCGAGGGCATCAACCATCTAACGCTTTACGCCGCGTCCGGAGCCGGAATTCCCGACCGGTCGCGGCGAAGTGCTGCTGCCATGCCCCCGAGCGCGAGCAAGGCGCCAGCGATGGTCAGGCTGGTCCAGCGATAATCTTCCAGTGCGGTCGAGAAACCCATGGCAATGATCGGCACGATCACGCTCGAATAGGACGCCTTCGCTGGTCCGATCTTCCGCACCACGGGATAGTATAGGCTGAACGTCAAGACGGAGGCGAACAGCGAGAGATAGAGAACCCCGAGCCAATAGACGGGTCGCGGGTCGAATACGGGCGGCCCGGTCATCGTGAAAGCAATCAGTCCATCAATCAAGGCTCCGGCGGCCATCGACCAGGCGAGCAGCGGGAAGAGCGCAAAGCGTCGGATCGCTGGTCGCGCCTGCCACACATTGGCGATCGCTGCCCCGATCATTCCGGCGAGCGTCAGCGCAATGCCGGCAGCGACCTGGCCGCTGTCCGCCGGATGCTCGCGAATTTCATGGACGAACAGCAGCACGATTCCGGCAACCGCGACGAGCGAACTCCACGCGAAGCGCTTGCTCGGCCTATGCCCAAGGAACGCCCAGCCGAGCAAGCTCGCCGGGATCAGCAACAGCGCGAAAACGGTCGCCACCACTCCGGATGTAATGTGCCGCTCGGCAAGATAGACCGCGTTGAAGTTCACGCAGAACTGCGTGAAGCCGAGGAAAGCGGCAGCGGCCATGCCCTTGCGGCCTATGTTCAGGGACTGGTGCTTAAAGCGCGAGAGCAACGTCATTGCGAAGGCGGCAACAACGAAGCGATAAGTGACTGACCATTGCGGCGGGACGGCGCCGAGCTGTCCGCGAATCACGATCCAGGTCGAGCCCCAGATGGCCGTGAAGATCGCGAACGGGATCGCCACAGAGCGAAGCCGCTCGCTGCTCAATTCATTCTTGGTGAGGTCTCGCGGCATTCCCGAATGATTTATCAGCGCGGGCTTCATCGCCAATCAAAGCAGGGCCAAGACCGATAAGCTCCGCTTATTCGAGCGCGGCAAGAGCCGATGCGAGGCGATCGAGGGCTTCGCTTTGTGCATCCCAGCTGGTGACGAAGCGGATCTGCCCGGGACCCCATTCGTAGAAATCCAAGCCTTGACCGCGCAGCCGCTCGGCCTCCTCATTGCTGACCCGCAGGAAAATCTCGTTGGCTTCGACCGGATAGACCAGGCGGTTCGGCGCTGCGCTTGCGACTTTCTGAGCAGCGGCATTCGCTGCCCGGGCATTGTCGAGCCACAAATCGTCCTCGAGCATGGCCAGGATCTGTGCTGCGAGGTAGCGACCTTTGGACAACAAATGCCCGGCGCGCTTGCGGCGAACGGCGATTTCGTCGGCTAGCTCTGTCTTGAACAGGACGAGGCATTCGGCATTGAGGCCCCCATTTTTGACGAAACCGAAGCTCATCGCATCGACCCCCGCCCGCCAGGTGAGATCGCCCAGGTTTTCGCCGCTTCCTGCCAGCGCATTGGCGATGCGCGCGCCGTCAAGGTGGAATGCCAGGCCACGCTGCTTGGCGCGCTCGCCGAGCGCAGCGAGTTCGGCAGCTCGGTAAATCAGACCATATTCGGTCGCGTTGGTAATCGAGATCGCCGCGGGCTGGACCTGGTGGACATCGTTGCGGATGAGGTCGCATGCTTGCGCGACAGTTTTGGGCGTGATCTTCGCCCCCTCCCCATCGAGCAGGATGAGCTTTGCGCCGGCGGTGAAGAAGCCTGGAGCGCCGGCCTCATCGACTTCGATATGCGAATCCTTGTGGCACAGGATCGCACGATAGGGAGGACATAGCGCTGCGAGTGCCAGGCAATTGGCCGCAGTGCCCGTCGTCACCCAGAATGCGCGGACCTCAGTCCCGAACAGATCGGAGAAGGCGCCGTCGAGCCGCTGGCTCCATTCGTCGCCGTCGTAGGCCGTGTCGATCCGGTTGGCGGCGGCGATCGCCTCGAGCACCTTGGGGTGGGCCGGCGCGGCATTGTCGGAGAAGAAGCGCATTGTAGCGCCGAATGGCGGCGAGCGGGTTGGGCGTCAATCGGGAGCGTCGGGCTTGTCCTCTTGGATTTTGCGTGCCTGGGCTTTCCGGCGCCGAAGATTTTCTCTCAAAGCGGCGGCTAGCCGCTCTTCGTGCTGCTTGTCGCTCTTAGCCATTGCGATCAGATGCGATGTTCGGCGGCTGTCCGCAACGCCTTGACAGGCAAAGGGGCGGCCCGTCATAGGCGCCCGTCCTTCCGACAAAGTGCTGCCGTAGCTCAGTGGTAGAGCGCATCCTTGGTAAGGCTGAGGTCGTGAGTTCAATCCTCACCGGCAGCACCATTTAACTCTTTGAAGGCGCGAGAGTCACAAATGATGCGGCGATGTCGGCAATCGAGCGGAACATCGTCATTGGGTCGTCCTTGGACGGAACAAATCCGCGCTTGCGCCAGAACAACACCGCGTGCTCATCGATGGCGTTGACGATGAGTGCGCGTCCGCCAATCAAGTTCGCCGCGCGCACACAACGCTCAAGTGCGTGTTTCAGCAGTCCTGTTCCGATCCCTTGACCTGTCCAGCCCTGGTCCGTCGCCAGTTGTCCAAGCAACAGGCATGGGACCGGATCGGGCGGCTGCCCGGTGCGGATTGCGCGTGGAAGGGAGGTAGGCACCACTGCAGTTGGAGCAAGTCCATAATAACCGACGACGCGGCCTTCATCGTGAACGACAAGGACTGCCGTAAAGCCCCTTTGCTGGTTCGATAGTGCCTTATCGCGCAGCCACTTATCGAGTGAGGGCTTGCCGCAAGAAAATTGCGACAAATTGTGGCCCGCATTGAGAGATTCCGGTGCGGATAAGCCCAATGGCGCGGCTCAGCGGGTGTTTCTGTCCCGCTCCCAGGGAGCTGGGCGCTTGAGAAGTTCAACCAATTGCGGGACAGGAGCTGGAGGGGCATCCAGGATCGAAACAAAGGTCTCAAAGCCCGCCGAGCTCATGCGGATGACAACGTTCTCCATTAGAACTTCTTCAGCCGCCCGCACGGCTGCGTCTCGCACGAACTCGGTGCGCGAACGCCCGCGCTGACTGGCGGCACGATCGATAATCGCAAGATCAGCATCGGGAAAGCGCATCGCGAGCGGGCGGTCCTTTCGCTGTGCGGCACGGGCCATTTTTCGGCGTTTCCTTCTTCGACCGTTTTCAGCAAATTGTATTGCAATTTGCAATACCATTGAAGCTCGGAGCCGGCAAGTGAACAGCTGCACTGCCAGAGCACAACTTGAGCACACCTTCGCTTGAATTGCAGAGCTTCGACCAATGCGGGGGGGACAAACCGATGCGCTAAAGCAGCCCTGAAATGCTCTTAAATGCCCTGAGAATCACTCTACCGAGATTTGGTAAGGCTGAGGTCGTGAGTTCAATCCTCACCGGCAGCACCATCCTCTGGCGCAGAATGTCCGGGGGGCGTTCAAGCGAGAGGCTCAACTTTTTCGATCAAAAGCGCCGATCGGACCTCAGGCGTCGCGGTCGCGCAGCTTCTTTTCGCCGAGCGCGCTATCGATCCCGCCGGCGATCGTATCGCCAATCCAGATCACGGCGCCGAGCAGGATCACGGCAAGGGCTAGCAAAAGTGCTTCGGTCACGAATCTTGTCTCCGTGATTTCCCTTTACCGTCAGTGCATTAAACGCGCAATTAATTCCGAATGACCTTGCTGTCAGATTCCGGGACGGTTTGAACGATCAGTGCCCCGGATTGCCTGCAAGGTTCACAGCCACGGCGGCACGGACGAGCGCCTTGAATGCCTTCTCGTCAACCGCTTCGCCTTCGCGGATGTCGATCGCCCGACGCGTGCCGCCCTCCATGCTCGAGTTGAACATCTTGGATGGGTCGGGAAGCGATGCGCCTTTGGCGAAGGTCAGCTTCACCTTGTCCTTATAGCTCTCGCCCGTGCAGATGATTCCCGCATGCTCCCATGTCGGCACGCCGAGCGGATTTCCGGCCTTTCGCCATTTGACGTCCTCGGCGACTTGCGGATCAGCCTCTTGAATGAGCTGGCGCAAGTGACCGAGAGTCTTGCTGCGCCAGTCACCCAGCGACCGAAGCTTGTGGTCCAAGGCGTCCGACCCGCTTCTTTCCTGGTCCATTTGAACCCCGCTCAATCCTGGCCACAAGCACATGGCTACGCGCCCGCCCGGGCCTGAAGCATCTTCCAGCCGTTGCCGGACGGATCGCGGAAACTCGCATCGACATTGCCGAAGCGCTCGATTGG
>JANWLR010000001.1 GCA_025450755.1 Sphingomicrobium sp. | reverse complement strand
TTTAGCGGACTTGTGCGCCTCGCCGACGAAACCGGGCGGCATCCGTCGATCGTCCGATCGGAATCGGATTTGACCAACGAAGACCTTGCGGTCGTCACGCCCGACCACGGCTGGACCGACCTTAGCAGCATTCTCGCGCGGCGCGGCGCGCGCGCAACGCTCATTGTTCTTCCGAAGTGGGATGTCGCGCCAAGTAACAAGAATCCCGGGTGGGTCGTCGTGAACGGCCTGCTTCCTGCGGAGGACCCGGCACGGACGCTCTACCCGGCCAATCCGTTTCAGGTTCGCCGCTCAAAAGGCCATGGAGAAGCCCTGGTCGACGTCGATTCGACAATGCCCCCGGACGTTCAGTTCCTTGCACCAGCGGTCGCCCAGACGATCAGTGGCAAGGGACTGCAAGCGCTCATCAAAACTCCCAACGGCGGCATCGTCCTGGCGAAAGTCGGCGCGGGCAACCTCTACGTGTTGAGCGAGCCGGACCTTATCAATAATCACGGCATGGGCGACATCCGGCAGGCGAAAGCCTCGCTCGCGCTGCTCGACTATCTGAACAGCACCGGCGCCGACGGCGTGCTCTTCGATGTGACAGCGAATGGGCTCGGCCATTCGCGAAGCCCGCTCAAGCTTGCCCTCGATGCGCCATTCCTTGGGGTGACGCTCACCATTTTCGCGGCAATGCTGCTTGCCGGATGGCAGGCGCTTGTCCGCTTTGGTCCGGTTCGCCGACGAGAGCGCGCCATTGCATTCGGTAAGGCTGCTCTGGTCGACAATAGCGCCGCCCTAATCCGCAAGGCCGGGCGGGAAGCGCATCTCGGCAGCCGGTATGTTGGGGTAATTCGCGACCGCGCGGTTGGGCTCTTCAGGCTGCCGCAGGCACTCGACGACGATTTGATCGGCGCTCGGCTCGAAGCGCTCAATCCCAGGCGCAGCTTCGCAACTGCCTCCGATGCTGCTGCGCGTGCCCAGACCCGCGAAGAGTTGGTGAGCGCGGCGCGGTCTCTCAATCAATGGCTCGAGGAGGTCCAGAAGTGAAAGTCGACGAAGTCCAGGCACTGGCCGAGGCGATCAAGACAGAGATCGCCAAGGCGGTCGTCGGTCAGGAATTGAGCGTCGAGCTTATGCTTGTTGCGCTCTTCGCGGGCGGGCATATCCTGCTCGAAGGACCACCCGGCACGGCCAAGACCCTCCTCGCGCACAGCTTCGCACAGGCCGTCGGCCTGGACTTCGGCCGAATCCAGTTTACGCCCGACTTGATGCCCGCCGACATCATCGGCGCGAACCTGTTCAACTTTCAGACCTCGAAATTCACTCTGACCCGAGGGCCGATCTTCACCGAGCTGCTCCTCGCCGATGAGATCAACCGCACTCCGCCCAAGACTCAGGCGGCGCTTCTCGAAGCGATGCAGGAACGGCAGGTGACGATTGATGGCGAAAGCCACAAGCTAAGCGATCGGTTCATGGTCGTCGCGACTCAAAACCCGATCGAGCAGCAGGGTGTCTACCCGCTGCCCGAAGCGCAGCTCGACCGGTTCCTTTTCAAGCAGACAGTCGATTATCCATCGATCGAAGAAGAGCGCAAAATCATCGCCACGCACGGGGCCGAAAAAATGGCGATGGAGCCTTCGGCCTGGGGCGTCAAGCGCAAGGCCGACGAGGCGCTGATCACCGCTGCAATCGACGCAGTCTCGGATGTGCGTCTGGTCGAAGAGATCATCGATTACATTGCGGCGCTCATCCGCGGCACGCGCGAGAATCCGGACCTCGAATCCGGAGCGAGCCCGCGCGCCGGCGCAATGCTTGCAGGCGCTGCTCGTGCACGCGCAGCGCTCGACGGCCGCGACTTCGTAATCCCCGACGACGTGAAGGCGCTCGCGCCCGCGCTCTTGCGGCACCGGGTGATCCTGTCGCCCGCTGCCGAGATCAATGACCGCAAGCTCGAGGAGATCGTGACCGCAATCATCGAAACAATCGAGGCGCCGCGTTGATTTACCCGACGCGCACGGCCGTGATCGCGACAGCAGTGGGAGCACCGGTCGCGCTGGTCTTCGCTGCGCTCCAGCCCGGTCGTTGGTTCCTCGCGCTCGCTTGGCCGCTGGCGATGGTGCTGCTCACCGCGCTCGACGCCATTCGGGGAATCGCTACTGCCACTGCGCGTGTCGATTTACCCGGCCACGCTTATGTCGGCGAGACCCGCGACTGCACCGTCACCATATCCATCGACAGCCGGCCGCGCACCGCGTGGATAGCAATGCAGAATTCTCCGCTCGTTGCCGCCGAAAACGACGGGCGAGCGAATATTGCCCTCGAGAACGGCCGCGGTGCGGTGCTTCTCCCGCTGGAGATGCTCCGGCGTGGAATTGCCCGCTTCGAGCGGCTGTGGCTGCGCTGGCGCGGACCGCTTGGACTCGCCTGGAACCAGGGCATTGTCGAAATCGGAGCAGCCTTCCAAGTCCTGCCGGACCTTCGCCCGGTTCACGACCAGGGAGCGAGCGTCTTTCAGCGCTATGCGCTCGAGGGCATGATCACCCAGCTTTCGCGCGGCGAGGGCTCTGACTTCGATACACTCGTCGATTTCCGGACTGGAATGGATCGCCGCGCGATCGACTGGAAGCAGTCGGCGCGGCACATAAAGCTGCTCGCCAAGCAGTATCGCACCGAGCGAAACAACCATATCGTCTTTGCGGTCGATAGCGGCCGGCAGATGTGCGAGCCGGTTGCCGGCCTCGCGCGTGTCGACCGCTGCGTATCGGCGATGCTGCTGACGGCCTGGATTGCGCTCAAGCTTGGCGATCGGGTCGCGATCAACGCCTTCGATTCTCGGCCGCGCCTGTCGAGCGGCCTGGTGTCCGGCGCCGGGGCTTTTCCCGAGCTCGAACGGGTCGCGTCAAAGATCGACTATAGTGCCGAGGAGACCAACTACATCTATGCCCTGACCACGCTTCGCGCGCGGCTGACGCGGCGGTCGATGATCATCCTGTTCACCGAGTTCACCGATACGGTTTCGGCCGACTTCATGCAGCGAGCGCTTCGTCGCCTCGTCGAAACGCACCTGGTGGTGATCGTCGTACTGCGCGACGAGGAGCTCGAAACGATCGCAGCCAAGGACCCGGACAGCGCTGACGACGTGACGCGCGCGATCACTGCGGCGGACTTGCTGAAGGACCGGCGTGTGGTGATCACTCGCCTGCAGCACCTGGGCGTGCATGTCGTCGAAAGCGAATATGACAGGGTCAGCGAGCGGCTTGTGCAAACTTATCTCGACCTCAAGAAGAGAAACCTGTTGTGAACGCTCCGCTTACGCCCACGAGCGACGCGCCGCTTGTCAACGCAACGCGCTTTCGACGCGCGCATGAGGGAGACTGGGAGCGGCTCGAAGCGATCGTCACCCGCATCGAGAAGCGTTCGATCCGGTCGCTCTCGGACGATGACCTGCTTGCGCTTCCCGCGCTTTACCGAACGAGCTTGTCCTCGCTGTCGGTCGCGCGCGACACTTCGCTTGACCGTGCACTCATCACCTATCTCGAACGGCTATGCACGCGCGCTTATTTCCAGATTTACGGGGTGCAGACGCCCGTGTGGCGCCAGCTGACCGGCTTCTTTGCAACTGGCTGGCCGAACGCGGTTCGAAGCCTGTGGCGGGAAACCCTGTTCTGCGTTGTGCTGACGTTCGGCGCGGCGCTGCTCGCCTATCTGCTTATCGGCGGCGATCCGAGCTGGTTCTACAGCGTCATTCCGGAAGGAATGGCCGAAGGCCGCGATCCGTCGGCCTCGGCCGAGTTCCTGCGTTCAACCTTATACGACAAGCCCAAGGAGGGATGGCTTGGTGTCTTCGCAACTTTCCTGTTCACCCACAACAGCCAGATCGCAATCTTCGCCTTCGCGCTCGGTTTCGCATTTGCGGTCCCGACGGTGCTTCTGATGCTGTACAATGGCCTGATGCTTGGAGCCTTATTTGAGGTGTTCGCAAGCAAAGGCCTCGGCCCCAATGTGATCGGCTGGCTCATGATCCACGGGACGACCGAGATTTTCTCGATCTGCATCGCCGGCGCCGCCGGGATCCGTCTCGGTCTTGCGGTCGCGTTCCCGGGTCAAGATTCGCGAATGGATTCGGTAGTCGCAGCAGGCCGCACTGCCGCGACAGCCATGGCAGGCGCAGTGATCATGCTTGCCGTTGCCGGCCTGCTCGAGGGAGTCGGGCGCCAAACCATCACGAACGACACGCTTCGGATGCTGATCGGGTCCGCAGCGCTGATCGGCTGGCTCGCCTATTTCTACGCGTTGCCGACAAGGAGATCCGCGCTTGGCGAGTAGCGCGCCCGTCATCGACAGCCTCCGTCGCACCTTCATCACGCCGGAAGGGGTGGACCTGAAGCTCGAACTCGGCTCCGCCGCAAGCCGAGCCTCGGCATTCCTGATCGACATGATCCTGATCGTGGTCGCGCTTGTCGCACTCACGCTGGCGCTTCTGTACCTGTTCTATGCGGCCAGCGGCGCTGGAGCATCGGGTTCCAGTGAGGCCATCGCCGTGCTTTGGCTGATCGGCTTCTTCATCTTGAGGAACGGCTGGTTCTCCTTGTTTGAAATGGGTAGCCGCGGCGCAACCCCGGGCAAGCGGCTTATCGGTCTTCGAGTCATCGCCCGAGACGGAGCGCGTCTTACCGGCGCTGCAGTGATTGGGCGCAACGCCATGCGGGAAATCGAAATCTTCCTTCCAATGTCGTTCCTGGGTGCTCAGGCGGCCGCCGGAGTAGCCGACAGCTTTCTCATCATCTTCGCGCTTCTCTGGAGCGGCATCTTCCTGTTCTTCCCGTTGTTCAATCGCGACCGCCTTCGCGTTGGAGACCTCGTTGCCGGCACATGGGTGGTGCGCAACGACAAGGAGGGCCTTTTAGCCGACCTCGTCGGGAGCGCTGACCCGGCACGCCGAACTTTCCCCCGCGCGGCACTTGAGCTTTATGGAGTTTACGAACTGCAGACGCTCGAGGACGTGTTGCGCAAGGAGAATCCGGACGCGGTCGCGACCGTTGCGCAAACGATCCGGACGAAGGCGGAACTGGCAGACGACGGCGACGACTATGGATTTCTCGCGGACTATTATGCGGCGCTATGCGCGCATCTCGAGCGGGGGTTGATGGTTGGCCGCCGGCGCGACAACAAGTTCAGCTGACGTGACTGACGAAACCATCTTCGATCTTTCAACGCCCGCGCTGATCCTTGACCGCATCCGGCTTGAACGGAACGCGGAGCGCATGCGCGACAAGGTCCGCGGGCTCGGAGTAACGCTCCGTCCCCATGTGAAGACCTCAAAGTCGATTGACGTCCTGCGCATCCTCGCCGGTTTTGAAAGCATACCGATCACGGTCTCGACGCTGGCAGAAGCGCGCTATTTTTTCGCAAATGGCGTGACGGACATCCTCTACGCCGTCGGACTAGCGCCAGTGAAGCTGCCGGAAATCGCAGAGCTGATCCGCGCCGGCTGCACGCTGAGGATCATCCTCGATACGATCGAAGCCGCCGATTCGGTGCGGGAATTCGTCGACGCCGAGGGCGTGCCGATCGAGGTGCTGATCGAAATCGACAGCGACGGCCACCGCGCTGGCGTCGGCCCGGGCGATTTGCTGCTGATCGAGATCGGACAGCAGCTCGGGACCAGCCTTGCCGGTGTGATGACGCACGCCGGCGCATCCTACGATTGCCGGACAATCGCCCAGTTCGAGGCGATGGCCGAGCAGGAGCGGGCGCTCACCGTCGAGGCGGCAGAGCGGCTGCGGCACGCCGGTCTGCCGTGTCCGATTGTCAGTGTCGGCTCGACCCCGACACTCCATTATGCCCGAAATCTCGCCGGAGTGACCGAGGTGCGCGCCGGCGTGTACGCGTTCGGCGATCTCGTCCAATTTGAGCTCGGCACCTGCTCAATCGAAGATATTGCAATCGGGGTGATGGCGAGCGTCATTGGCCACAACCGCCAGCACGGACGAGTCCTGATTGATGCTGGCTTTCTGGCGTTGAGCCGCGACCGCGGCACCGCCGACTTGCCCGTCGACTGGGGCTATGGCGCAGTCTGCGATCCCGCGAGCGGCGAGGTCATCGAGGACGTGACCGTGTCATCAACCAACCAGGAGCACGGGATCATCACGGCGCGTTCGGGTGAAATCGACTTCGACCGCTTTTCGGTTGGCAGCCGTGTCATGATCCTTCCCAATCACGCTTGCGCCACCGCCGCGGCCTATGATCGCTATTTCGTGACGGAGGGCAGCGAGCGGATCGCCGGCGTGTGGAACCGCGTGAATGGCTGGTAATCAGTCGGCGCATCAACCGGGGTTGAATCGATCGAGCTCACGAAGTGGGTCGGGCGGTCAAGCGTTCTGGGACTGAATCCGGAACCTATCCAAGAGAGCTGAAATACCAGCTAAATCCAAAGCACAGCAGCGCGGCGCCTGGAATCGCGCTGTCCCGTTAAGGAGCATGAAAAGCCCAAGAGCTCGCTCAGCGGCGCGTCCAAGAGCATGGATCATTCGATGAGCGAGAAGGAGCTCAAGAAAATGGCCTCGACCAAGCGAAGGGGTAAGCCGGAGCCCAAGCACAAGTCGACCTAAAGCTTCTTTGTCAGCTCCGGGACAATCTTGAACAGGTCGCCGACGAGACCGATGTCCGCAACCTGGAAGATCGGGGCTTCCTCGTCCTTGTTGATGGCGATGATGGTCTTCGAATCCTTCATTCCGGCGAGGTGCTGGATCGCGCCGGAAATGCCGATTGCAATATAGACTTCGGGAGCGACGATCTTGCCGGTCTGGCCGACCTGGTAGTCGTTGGGCGCATAGCCCGCATCGACCGCCGCGCGGCTAGCACCGACCGCGGCTCCGAGCTTGTCGGCGAGCGGGTCGAGCAGCGAATGAAACTGCTCGGATGAGCCGAACGCTCGACCTCCAGAGACGATTATCTTCGCGCTGGTGAGCTCCGGCCGTTCGCTTTCCGAAGCTTCGAGGGAGACGAAGCTGCTCGTGCCGGGATCGCCGCTCCAGTCGACGGTTTCAACCGAAGCCAAGCCGCCTTCAGCCGCCGCTTTCTCGAAAGCCGTGGTTCGGACGGTGATCACTTTCTTCGTGTCCTTCGATCTTACCGTCGCGACGGCATTGCCGGCGTAGATCGGCCGTGTGAAGGTGTCCGGCCCCTCGACCGAGAGGATGTCGCTGATCTGCATCACGTCGAGAAGCGCGGCGACTCGCGGTGCGATGTTCTTGCCGGTCGTCGTCGCCGGAGCGACAAACGCATCGTGACTCTCCATCAGCTTCGCGATGAGGGGCGCGACCGCCTCGGCAAGCTGGTGCTCGAGAGCGGGGGCATTCGCGACGTAAACCTTCGAGACGCCGCCAATCTTCGCCGCGGACTGCGCAACGCCATCCGCATTGTTTCCGGCTACGAGCGCGTGAACCTCACCCAGCTTTGTAGCCGCAGTGACGGTCGCCAGCGTCGCGTCCTTGACGCTCTTTCCGTCGTGCTCGACCAGGATCAGAACACTCATTTCGCAATCCCCAATCCCTTGAGCTTGCCGACAAGATCGTCGACGCTTCCGACCGTGATGCCCGCCTGGCGCTTGACCGGTTCTACGACCTTCAGCGTTTCCAGCCGCCGAGCGACCTCGACCCCGTAATCGCCGGGCGACTTGGCCACGAGCGGCTTCGACTTGGCCTTCATGATATTCGGCAGCGAGGCGTAGCGCGGCTCGTTAAGGCGGAGGTCGGTCGTCACTACCGCGGGCAGGTTTAGCTTCACCGTCTCAAGCCCACCATCCACCTCACGGGTAACGGTGGCGACATCGGCAATCTCGATCTTTGACGCGAACGTTCCCTGCGGCCAGCCCAGCAGCGCGGCCAGCATCTGCCCCGTCGCATTATTGTCGTCGTCGATCGCCTGCTTGCCGAGAATCACCATCTGCGGCTGCTCTTCCTCGGCGATCTTGGCGAGGATCTTCGCCACGGCGAGCGGCTCGACCTCTTCGTCCGTCTGCACGAGGATTGCGCGGTCTGCTCCCATCGCAAGCGCGGTGCGCAGCGTTTCCTGCGCCTTGGCGGGGCCGATCGATACAGCGACGATCTCGGTTGCGACGCCCTTTTCCTTCAAACGGATCGCCTCCTCGACCGCAATTTCGTCGAAGGGATTCATGCTCATCTTGACGTTGGCGAGATCGACGCCCGAGCCGTCCATCTTCACGCGCGGCTTCACGTTGAAATCGATGACTCGTTTAACCGCGACCAGAACTTTCATGGGTTGAATTCCTCTTTGGACCAGGCGCGATCCCGCTGTGCGAACGCACCGATCAGCGTCGGCCATTCCTCCATTGCGGGCAGCTTGTCGTAGCTATGGGCCGCGCCAGTACGGGCCCACGGCAGTGACTCGCTTACGAAGACGTTGACGAACGGCCGCTCCGGCCGCGGCTCATCGAACATGGTCGAACGGACGTTGACGAAGCCCTCGATTGCGTCCGGCTCGGTATAGAGCCAACTTTTGCAATAGTCGCAGTGATAGTGCCGCGTCGGCCCGTGAATTCCGCCGATGACCGGGGTTCCGGCCGTGATCTGGAACGCGTCGGAAGAATAGCCTTCGGACAGCGAGAAGGCGCTTGCACTCATGCGCTGGCAGCCGGTGCAGTGGCACGCGACCGTGAGGATCGGCTCGTCGCTAACCTCGAAGCGCACCTTGCCGCAACGGCAGCCCCCTTGGCGAACATCGGCCATCAGGCGGCGACAGGCGCCTTCACTTCGGCAACGATCTTCTTGGCAGCATCGCCCAGATCGTTGGCGGCGATGATCGGAAGGCCCGACGATGCGAGGATGTCCTTACCCTGCTGCACGTTGGTGCCTTCGAGCCGCACGACCAGCGGAACGTTCAGCGAAACCTCGCGAGCCGCGGCGACGATGCCTTCGGCGATGATGTCGCAGCGCATGATGCCGCCGAAGATGTTGACGAGGATTCCCTTCACCGCCGGGTCGCTCAAAATGATCTTGAACGCCGCGGTGACCTTTTCCTTCGAGGCGCCGCCGCCGACGTCGAGGAAATTGGCGGGTTCGGCGCCCTCGAGCTTGATAATGTCCATCGTCGCCATGGCGAGCCCAGCGCCGTTGACCATGCAGCCGATGGAGCCGTCCAGCTTGATGTACGAAAGGCCATATTTCGAGGCCTCGATCTCCATTGGATCCTCTTCCGTGAGATCGCGGAGCTGCTGCAGATCGGGGTGGCGGAAATCGGCATTGCTGTCGAACCCTACCTTGGCGTCGAGCACCAGCAGCCGCCCCTTGTCGTCGATCGCGAGTGGGTTGATCTCGATCTGCGACGCGTCGGTTCCGAGGAACGTCTGATAGAGGCTGCCGAGCACCTTGCCCGCCTGCTTGGCAAGGTCGCCGCTCAGTCCCAGGGCGGCAGCCACCTCGCGGCCGTGGTGCGGCATCAGGCCGGTCGCCGGATCGATCGTGATCGTCGCGATTTTCTCGGGCGTGTCGTGCGCTACCTTCTCGATCTCCATTCCGCCTTCGGTCGAGGCGACAATTGCGATTCGCCCGGTCTCGCGGTCGACCAGCAGCGCCAGGTAGAATTCCTTGGAGATGTCGACCCCGTCTGTGATGTACAGCCGTTGGACCTGCTTGCCGTGCGGCCCAGTCTGTACCGTCACCAGCGTCTTGCCGAGCATTTCGGAAGCATTATCGCGAACTTCGTTGACAGAATGGGCGAGGCGGACCCCGCCCTTGGCGGATTCGCCGAGTTCCTTGAACTTGCCTTTGCCGCGGCCGCCCGCGTGAATCTGCGCCTTCACGACCCAGAGCGGCCCAGGAA